>DTUG01000255.1 GCA_012964275.1 Fidelibacterota bacterium | reverse complement strand
GTGATTACTTAGAATATGCCGTTCTCTTACCTGCAGAATGGAATGATTCCATTCTGGTCGTGATCGATTTGATTCCAGATCGTGATGGAATAGATACCTTGTTTCAGTTTGAAGAATTAGAGTTCAATGGGACTGTGTATACACTAGAATCACTTTTAGGTATTGTTGGAAATACACCTTTTCCGACTGAATATGTGCTGTTTCCCAGTTATCCAAACCCTTTCAATCCGGTAACACATATTCGCTTTCATTTGCCAATTGAGAATCATATAAGTCTGGAAATCATTGATGTAATGGGGAGGACCATAAAATCAATAAAAAATAATATACTGCCCGCAGGAATTTACAATCTGGATTGGGATGGACGAACTGCAAACGGTGATATGGCTCCAGCAGGTATTTATTTTATACGTATGATAAGCGGTCACTACCAGAAAACCCACAAAATCCTCTTACTAAAATAACCTACCTTTAACGTGAGTGGTTTTGACCATTCACCCGTTTTGATATGGGACGGGGAAGAACCATGTTTTCTCCACAAGATATATTTTCATGTGTTAGTTTATTCTAACACAATAATTTCATTGAATTAAGGAGATAAATTAAATGAAAGGTATACGGGATAAACGATCCGGATTTACCATGATCGAAATTATGGTTGTGGTTGTTATTGTGGCCATATTGGCAGCAATCGCACTCCCCATCTATCTTGATTATGTACAAAGTTCATATGCTTCTGAAGCCCGCACAGTCATCTCTAACGTGCATAATGCAGCAAAAATGTACTATCAGACCAAGGGTGAATGGCCGGGAGATGTTGACCAACTCGAGCGTTCGGGTCAAATAGACCTGGATCGATCCACGAAATTAAAATGGACATTTGAGTTGCAGTTACCAGATCGTATTGGTGCCACTAGTACGGAAGAAATGCAGGGTGGGGCAGGCAAAATAGTTACATTCGACGCTCTCACTGGTAGGTTTACTGGATACGGATCAGCCGAAGAAAACCAATAGCCTATGGACCTTAATGAACTACTCACCTATAGCCTGGATAGCGGCGCTTCCGATCTGCATTTGAGCGTTGGTTCAGTTCCAATGGTGCGTATCAATGGCACCATGAAGCCTTTAAATATGGATGTATTATCTCAGGTTGATATGGAATCGATGCTGCATCAGGTAATGAATGAAGATCAGCAAGAGCTGTTTCATGAGCGAAAGGAAATAGATTTTTCAGCGAAACTTGATGGAAAAGGTAGGTTTCGTGTGAACTTTTTTAACCAGATCAATGGTCTGGCCGGTGTTTTTCGCACCATACCAGACAAAATAAAGGATTTTGATGAACTGGGTATTCCACCGTTCATGCGAGATCTTGCAATGTTGGATCGCGGTCTGGTTTTACTGACCGGTCCCACCGGGTCCGGAAAAACGACAACTTTAGCTGCCATGGTTGACCATATCAATACAACGAAATCCTGCCATATTATCACCATTGAAGATCCCGTTGAATATTTTCATCACACTAATCAAAGTTTGATCAACCAGAGAGAATTAGGAGCGAACACCCACAGCTTTGCGAATGCGCTTCGAGCTGCCCTTCGGGAGGACCCGGATGTGATCTTGGTGGGGGAAATGCGCGACCTGGAAACAATTTCGCTGGCTTTGACCGCTGCGGAAACTGGGCACCTCGTCCTATCAACCCTTCACACGTCCAGTGCGGTCAAGGCCATCGATAGAGTTATTGATATCTATCCTGCCGGACAAAAAGACCAGATCAGATCCATGCTCTCTGAAAGTTTAGAAGCAGTTATTTCCCAAAAGCTGTTGCCAACCAAAGATGGTAAAGGTCGGGTGCCGGCCTGTGAAGTTATGATTGCTACAACTGCAATTCGTAATCTCATTCGCGAAGATCGAATATATCAGATATCATCCATAATTCAATCGGGTGGGGTTGAAGGTATGCAGACCCTTGATCAGGATTTACAGCGCTTGGTGACTCAGGGCAAGATCGAGCGCAAGGTAGCCATCGAGATAGCAGATAATCCAAAATTGTTCAAGCAAAACGTGTTATAGGAAGATGTGGCTAAAGAAGACCAGTAGCGGAATAGGGTTCATAGAAGTGATGACAGCGGTGGTGATCACAATGATCGCTGCTCTTGGTATCCTGATGGGTGCCGCCCATGCCCGTGGAGAGCTCCACGCTCTGGAAGTAAAAGAACGTGCAACGGAAGAGTTACTGAATTATATGGAATACTGGAAGGGTCGTATTGCTGATGGAGTTATGTCACCATCAGAATGGAACGGAGACCTGCAAGGGAACCAGATATATCTTTATGGTAATGCACAGTCACAGTACAAGATCATAGCCAGGTTGTACTATGATATTGAAAGTCTGGATCGATTTACGCCGCATGGTGTTACTGATTTTGATCGGTATCAGCTTGATTGCTGGATTCAATGGCAGGATTATCTTCAGACACCCGCAAATCGATATAGCAATAAGGTGACAAAAGAGCGTCGCTTAGCCACTGTAATGACCATATTTGACTTGGAATGAGATCAATGAATAAAACGACAAATGGTATGACCCTGATCGAAATGGCTGCAGTGATAGTGGTCACAGGAATCATCGGTCTAGGGATGACCTTAGGCACAAGAGGAGTATTACTACACTACCAAAGTGATCGGGTACGCCAGGATCTTCGCCATTATGGAAACAGCGTTATGCGGGAGATCGTTCAGGAATTGAATATAGCTCAAAAGGTTGAAGTGGATGGGTTGAATGGCTTTTCCAGGATCAAGCTATACCGGTTCTATAATGGACTGACCCCTGATGTTGTTATTTCCTGCCATCAGCGTGATGGTATACAGGTTAATTATGATGCTCCTGCGGATGGTAACTTAAAGTTCCCATCTATAGGGCCCTATCGGAACAGTGGTCAGCGCACCGTATGGGTAAAAGATTTTGTGGTCACAAGTGAACCTGACTCGAGACCTGGCCTGGGGATCTTCAAGCAGTCTTATTTGCATATAGAATTGACCCTGGCTATGGATCAGGATGTGTTTATCAATGGTCAAACCACCACAGAAGATCACTATTTTCACCGTGGAGCATTTCTGGGCCATGCCTATATCATGAAGAAACTTTCAAATGATGTATCAACTATATCATAATCGAGGTAGTGCAGCACCTTTGGCAATGCTGTTTACCCTTGTTGGTATGTCAATTACGGTTTCTTACTTAAAGAACTCCTTTAATCAATCGGTCATGGAAGAATACCGCTATGCGGAGCATCGTGCCCTCTATGCTGCAGAAGCAGGCCTAAATGAGGTGGGTGTGGTCATACTCCCGCAGCTCACTACTGAAGATACACTTCTTTACCCTGAAGGATTTGAGTATGGTCAAAATGAATTTGGGGAGCCAATAGGAAAATATAAGAATATTTACTGTTATACTGAGCTTGAAGAATATACCACTAGAAAAGTGTACTATGTTTTCTCCACCGGTGAAGCAAGACCGAGAACAAGCCGAGGAGACAAGATTGATCCCATAGAGCGCACAGTTTATATGACCATGCAGGCCCAGGGGTTCGAAGATTTTATGTACTTTACCGATGAAGAATCTCCTATTGGGCCGGGGAACACTGGTGTGGTCAATTTTGGTGCGAATGACGTTCTTGAAGGCCGTGTGCACACCAATGGCGATATTATATTCAGCAACTATGGCTGTCCAGAATTTTCGGGCTCAGTTACTATTACCAATGAAGCAGTTGAAAATGGCGGCGGCATCGGTGGCTGGGGGGCCTGTGATGAAGGTGTATTCGAGCAGGAAATAGACGGCGAGACCGTGAACATTCTGGATACGATCTCTACGATCGTGTTTCCACCAGAAAATTCTGCACAGCTTGTCCGGGCAAACGCAGACTATGTATTTACAGCGGATGATATGCTTTTCCGCGGTGGTAAAAAAGATACGATGATCATGACCGAGATCAATTTTACAGAAGGTGGATTCTGGGCGGCACAGTGGTGGTACAATATCCCGCCTATCGGAGGGCCACCTAATGAGTTCGACTTTTTATGGGATAGTACCAGTGCTGCTCTGAATGTGGAAGAATTCAGCATTCATTTTGGTCCAAATAATGAGTATTTACCTGGCCTGGGTTATGACGGTACGTTCATGGTTGTCAGTGCTACCGATCTCTCCGGAGATAATATACAATCAACATTAATTGATATTATTGAAGCTGGTGATATCATCCAGGTATCTAATTCAGATGCATCCAAGATGGTGACATTCTCCATGGGTAATAATCCGCTCCCACTTGGTTCAGACCGGGTTCTGCTGCAGGTAGAACCAGGTTCAATATTCTATAATTCTGATATTGACCAGGGTTTCTTAAATGATGAGCCAGTCACTCTTATAAATACCAGTGCATCCACGGGTCTTGCCGAGGATGTGGAATGGAATACATTCCAATATTATCATGATCATGATGAAGATGGATCAGAATATTGTCCTGTTGGTGGACGGCATCATTTTGACTTTGATTATTGGAATGCGGCCGGGATCGCCGGTTCCAATTGCGATATTTTTTCCTGCCCCAATGAAATTTATAATAGTGAATATATCTATATGCAGAAGTTGTTCTACCCCTACACAAACCCATCGGTGATTTATGTAAAAGGCGGTCAGGTATTGGTCAGAGGTGTAGTGGGCGGCAAGTACACGATCGTGACTGATGATTATACGGAATACCGCCGCCACGATAATATGAGCATCGTTGATCGGGTCTGGGGAAATATCTGGCTCATTGATGATGTGCTCTATGCCGATTCCTATACCAATGCGCAGGTGATCCATCCTGAAGATGGTGGAACCGATAATGTTTTAGGTCTAATTGCCGGAGGTTGTGTTATTATAGCCAATACAAGACCAAATGGAGCCCGCGGACAGGCATATGGGTCAGATATCAAGATCAATGCGGCGATCATGGCAATGTACGGAGGGTTTATTTCTCATTACTGGCAAAACAATCTTACAGGTTATCATGATTGGAATGATAATCTAGCCTATGGTTATATCGCTGATGGTCGAGGCGGTCATCGAAATTATTATCGTACTGAAGGCCAAAACGGCTTATATAATAATACTAATGATAAGCGGGGAGTTGTTCATTTATGGGGTTCCATTGTACAACAGAAAAGGGGCTATATGCTGCGCAATTTTCCAGGGCCATACAATGTATCTCCAGGTGTAGGCTATGACAAGAACTATCATTATGACTGGAACCTTCGCTTCAATCCGCCGCCATATTACCCTGATCAGGTTGACGTGAATAATAATGTTATTTTGAAAATGTCTTCTTATGGGGAATTGGATAACAATCTCTAAATGGTTGAAATAAAATTATGTATTTAGGATTAGATATCGGCCGACAGTTTGTAAAAATGGTGACTGTCAATAAGACCAAAGACGGATTTAAAGTCCTAGACGCTGGCCAACGCTTGGTGCCCGAGCCAAACCAGGCCTTTGATCCGGATAAGACCGATCGATTTCACTGGGTCATGGCCGTAAAAGAACTTCTACGGCAGCAGGGACTGAACCCCAAACGGGTCAAAAGTGTTGTTTCAGGGATCAGCGGAACATCTGCCAGTGTAAAACAGATCACTACGATGGAGATGCCTGCTGATGAATTAGCGTCTGCCATGACCTTTGAAGCCCGTAAACATATTCCTATGGACGGTACGGACGCTGTTATTGATTTCCAGATCTTCGGTTCAAATGAGCGAGAAGTTGATAAGATAGATGTGGGCTTGGTTGCGTGTACAAAAGGGGTCTTATCAAACCATATGGCTATGTTGAAGGAATGCGGCCTGAAACCTGGTATTATTGATGTAGATCCGATCGCAATTACCAATATTTTCACCTATATAAAAGATATGCCTGAAGATGGATTGGTTGTTATACTGGACATTGGCTCTGTCTCTTCCAGCCTGATAGTTTGGGGTCAGGGGCAACAATATTTTACACGGGATCTACCAATCGGTGGTCACCATTTTGTAAAGGAAATATCTGCAGAAAAAGACATTTCCTATACACAGGCTCAAGATCTACTTAATAGCGATGGACTTTCTGCCTTGCAGGATAGTTCTGCAATAGATGGCCAAAAAATCAGTGTTGCTGAGCGGGCTGTCTACGATAATCTGGTGGAAGATGTCCGCCGCAGCCTAAGGTTTTATGCGAAACAAACTGGTCAAAGTTTTTTCTTGAAGATCTTTTTAACAGGCGGTGCCGCGGAAACTCCAGGACTCTCCGATCTAATTAGTTCGAAGTTGAATGTTGAGTGTGCAGTTTTCGATCCATTTGAAGGGTTGTCTGGCGCTGATGAATTGAGTATTTCCAATCCAAGCCAATACACAGTGGCTTTGGGTCTTGGATTGCGGGGCGGGTTAGACGAATGAAGTCCTACATTACAATTAATCTGAACAAAGCGGAAAGTGCCGAGATACGCCAGGAACGGATCCGCGGTCGGACCCGCTGGTCTGTTTTTGGAATTCTCATTTTCCTGTTGTTAGCAATAAATGTCCGGGTCTGGATGATCAGTAGCGGATATAATCGGGTTATCGATCAGAAGAAATCAGAAATTCAGAACCTTAAAGAGCAAATAAAGCAGCTTCAATCCCGCGGAAAAAACTTGTCAAAAAATGATATTATGTCCTTTGCTGATCTGGAACAGGAACGGTTTTTATGGGCTAGCAATTTGGAATTACTGGGGGCCATGACACCGGACGATATGGCTATCACCGGCATGCGCTTCAAGCGGGATAAGTTAACCATCAAAGGGATTGCCCTGACATTTGAGGACCGCAAGGATTTTGAGATCATTGATGAGTATATCCAGACGCTTCGAAATTACAAGGAATTCTCCGACAATTTTTCTCGAATCAAGTATGTGGGCCATCAGAAGGTTGATATTCGTGGACAGAAGATCATTCGGTTTGAAATAGTGGCGTCGATCCGCAAGGGTGGGAAGAAATATTTTTCATAGGCTATATAATGGCAGAAAAACGGAATATCATTCTTTTTGGAGCTATCGTTGTGCTGACAATTTCATTCTGGGTCAGTGGGTCGTTTATGATCGGGGATAAACCCTTTCAGATCGGGCTGCTTGAAGATGAGCAGACAGAACTGAATGAGAACCTGATCAGCGCTCAGATCCTGGCCAGCAAACTCGATAGAGTCTATACTTTATTCCAGGAGAATCTGGCATTGTCGCAGCAGGATTCATTGGCTGAAGATGCCAGCCTGCCATTTTTAAACAGCCTGACTGATATGCTGGATGATCTCAACATACAGTTGTTGGGGATCAAACCTAAGGATAGGGAGAGCAAGGGTGATTATTACAAATCACCTTACGTAATCACAATACAGTGTACCTATGAAGATTTTGGGAAGTTTTTAGCAGAAATGGAACGATCACCTCGGTTGATTACCTTAGATGAATACGAAGTTAAAAATGGTGTAGAACGGATTAAAACCAATGTGAGAGAAGAAGATTTGATGGATCAGGTATTTGAACTTAACCTAGCAACGATCACTCTTGTAAAATCAAAATCAAAGGCCGCAGCATGAGTGAACGGTCATTAACCATATGGAAACTTTTGGTATGGTTTACCCTTTTTTCTTTGATTGCCGGGGGATTCAAACTATTTCCTATGAATAAGAAATACCAAAATATTTTAGCAAAATCATCCAACCTGAAGTTTGGGACGGATAAGGCGCTGGAAGATGTGATCGAGTATCTGGAAAAACGTCTTGAAGAGCGAAGCTATTACCAGTTTGCACTGGACAAGCAGCCAATGCGACTGACAAATGTATTGACCCTTGCTGATGGTACCGGACCCGGATCCAGGCGAAGCCGCAGCGCCTTGCGGGTAGCCATGATCTATCAGAGTCAGGAAAAATTCCAGGCTCAGTTAAATTATCGCGGGAAAGTATATAACGTGGTTGCTGGAGACTCAATTCCCAATATTGGGGATGTGGTCCTTATAGATAAGGATCAGGTCATCATGAAAAGAGAGAGCAAGCTATTATCCTATCCTGCCCCCGGAACGGATAGAGAGACTGCCCAAGAAATTGAAATAAATAACGCCACAACAGACAAGATTTAATGGAAGGACACGAATGAGATGAACTCCATAAGACAACTCACAATAATATTTCTGGTTTTAGCCACTCTGCTTCAGGCTGAGAAGCTAGATGAGAAGCAGGAACCTGATCCAACTGAGCTCATTGAAAACCTTAACCTGATCACGGTCCATGCTGAAGATGCTCACCTGCCAGGTATATTAGCGATTCTGGCAAAAGAAAGCGGCTTTAACATTGTTACTGATCCCAATGTAAATCGCCAGGATAAAATATCTATACACCTGGATGATGTTCCAATAGAACAAGCCATGAACCTGGTGGTCCGGGCTGTTGGGCTCAGCTACGAAGTAGTGGGGAACTCATTTCTCATCGCAGATCCAAAAAAATTAAAAGAAGAAGTCGGTGTTAAACCATACGTCCTCAGTTTGAAATACGCATCTGCCGAAGAAGTGAAAACGATGCTGCAGGATATTTCTGATCAGATTCAGGTAGACATTTCCGGCAATAAGCTGCTGGTAAATGCATCACCGAAGAAAATCGCTGAAATCGAAGATGTTATTCAACAGATTGATATTCCGGCAATACAGATCATGCTGGAAACCCGACTGATCGAAGTGGCTGTCGATGCGGAAGAGCAATTGGGTATAGATTGGTCCAGGCTGTCTCAGTTTACAACTATTCTTGCCGAAAACGCTCTGGATGAAGCCACCGGCGGTTCCATTATTCCAGAGGATCAGGCGTTGGGTCAGAAGCCATCAACAATGCCTTTCGATCCATTGAAAAAAGATCTCAAAAAAGGCAGCCAAGCAATACCACGTTATTTTAGTCGTCAGATGACAGCTTTTGACATAACTCTGGATATGCTGATAAAAGCAAATAAGGCTGAAGTGCTGGCTGACTCCCGCCTCACAACATTAAATGGACGGGAAGCATCGATCAAGCTTGTTGATATTGTTCCTTACATTTTGAGTTCAGGCGGGGTAGGCGGTCAGGTTCAGGTCCAGCGTGAAGAAGTGGGCATCAAACTGGATATAGCGCCAACGGTTAATACAGATGGATATATTACGGTCAAGGTTGAGCCGGAGGTTTCCACTATTTTCGAATTCATCGGCCCGGACAAAAATATTCCCCGGGTCAAGAGCCGCCGTTCATCCACGACCATACGGGTCAAAGATGGTGAAACTATTATTATAGGCGGATTATTGAGCAATGACCTGAAGGAGACTATCTACCGTTTGCCAATTCTGAGCAAGATACCCTGGCTGGGCGAAAAATTATTTACCAGTAAAAACCTGGTGGAGCGTAAAACGGACCTGATCATACAGATCACACCACATATTGTTGTTGATACATATACTGGCATTATGAAAACTGACCAAATGAAAAAAGTCGAGCAGAGGTTGACTAGAAAAAAATGACTATGAAGATAATGGCCAGTCTCAAAATGACGCAAACATAGGGAAACCAGTTGACAAAAATGAGGAGAAAAAAGATGAATAATTTTCAAGACAACTTCAAGATTTACAGTCTTGCTGTCCTGTTGTCTTTTATCCTTGTAGGGTTAAGCTGTGATGATCGTGAAGCTTCAGACACCCTGGAAGAAGAGGGCATGACACTTGCAATTTTGACCGCTCAGCCAGTTGCAGATGGAGCAGCAGTGGGGGAAGCTGTTGTGGGGTATGCAGGTGAATTATTGATAGTTGAGTTGCGGGATGCGGACGGTGAGCCTGTGAAGAACAAAGTGATTTCATTTAGCTCGGATTATAGTGATGGAGATTTTGATAATGATGATCCCATAACCAACTCCGATGGTATAGTAGTGGTAACCTATAGCGCAGATGGTGGCGATGGTGCGGTGGATGATCCTACAACTCCCCTATATGAAAATGTAGAGGTTACCGCATATTATAGTGAAAGCCTGGAAACATCAGTCAGGTTTGATCTGTATGGTTCCAAGGATGACATATGGCCCTATTCAATCAGCATGAGCGACCCGGACCCGGAAGAGATCATACTGGCAAGCGATACCCCATCTTCCATGACCTGCCGCCTGTTAAATAAAAATGGGACACCCGTGCGTAATGTGATTGTACAGTTTGATGCAGGTGAAAACGGTTACATAAAGATCGATGATGAAGTTGTGGATTCTGATACCACGGATTCAAATGGAGAAATAGCACTGACATTTTTGGATAACGGGGAAGATGAGAATATTGGCATTGCTTCTATTCGGGCTGTATTCAATCACCCAACGATTGGAGATTCAGTATCTGACACATCCACTGTATCAATCATTTCTGAAGTAGGCCTGGTCCAGGAGTGCACCTATGTAGAGATACCATCATCTGTACCGGACCATATTGTTGTAAAGGATGGAGGCGGAATAGAATCCACATCGATCCGGGCTAAGCTTTTTGATGACAACGATAATCTCATTGCCGAACCGCGCCTGATTCGATTTGTGCTCAATCCTGTACTGGAAGGCTGCTATCTGGAAGAGCCGGGAGTGACGGATACCACAGTGTATACCGTTAATGGTATCGCGACCGTTTCGGTAAATAGTGGGACCCAGCCCGGTACCGTAAGGATCGAAGTAAGTGTCGATTGTGATGAAGATGGTGAGTACGAGATCGAAGCTAATGATGTGCCCGTGATCATAGCATCTGGAGCGCCTTATCATCTTGAGCCGGAGTATGATCCGGGCTCTACAACGTCAATTGGAGGTGGTTTTTACCAGACCCAGTGTGCCGCGATCGTGTATGACAGGTGGTATAATCCGGTTGAAGATTCGACCTATGTTTACTGGACGATCGATCCGATCCCTCCGGACACACTGATCGATGCCTTTGTGAATGGGATCAGTTTTACGGGGAATGAGAATTTGGATGGGGATAATTTCGCTGGAGTCGCTTTTTCAACCATTGTTTATTCTACGGACGCTATTGGTGATATCGGTCGTGTCTCAGCAACAACCTTCGGTGCGAATGGAGACACGGTCACTGCATTGATCAATGAGGATGTTGGTGATGCTACCCTGTTCTTCGTTCCTGGGCAGCTTGCTTTAACCGCTAATGCGACCTATTGGGATTTTAGCTTGCCGATGCCAACAGATTTAGCAGCGATCACGATTACAGCTATCCTGATCGATTTTTATGGCAACGCTGTTACCGATGCGCCCATAGCTTTTGTTGGAACGGGTGTGAGCGAATGGGTGGAAGTTGGGTATGAAGCTTATACTGATGAAGGTGTGAATGGACTGGGTGTCGCTGACGGGTGTTTTACGTGGCGGGATTATGGATCTGATGACGATCCGGAAACACCGGATTGGGGTACCTTTAATGATGATCATGATGCATTTGACCTTGATGGAGATGGAACGATTGATACATCAGAAGTTTCCGAGCCGTTTGATGATTTCGGTATGGATGGTTTTCCTAATACATTCGATGAGGGTGAAGGTAATGGGGAGTGGGACGGATACCATAAAATTGGGTGCGAACCAGTGGTCAAAACTGATCAGGATGGCTATGCCAGAATCATAGCTGTATTCCCCAAAGAAATCTGTATATGGCAGGCCACGGACGAAGAAACTGGTATCTGTACTTTTGAAGATTTTACAGCAACGATTACAGCCACTCTTCTGATCCCTCAGATTACGACCAGCGATCCGCTTGATATACAGCTGGTACGCTCGCCAACAGATACAGGGTGCCCATGATATGAGCGCAGATTTCAATCCCCAGTTCCAGCGGATCGGAGAGATCCTGATTCACGTTGATAAAATATCGGAGAGTCAGTTGAATGAAGCCCTGGTACAGCAGAAGAATACACATGAAAAACTGGGCCAGGTCTTAATCGACATGGGTATGGTGGAAGAGGATGATCTGATTACAGCTTATTCCATGCAGTTGGGGTATCGTAAAGCAGATAATTTTCTACTCTTGGAAGCTGACCCTGATGTAGTGGGCATAATTCCAGAAGACTTTGCCCGCTCAAATTCCGTTTTAGCTGTTCAAAAATCTAATAAGACTTTAACCGTGGCGATGGAAGATCCTGAAGACATTGCAGCTATAGATTCAATAAAGCGGCTCACTAGACTTGAACCCGATATTGTAGTTGCTGGTCCAACCTTGCTGGGAAAGGCAATGGATCAATTATACGGTCAAATCCAACAAGCGGGTCAGGTTGAAGAAGCGATCCAGGGCATAACAGTGATTACTGGGTACGATGATTCTGCTGAAGAAGTGGACCTGTCTCCGGAAAAGGCCAGCGAAGAAGATGCACCCATCGTAAAACTGGTGAATTTGATCCTGCAGGAAGCTATCAAGGAACGGGCAACGGATATCCATATAGAACCCCAACAAAACAAGGTTAATGTACGAATCAGAATAGATGGAGTTCTGCAGGTCATAATGACTCCACCTTCAACATCCCTGAGCGGATTAGTAACCCGTATCAAGATTTTGTCAAAATTGAATATTGCTGAAAAAAGGCTGCCTCAGGATGGCCGCTTTTCCATCAAGACAGCAACGAAAGATATTGATGTACGTGTCTCTATCCTACCAACTGTTTATGGTGAGAAAATTGTTTTGCGGCTGCTGGATAAAAGCGGTTTTGATTTCAACCTGACCACTTTGGGATTTCCCCAAAATCATTTAGGCGTTTTTAAAAAGGTTATTAAACAACCTTACGGCATGGTTGTGGTCTCAGGACCAACCGGCTCAGGTAAATCCACTACCTTGTATGCTTCTCTCAAAGTGATCAAGGATGAAAGAACAAATATTACCACAGTTGAAGACCCGGTGGAGTACCAGCTTGGCGGCATCAGCCAGGTACAGGTGTTTAATGATATTGGACTAACGTTTGGTACAACACTACGTTCCATACTTCGTCAGGATCCAGACGTGCTTCTGATTGGTGAGATCAGGGATTCTGAGACCGCAGATATTGCGGTAAAATTTTCTCTGACAGGTCACCTCGTCTTTACAACGGTTCATGCAAACGATGCTCCCGGAACGATCACCCGTCTATTAGATATTGGTGTTGCGCCTTTTTTAGTAGGGTCCTGTTTGAACCTGGTCATGGCGCAAAGGCTGGTGCGTCGGATTTGTGGAAAGTGCAGGGAAGAATATAAACCAACTAAGGAGGAACTGGCTTTAATAGGATTGAAACCGCAAAGTGTAAAGGGAAATCTGTACCGTGGTAAAGGGTGTGCTGAGTGCCGAAATACTGGCTACCGCGGTCGTATTGCTATTTTTGAAATGATACCAATGTCGAGGGAAATGCGCAAGCTTGTCTATGATAATGCCAATGAAGATGAGATACGGCAAGCTGCTTCGAAACGGGGAATGGAAAGCCTGCGCGATGCGGGTAACCATCGTGTACTGGATGGGACTACAACCGTAGAAGAAGTCTTGCGTTCCACGGTAGAAGAGTTATAATGGCTGTTTTTCAATACCTGACTAAAAATATTGACGGTAACCGCAAGGAAGGAGAGATCCGTGCTGGATCAGTGGATCTCGCGATACAAAAGCTCACCCAAAATGGACAGGCGGTTATTACATTAAAAGAAACAGATACTACTTTTGATTTTCTTGGTCCATTTCTTGATGAAATCAATTTATCTATTGAAAGATTAAAAAATCGTGTTCCTCTTGCAAGTATTGTATTTTTCACTCGCCAGCTGGCCACCATGTTTTCTGCCGGGCTCACACTGGAACGAGCCATACAGGGACTTGGCGCTGAAGAAAAACACCGGAAATTCAAAAAAGTACTTAATGAGGTCAGTTCCAACATACGGAAAGGATTAAATCTTTCTGAATCATTAGCTCGACATCCTGGAGTGTTTAATACCCTTTTTGTAGCAATGACAAAAGCAGGGGAAGTGAGCGGTAATCTGAATGAAATATTGGACCAGTTGGCATCCTATTTGGAAAACCTGGATGATACCAGGCGCAAGGTGAAATCAGCCATGACTTACCCTGTCTTCATGGTGATATTTCTAGGATGTATGCTGATGGCAATGTTTGTATGGATCATCCCCAAATTTTCTGATGTTTATTCACAGCTGGGTGCCAGCCTGCCAACGGCCACCCGTAAGATGATGGACCTAAGCGGATGGGTCGTTGATAATCTAGGTCTAATGTTATTTAATTCTATGTTAGTGATCTTCGTTATTTTTCTCATATCAAAAACTCAGCGCGGCGGTTTTGTCATCGATACCATTAAACTGAAACTTCCGGTTTTCGGTACCCTCATTGATCAGTCTATTTTAAACAAATTTTGCAAGACCTTCGGCATACTCATTGGTGCAGGTGTTCCCGTACTGGAAGCGATGGCGCTTCTAAAAAGGGTAGTTGGCAATAAAGTTTATGAAAAAGCTGTGGCGGATGCTTCAAACTATATTCGTGATGGTTACAATATATCGAGTGCCTTAAGAAGGACAGAAATATTCCCGTCCATTCTGTTACAACTTGCATCAACGGGAGAAGAAACTGGGGAAATAGATGATTTGCTCGATCGAGCAGCAGATTATTACCACAAACAGGTTGATGCCTTGGTGGAAAGAATGACAACATTGATCGAACCGTTGTTAATATTATTGGTTGGTGGCGTTATTGCTCTGATGGTTGTGCTGACATACCTGCCGGTATTCCATTTAGGCGCTGCTCTGCAATCAGGATTATGACGGATTGGGTTTCGCTGGCCGTCCTGACACTTTTTGGTGCTGCTTACGGACGGCTGCTTAAATCCACGGTGAACTGGCTGAATATTGATGGCTCCCAGATCGCGACTGACAGTTGGCTATTGGAAATAAGCTCAGCAAGCTTATGGTTATGGGCCTTTCTAGAAATGTCATCAGTTGAAGCTACCATTTTCAGTTTGCTGGCTGCTATTTTGATCGCAGTCAGTTGGGTAGACATTAAGACATTTCAGATACCTTTGGTCTTCATGATTGCTGGTGTCGTAATTTCCACAGCCGGTATTTTATTTCAACTCACGACCCTGCAGGATGCTTTTTGGGGAATTATTATTGGGGCATTTATACCAGTTCTCTTGATGGGAATTACATTTTTATTTACCAAGCGCCAGGGAATGGGATTTGGTGATATTCAGTTAGGATTTGTTTTGGGTGTTTGGCTGGGACCCGTGCGGATGGCGCTGACGCTGTTTGGTGCATCTCTTTTAAGCCTGATTGTGTGGATAGCTATATCTTTCAATAAAGGTTTTAATAAGGATCTGGCATTGCCTTTCGCACCATATCTGGCTATCGCCGGTATTGGAACGTTCGTTGGAAGTGTCTATTTTCCATCCTTTTTCTACCACCTTATTTTTGATTAGGGAGGCCAATGAAGGCGATTCAGAGTTTACTACTTGGATTTGGACTGATAGCGGTATTGATTGGCGGCAATAGTGCTACTGTTGCAAAGATCGATGACGGGTTCCAGTTGAAGCAAATGATGGATAATTCCAGCGTCCTCTGGTACCACATTCCTGCTTACGAACTGCGGACAATTGAAACGGACGGAAAAGTATTGACAAAACCGGTCATTGCCCACTCCGGCAGTATGGTGGAAGCCGGTGAGCCTGATCTGCCGTCCACCAGTACATTTTATGCCGTTGAGCCTGGGAAAACCTATTCGGTTCAAGTGAATATTATTGCTTCTGAAATGGTTGAAGATGTGGATATTCCTCCGCTAAAAACATGGGATAATAAACTGGAAGGTATTATTCCCACTAGCCCGGTCTATGATAATACTGGTGTTTTTCCAGAATCAATTGCTGCCATCTCTGAAACAATAGTTATGCGTGATCTGCATCTGGTTCGTGTTACCGTGACTCCATTTCAATACCATCCAGCCACAAATCAGTTGGAAGTTATCACCGAAGCCGAGATCGAATTGGTGGAAACTGGGACAGAAGATGCTGCTTTTATTCCTGCGCGCCGATCAAGGGCATTCGAACCGCTGTATCAGTCGCTGGTTGTGAATTATGAAGCACTGCATCGTAATATGGTTGATTACCAGCGGCCATCTATACTTTACGTCTTGCCGAATAATATTGGGAGTCTTTTCGGGACAATCGACGTACTGATGGACTGGAAGCGGCGGGCTGGATACGAGGTCAATTATATATCTTCGTCCAATGTGGTTAATAATGCCAATAATCTCAAGAATTATATTGAAGACGCCTATGAAACCTGGGACAACCCGCCGGTATACGTTACGATTGTGGCGGATGCAGAAGGCAGCTATGATGTTCCGACATGGTATGAAAGTTGGAGCGGATATAATGGCGAAGGGGACCATCCTTACTCAACACTGGCAGGAAATGATCTTTTCCCTGAAGTATTTATCGGTCGTATGTCCTTTGATACCCAGAGCCATTTGCAGACGATCGTTAGCAAGACCTTAAACTATGAATCAACACCCTATATGGGGGAAAACTGGTTCGAACGTGCCTGCCTGGTTGGAGACCCATCCAGTTCCGGTATTTCGTGTATTATCACGAAGGAAAATATTCGTGAAATGATGGAATTATATGGGTTTGAAGATATTCGCACAGTATACAGTAGTCCATTCGCCAGCCAGATGCAGTCCAATCTCAGCGATGGTCTGGCATTTTTTAATTATCGTGGGTATTGGGGTGTGAGTGGTTTTAGTTCATCGAATCTGAATGGAACCACGAATGGTTTCATGCTGCCCATTGCGACTGTCATTACCTGTGGAACAGGATCTTTTGGGAACGGGGAAGCTTTGGCCGAGGCATTTATCCGCGCCGGTACAGCATCGAACCCTAAAGGCGCTGTTGCCGCTATAGGAACAGCTACCCTGGGGACCCATACCATGTTCAATAATGTGGTAGATATGGGTTTTTATTATGGTGCTTTGGTGGAAGGAATCAGCTCAGCAGGAGGGGCCACAATGGCGGGAAAACTGTGGTTATCGAAGAGCTATCCAACGAACCCGAATAATTATGTATCTATTTTTTCGCATTGGAATAGTTTAATGGGTGATGCTTCACTACAAATGTGGACTGCCTATCCGGAACAACTCAATGTTTCTCATTCTTACGCGATCACTGCAGGAACAAATTTTATTGATGTTGATATTGTCAATAGCGGAGGTAATCCAGTTGAGGATGCCTGGGTCACAATTTATCGAGACGATGATATCCTTGAATCAGGGTATACCAGTGAAAGTGGTTTTGTAAGAATCCAGGTACCATCAGCAGAGATTGGTGAAGTACTGGTGACGGTTACCAAGAGAAATCATTATCCTTACCAGAGTTCCCTGCAGATATATGATCCGGGAGTCAGTGTCAACGTTTATTCAGATATTATTCTTATTGATGACGATGATTCAGGCGCTTCTTCAGGAAACGGTGATGGCAATATTAATAGCGGTGAAACCATTGAGCTTTCAGTGGCTCTATCCAATTACGGCAGTGTGGATGCTGCAAATATTATTGCTTCGCTTTTGTCCAGCAACAATAATGTTGATATTATCAGTACGACCCTGCAATATGGGAATATCGGTGTGAACGAAATTGTCAGCAGTTCTGAACCATTCGTTTTCTCCGTTATGGAAGGGCTTGAAGATGGTGCCGGACTGGGACTCTCACTGTTTATTACCGATGACCAAGGATACAGTGCCACAGGCCAGATCAATCTTCAAGTGTTTGGGAACAGACTATTTGCCAATAGCGTGGATGTTGTAGGCAGTAGCCAGGATGTGTTAACCTCGGGAGAAACATCAACAGTGCATATTGTGCTTAGTAATGAGGGATCAACTGCTGCCACGAGTATTACGGGATCCATTACGTCCGCTTCATCAGCCATTGAAATAACAGATAATACAGGTTCGTGGAATGTAATTCCTGCCGGTAGTTCAAATTCAACATCCAGTACTGGGGACGGTTTTGAGATCACAGCATTGGAAGAAGTTATTCCGGGAGCGGTTGCTCACTTGATTGTTGCACTGACAACAGAAGGTGGTTATTCATCTGTTTCAATAGTTCCTGTCCAGATCGGTATTCCCACTGTAACAGACCCAGTGGGCCCGGATTCATACGGTTATTACATTTACGATAGCGGTGATATTGAATATCTTTTGGCACCCAATTATAATTGGATAGAGATCGATGGTCGTTATGGCGGGGATGGTAATTACCTGAACTCTCTCAGTGATGGGGGGAATAACGGAGATGATGTTGAAACAATTGATTTACCATTCACCTTCCGCTTTTATGGTCAGAGTTATGACGAGATCAGTATTTGTTCCAATGGATGGATTGGTTTAGGCGAGACAAATATGGCTTCGTTTCGGAATTACCCAGTGCCCGGTGCCGGTGGCCCTTCACCGATGATTGCTGGCTTCTGGGATGATCTGAAGCTGACCAACGGCGGTCGTGTTTATACCTGGTATGATAATGATAATAAGCAATTCATTGTCCAGTGGTCACGAGTCAGAACCTACCAGAATAATTCCACTGAGACGTTTCAGATCATGCTGCGTGATCCCGATTATTATCTAACACCCACCAGCGATGGTGAAATATTAATACAGTATATGGATTTTAATAATACCACCAATGGCAGTTACAGCTGGAATCAGATCCACGGGAATTATTGCACCGTTGGCATTGAAGATCACACAATGACAATTGGTCTAGAATATACCTTTAATAACAATTATCATGATGCGGCAATGGAATTGGAAGATGAAACTGCCATTTTAATTACAACACGGGGCAGTGATATACGTCTGCATGGCGATTTGAACATGGATAATAGCCTGGATATCTTCGATATATTGATTTTAATTGACTTTATCTTGCAGGAAGGGCAGGATATTAATCCATTCTTGGCTGATATCAATAGTGATGGGATGGTCAATATACTTGATATGGTTGGTTTAGTTCAGATCGTTATGGGTTACAACTAACTGATCGCGGGGAAAATACCCAAGGCGTAATGACCATATCGCCTTTAATTATACTTGGGGCTTTAGCTGTGATTCTACTGGCAGCAGGACTGGTTGAATTTCGATACCATCAGAAAATTCTTGCAGGAATTCCTTTAAGAATTCATGTAAATGGGACCCGTGGTAAATCAAGTGTGACCCGGCTGATCGCTGCCGGCCTGCGGGAAGGCGGGAAGCGTACATTTGCTAAAACGACAGGAACCGCACCAAGGGTGATCGATGCAGAAGGTATAGATCGGATTGTGCATCGGCTGCGGCGCCCGTCAATTGGGGAACAGATACGCCTGCTCAACTATTTCGCTAAAGAAAAACCTGATGCCGTGGTGATGGAATGCATGGCCGTGCAGCCTCAGTATCAATGGATTTCAGAGCATCAAATGGTTCAATCCCATATTGGGGTCATAACTAATGTCCGGCCTGATCATTTGGAAGAAATGGGACCGACTAAAGAAGATGTAGCTTACTCGCTCTGTAACACAGTTCCTGTAAACGGAACATTAATAACAGCGGAAGACCAGTTCCCTGAGATTTTAAAAGATGTAGCAAAAAACAATAATTCCAAAGTTTTATTTTCTGATGGTAAGTCTGTTTCAGAACAGCAGTTAGATTCGTTCTCTTATTTAGAACACCCGCAGAATATTGCAGTTGCTTTGGATGTTTGCCAGCAGGCTGGTGTTGATCGTGCCACGGCATTAAAGGGGATGCAACACGTCAAGCCTGACCTGGGTGCCCTGATTGTCTGGAACCTGGATCAGGATGGCCATAGGATTCAATTTGTGAATGGCATGGCGGCGAATGATCCTGTATCAACATTACAGATCTGGAAATTTGTGATCGACCGTTATCCTGCAGAAGGTGGAACATGTATCTTTTTTAACGCTCGGGATGATCGCCCGGTACGGACCCGCCAGATGTTGGAACTCACTTTTGAACAGATTAAACCAGATCATCTGGTGGTACGTGGTGATAAAGTAGATCCTACTATCGATAGGTTGAAGCACCATTCTCCTAAAACACATGTTGAGACTATTGGGCTTGCGAATGACCTAGAAGACGTTGTGAATGAGATTATGGGATTGCCCCACGATACACTGGTCTATGCCATTGGAAACCAGGTTGGGGCCGGACAGGAAATTTTATCCAAACTCGCTGAACACAGGTACCATGGTTGAGATCAGTATCGGTTTAGGCATTGTATTAAGCCTTGTCCTGTCGGAAACAATGGGTGTGACCGCTGGCGGTGTTATTGTACCGGGATATATTGCGCTTTATCTGCACCAGCCTTTACAGGTATTTGTGACCTTTATTGTTGCTATCCTGGTTTGGGGAATTATTCAGGGGTTGGGTCACATCATGTTTTTGTATGGTAAACGCAGGATCGTACTTGCATTGATCCTTGGATTCTTTTTTGGATATATCTCCAGAAATATGATATTTGTACCCGTTGAGATGGGTAGTGTGGCCGTGATTGGAAATATTATTCCGGGCCTGATAGCAAACTGGATGGATCGACAGGGTGTTGTGAGAACTATATCTGTGGTGATCTTAACGGCGGTTATGGTCAAACTGGCTGTGATACTTTTATTTGGCGGAGTGATCTTTGCATAATTACCAAAAGCAACCCTTTATACCCGCTATTCAAAAAACGTCCACCTTGATTGGTTTATCAATTTTGTCGTTGGTTTGCTTTCTCGTTTCAATCAATGTGAAAACGAAGAATGTTTCGCCGTCCTACGAACAAAAAGTAAAAGCAGCTGAATTAATGCAGGAAGCAATGGACGTTCTGAAAAACACTAGGATGGAACATGGAATTTTCATGGACATAGAGAATGATCCAAATGAGACTGGCCTGGTGGGCAGTCCTTTTAGCCTGATCACCACAGATGAAGGTGACCTGGATGCGAAACTAACGACGCTGGATCCAAATTTTTCTGCAGCCATGGTTGACCTAATGCATGAGATCGATTTGAATAAAGGTGATACGGTTGCGGTCCTGCTTACTGGTTCAATGCCCGGGGCTAACATAGCTGTCTTGACGGCCTGTAAGGCCTTGGAATTAATTCCAATCACAATCACATCGGTCGGCGCTTCACAATGGGGTGCAAATCATGAAGATTTTACCTGGCTGGATATGGAAGCTATCCTATCTCAAAATGCATTGATCCCAGCCCGGAGCGTGGCTGCATCGATTGGTGGACGGAACGATATGGGCAGGCTCTTAAGCCTCGCTGGCCGGAAAATTATCCAAGCTAATATTGAAGCCCATAGCTTGCCGCTGATCAGGAAAACGAGATTGGCAGAAAATATAAAAGAGCGGATGAACCTATTTAAATCATATCAGGAGATCGAAGCTTTTGATGCACTAATCAATGTAGGCGGTGGGGTCGCCAGCCTTGGAACCAGCTTTAATTTAAAATTATTACCGCCAGGTGTTGTAAAAAGATCAAATGTGGTAGATGTTACACGTCCCGGCGGTATTGAAGGTGTATTAGCAAAGTTTGCAAAGGAAAATGTACCTGTGCTCCATATTTTAAATATTAAATCCCTGACAGAACAACTGGGGATACCATTTGCGCCAATTCCGCATCCAAAGATCGGGACAGGAAGCTTGTATGCTGAAGTAAGATATAATCTTCCAGTTGCGGCTATATGCCTGCTGCTGGTCGGCGGTTCTGTTTTTGCCGTGGGTTATCAAAGTAAGCGTAAAATAAAAGAACATTTGACTCAGCATGAACCGGACAGTTTACTTTAAATCCAGTCTATTTCTTTTCATCTTCCTGTTTGCTGTACCTGTTGGAGCTAAACTTTTGAAACCAGTGAAGAACGGGGAAGAAAAAGAAATTCTTATTGTGAACTCGAAACGGCGCTTATACTACCCCATCAAGGAAGAAGGATTGACTTATTCAGTTCATGGACCAGCAAGAATTGAATTTATTTCCAGATACCCCGTCCTAAGAAAAAAGAAGGATAGCCATAATTTTCGTTACTTTATTGTTTTGGACGAAAAGGACACCATCAAGGTAAATCATCGTTATAAGGTTCAGAAATCCATAAAATCTGTTCAGCATCCGAAACACTTCTATACCTATTCAGGAAATTATTTTATCAATCTCTCCAAAGGAAAACACACGATTCAATTATTAGAAGGGAAAGATCTTAAATATCCTGTACTAGCACGGGTGATCACAAAAGAGTTCGAATCTCCAGGAAAAAAGCAAACAGTCTTGACACCGATGGTACACAAAAACAACGTTAATTTGAGACTGAATGATAAAGATCTGAGATACTATGATTGCAGTGCAGAGATACCCCTGCAGGTTGTAGCACAAGGTTCAAAGACCTTACGTATTTTAAGTCGTCTGGAATTCACCCAATCCATGGGGCAGGAAGCATCATATCGGCTCCGAGTAAAAGAAGGAAAAAAGGTGATCGGGACCTACTATTTTAGCACAGAAAGATCATCTGCAACGCAGATCGTGAGTCGTCCCGAAAGAGTTCCTGGGAAATGGAGGTCTTGCGAAATTTCTGTTCCCGCAGGGGAACACACGTATTCTGTCGAAGTTTCTGATAAGGATAAGGTCGTGCTCACTCGTTTTATATTGTACTGATGCGAAAACAGTTTAACATACTTTTTAGCTTGGGTTGTCTAGGAATGCTGAGTGCTGGGACTCCAACTGAATTTACATTTGGCTTCACCGGTGGGTACGATAGCAATGTTTTGCGGTTCTCAGCTGATGAGTTCGGTATAGCGGCACTGGATCCTGACCTGATGGGCAGGGTGTCTACTTTTGACAGTTTTGTTTACAAACTCGGGTCGTCATTTAAAAAAACATTATACCAGAA
>DTUG01000254.1 GCA_012964275.1 Fidelibacterota bacterium | reverse complement strand
ATTACTACTATTTCTAGTATAGAAATGGCACCAGAACGGTAATTGCATTTAATCAATCCACCATAATTCACTCTTTAATTACTTTTATGTCTCAGGAGATTTTTTTGATATTTCGTTTGAACAATATCAGTCAATATTAAAATAGTTATAATAAAATAGAAAGTCGTCTTGTTCATTGGCGTTATTTCCTGGCCAAAAAGATGTAGACTGGCCAAGTGGCCGCCATCGGAAACAAGCATTATGCCTACAACAAATAAAATAAACAGCCCTAAAACTTCATACATTCTGTTTTTTTGTAAAAATACCGCTACAGTGTCCGCCAGGTAGATCATGAGAAACCCACTAAAAATGATGGCAAAAGCCATCACGGCAAAAACATCACTCAAGGCCATTGCACTCAAAATAGAGTCAAAAGAAAACACTAAATTCATTAATACTATCCATGTTACCACACTCCTGACCGATTTCGTTTTTGCAGATTCTTGATCAAAAACATTCATAATTAACATGTGGGATATTTCCTTCATCGATGTATAGATGATAAATATTCCACCAAGCAAAACGATCAGACTATGTACATTGAACTCACCGTGAACTATTCCATTAACGTTGATATTAATGAATGGATCTTTAAAATAATCTATTGTTTTTATTAAAACAAAAAGCAAGGATATACGAAGAAAGATTGCAATGCCAATGCCCCATCGCCTTACCATCGGCTGCTTATCAAGGGGAGCTTTTTTAGATTCAAGTGAAATATAAAGAAGATTATCAAACCCCAACACCGCCTGCAAAAGAATAAGAAATAGCAAAGTGATAAAATTTTCGAAGGTAAAAATCTCATTCATAGCTAATACAAATAAGCGATAAAATGATTAAAAACTTTTTCATTTATTTAATTTAACACCTACCGGTTTGCATATAAAAAACTTCATTTAATTTGTATTGTCGAGCAATTCATCGTAGTACTCTCCAACTTTTTTATAATCTATATCATCTATGAAAACCGAGAATGCAAAGTAACAGATCAGGAAGTTCAGGTCATTTGCCCAGGGCGGGATAAACTCGGGTGTCTTGACCAGGCCATCCCGAGCCATCCTGAGCACAATTGAAATATCATCCAATTCCATCTTGCCAGCAAACACAAGCCGCAGTACATCTCCCCTGCTTCGCGACACCGCTGAACGAAAAAAATTATGCACCCGGATCAGCCCGTCCAGGTAAACGATAT
This sequence comes from Fidelibacterota bacterium, assembly GCA_012964275.1. Taxonomy (GTDB): domain Bacteria; phylum Fidelibacterota; class Marinisomatia; order Marinisomatales; family UBA1611; genus UBA1611. The sequence goes on along the minus strand of DTUG01000254.1, from coordinate 22,055 downwards.
CCTTGGTAAAGGGCGCGCCGCCAGTCAATACTCCACCCCGAAACACACGGCGGGTATTTTCAAAGGCCTGGTTTTTCGAATCCGTCTTTTCCATGAAAAAACGATAAACTTCAATGAAATCGGCACCATCAATGGCCATCCTGATCGCCATCACACGGTCCGCCAGGCGCCTCATACGTTCAATATCTATGGAACCGGTAATAAACTCCGAAAACACCGCCAGACCTTCCTGGGTTTTGGTAACAGCGCCGTAATTGGCTCCCAGGATCTTCATATCGCTCTGGGCCCTGCCGTTCAGGGTGGTGGCCACGTGCACCAGCGCCTCGTGGTTGATGAGCTGCTGGACGTCTTTTTCATAAAAACGGCTCTTTTTCCTGATCTTTATTTTCCGGGATGTTGCTGTGGCCTTAGCTGATAATTCATCCGCCACAATCACATCCGGAGCCATATCCCCAAACGTGGTTTCCACGGATTCTTTTATGCGGGCACAGACTTCAATGGCAGGGATGCGTTTTTCGCGGACGTTCTGAACCGGGTTTTTCTGGAATGAATCAATGATAGCTTCAAATTTAACTGCCAGGTCCAGGGGCGTTGTGGAGCCGTCATGCAGTTTGCTGGTTGGGAGACCGTAAATCTCTGCTGAAATTTTAAAAAAATCTTTAGTCCCGCAATGGGCCAGCAGGTTTGCGCTCCGCTCAATATCTTTTGCTTTTTTACGCAGCCAATTATCATAGGCGGAATCTTTTAATAAACGGCGCGCCTGGCTCAGGTGCTCAATTACTGCTGTTGGATCATATGACTCGTATTCCACTTCAGGAAGTTTTTCTCCCTTATTCCTGAAAAACATATATCTTACCCTGCCGGGCCAGCTAATAAATCTCAGGATCCTGAGCCGGCTGCTGGCGGCATAAAGCAGGTCTGATGCTTTCTTAAGACGGGATTTATCCTTTGAGTTTAGCATAAGATCAATTTTCTGATAAAATGATACAGATCAGGCGAGATTGCCGATGAGTTCATACTCATTAGCACTTGCAATATCCACTTTTACAAATGTTCCGGTTTCAGCGTTATCCTTAATATGAACAATGTTGTCGATCTCAGGCGAGTCGTATTCTGTTCGCCCAACACTCACATCTTCCCCGTTTTGATCTACCAGCACTTGGATGGTCTGGCCTATGAAAGATTCATTTTTCTCCAGGCTGATATCTTGCTGGACCTCTAACAGCGTATTTTTCCGATCATCTTTCACGTTTCGCGGCACATCATCTTTTAACAGCGCACCGGACGTCCCGTCTTCTTCAGAATAAGTGAAGATGCCAAGCCGGTCAAATCGAATCTCTTCTACAAAACTTTGCAGCCGGTCGAAATCCTTATCCGTCTCCCCCGGGTAACCAACAATGAGTGTGGTTCGCAAACGGATACCGGGATTGCCCGACCGTAACCAATCTATCCTGTCGCGAATACCTTCTTGGCCTAGCCCGCGGTTCATAGATTTTAAGATAGGGTCAGATGCATGCTGGATGGGCATGTCCAGGTAATTACAAACTTTATCAGAGTCCGCCATGGCATCGATAATACGCTGGGACAGGTGAGCCGGATGGGCATAATGAATGCGGATCCATTCAATACCATCAACGAAATTCAGTTCCCTTAAAAGATCGCTTAGATACACTTTTTCATCCAGGTCCCAGCCATAGGAAGTGGTATCCTGGGCTATAACTAATAGTTCCTTAACCCCGTTGCTCGCCAGGCGCTGTGCTTCTTCCATAATTCCGGGGATGGTCCTGCTTTTTTGTAGGCCCCGCATCAGCGGAATACTGCAGAAGGAACAGCCATTGTCGCACCCTTCAGCGATCTTCAGGTAGGCATAATGGCTAGGAGTCATCAGAGATCGGAAAAAGAGCGGATCATCCTTTGCAAAATCTTTCCCTGTAAGAAAAGATACGATTTGCCGGTGGTCGTTACTGCCAAAGATGCGGTCGATCTCAGGTATCTCCTTCATCAGTTCATCCGGATAGCGCTCCGAGAGACACCCCATGACCACTAATTCCTTTAGATTTCCCTTCTTTTTCAGTTCTGCAGCCTGAATAATCGTGTCGATGGATTCTTCGCGGGCTATATCCAGAAAACCACAGGTATTAACAACAATGGTATCCGCACTCTCCGGATCTTTAGTCAGCCTGACATCTGATTGTTTTAAACCACCCAGTAATATTTCAGAATCAACCAGGTTTTTCGCACAGCCCAGGCTAATTAGATTTAATGTCTTTTGATCCATCTCCAAACGGATATTAAGTCAATCTTTTACTTTATGCCCGGCTTTTCTCATCGACACCCAGCAATCCATCAAGATACTCGTCCGGATCAAATGGCTCCAGATCATCAATATCTTCGCCAACGCCGATGAACAGCACCGGTACCTGAAGCTGCTTGTATAATGGAAAGACAATTCCACCACGGGCCGTTCCATCCAGCTTTGTTAAAACAGCACCATTCAGATGCATATAGCTGCCAAACTCTTTGGCCTGGACCAGGGAATTTTGTCCCAATGATGCATCTATCGTTAACAAGTTCATGATGATAAAATCAGGGAAATGGGTTTGAATAACACGGACCATTTTTTCCAGCTCTAACATCAGATTCTTATAGGTATGCAGTCTGCCGGCCGTATCCACGATAACAACATCGGTCTGTGAGGACTTAGCAGCATTTAATCCGTCAAAAAGGACCGCAGAAGGCTCCAACGTTCTTTCGTTACAGACAAGCCTGGTTCCTGCCCGGCCAGACCATATTTTTAACTGTTCCGTCGCTGCAGCACGATAGGTATCTGCTGCCACCAGCATCACGTTTTGATCCAACTGTTTATACACCCTGGCTAATTTTGCTGCAGTAATGGTTTTCCCGGCGCCATTTACGCCAACCATCATTATAACGGTTGGACTATGAACCCGGGTCGGGTTATAACGCTCGGGCATGATTGAGAGCAGGTATTCCCGGACCTTTGATTCAAAATCCTGTCCGGAATGGCGCTTAATTACATCCAGAATCTCATCAACAGTGTCTACCCCAAGGTCGGCCATCAATAGTTGTTCTTCAAGCATTTCCAATGATTCAGAAGATGCCGGTTCCCCTTTTATCGATCTGAATGTATTCGCAAGCGATGAGCGGGTTTGATTTAACGCTTTAAATAACTTGCTTAGCACGATTGCCTTTTATCACGTAATAGTAATCCCGATAGTATAATATCCAGCTTACGATAGCCAGACCTGCCGCAGAATAAAGAGAAGCATTCTTGAGCCACCAAACAGCATCAAACTGGAAAATATGGAGAAAAACAGTTAAGGTTGTGATTCCTGTAGCCCATTTCCCCCACCAGTTTGCCGAAAGGATATACATGCCATGGTTTACAAAATATATTGCCGGGGCCGCCACCATCACATGGCGAACGATATAAAAGATGAAAAACCAGACTGGGAACATTTTCATAATGACCAGATAAAGCACAATAGAAGTGAGAACAACAAAATCTGCTATCGGATCAAGCCACATTCCCACATGGGTCACTGCATGGGCGCGCCGGGCAAAATAACCGTCTAAAGAATCTGACAGCACTGCCAGAAGAATGATAACTGCGGTAAGCCAGCGCCATTCCGGATAGTTAAGGGTATAAATAATCGGGATAGCTGATGATGCTCGCAGCATGCTGATGAAATTTGCCACAGTCAGCACGCGTTGAGGATCATCAATGATCTTTTTCATTTTGGACACAGGTTTATACATACGTCACTAACGAATTTTGTATTACTGTAGATACGTCCAGATCAATTATTTGGTCACATATTGAAAAAATAAAATCCCTGTCATGGGATACTATAATTATATGGCCCTGTATTAAATAATCGCTTAAAAATGATCGCAATTTCATCCGCTGTTCCCAGCCGAGACCAAAGGTGGGTTCATCCAGTATTAGCACGTCATATTCACAATGCGCCAGCAAAAAGGTTAATAACGTTCGCAATGTGGCCCAGGGGAGTCTGCTACCCGGTATCTCGGCAATGGTATCCCAGCTAATTTGAAAACGAATGAGTCGATTAAAAAATGTAGTTTTCTTCTGCTCATTGAACAGACCTGCATCTATTAATTGAGATAAAAGTACCGCCGGTGTATTTAATCCGATCATATTTTCTGGAAACTGATCCACATACCCGATTGCGCCTATAGGCACTTTTTCAATGCTGATATCGATTGTACCCTGTTCCGGCTGTAAAAAATCAAATAGCAAACTGGCCAATGTCGTTTTGCCGCTCCCATTATCTCCGGCAAGTCCAAGTGCCCGGCAGGATGTTAATTCCAAGGTTAAATCATCATAGATGGGATCATTCTTTTTGAATTCATATTTTAAATTCTTTATGGCAATATCCAAATGTCCCTTATGAATTCTTATAGGAGCATATGTTGATTCCTGCGGTGCTTTAATTCTCTCAAATTTATTTAATGATAGCTCCCAAGCTGAATCTCCCAAGGACAGATCATTTCGTTCTGATGACAGCCAGATTACCACAGTTTGATAATCTGATATCCAGGTATTAATCAGGCTAATCATTTTCTTTTTATTTTCAATGGATAAAAACGATAACCCATCATCAATCATCACCAAAGATGGGCGTAATTGGAATGCAGTAACCAAATTCAGTATTTCTTTTTCTCCCCCGGACAGAAAAGCGGTATTCTGACTTAAATCCACCGCTGGAGGCAAAGACTGCTTATTGGCCTGAATCCAGGCTCCGATTTCATCAGGATCAGTACCATGGCATTCCAGAGCAAAGGCCAACTCCCCTTGCACTGTTTTGCTGACAATCTGGTTATCAGGATTTTGAAAAACGATCTGATACTTTTCGGGCCTGAAAACCTTTGAAATTTTAAAATTAACTTTTGAATCAGTCTTCATTTCTGCCAGTTTTTTTATAAAACAACTTTTCCCAGTGCCACTTTCTCCATAAACAACATGTATCCCAGGACCAAAAGACACCTTCTGTGCGGTCGTATTAAATTTTCCAAATTCAACTTGAAATGATAATGATTCAGTCACGAATTAGGCTCCTGACGATTCTGGTGGCGGAGCCAATATTTTGGTGAATAACATTCGTAGCAGCATAACTGGCGTCCATCAATCGGTCTTTGTTGGATAAAATTTCCGATAGACTACTGATAAATTCTTCCCCGGTCTTAATGCAAAATCCACCGCCATTTTCCAGCAACTCTTCAGCTTCATGTGCGTGGTGAAATTTTGGGCCAAAAATGACGGGCAACCTGGCGATCGCCGGTTCCATTACATTATGGATCCCTGTAGAAAATCCGCCGCCAATGTAAGCAATTTGCCCCTGCCAGTACAATTTAGATAAAATACCAACCACGTTTACGATAACGACCTGTTCATCGGAGATTTTAAAGTTATTATCCGACTCCAAGACTCCTGCAACCAGCCCTGACTGTTGAAACCTTTTCATTAACCGGTCAATTTCCGATTCTGACGGTTCATGGGGTACCCATAGCACCTTCAGATCGGTATGTTGTGTCATGTAGGCGATCAAAGGATCCAGAATAACGTGCTCATCTTCCAGGTGCATACTGCCCGCGACCAGTCTCTTTTTTCTATCCAGCAGCAGTTCAACCCTTTCCCTGGTAAAATCATCCGCATGAGCTTTGACTTGATCGTAACGTGGATTTCCCAGTACACGAATAAGGGAATGATTACTGGTGCCTAAAAGTGTCTGTATACGGATATAATCCTTCTCTGTTACTGTATAAATGCTCGTTATCGACCTATAAACCGTCCGGTAAATATTTCGGAATACCGGTTTCATTTTACTGGAATGATCTTTCACGCGGGCAGCAAAGATATTTGTATGAATTCTTTTCTTTGCCGCTATCCAGATCCAGTTTGGCCAAATATCATAGGATGCAAAAATAAATTTTCGCGGATTTACGATCCGAAGCGCCCGGTGCACTGTCCATGGAAAATCAAAGGGCAGATAAATCTTGCAATCAATATTTGCCGCTTTAACCTGTTCATATCCAGAAGGGGAAAAAAAACTCATTACAGCGATAGCATCAGGTTCAATTTCCTTGACACCTGCCAGTACGGGTTCCACCTGTAAATATTCGCCATAAGACGAAGCATGAAACCAGTATATTATTTTATTTGCATCTATATTATTAAAGTATATCTTTAACTGGTTAACTGCCTGAAATCTGCCAATGATACCCTTTCTAAGTTTCTGGTTAAATAATGATCCAACTAATGCAAAAAGAAATAAAAGCGGGTAAAAAATAATATTATATAAAAGTACCCAGAACCATTTCATACCAGCAATCTCTTTGTAATGGAGCTAGTTACACTTTCAATGGATATTTGATCCATACAGAACTGCCTGCTACGGTAACATGGATTTTTCCCATTCTGGGAACAGGGGCGACACCACACATCGGATGAAATATTTTCGGAACGTGCCAGGGATACTCCTGCGCCCGTTTCCGTTGATGTAGGACCCAAGATCATAGAAACCGGCACGCCCAACGCTTCAGCAGCATGTATCAAGCCTGTATCGCTGCCAAATGCGGCATCTGCCAGTGATATGACGCTGAGCGCATCTCTCAATGATGTCTTCCCCGCGAGGTCAATCAGATCTCGGTTCAGTTTTAATATTTCGCCGCAAATACTGTCATTCTTGCTACCCAGCATTACAACTGTTCTATCCGTATTATGGCTCAGTTTTTCAACTACCGCAGCGTACCTATCGGCAAACCATTGTTTCTGAGCCCAGGCAGCGCCCGGAATCAAAACAATGAACGAATTTCGTAGTCCATGGGATTCTAACATTCTGCGGGCAACCGTCTGTTCTGCGCGAGTTACTGTCAGTTTTGGGGGTGGTAATTTATTGTCAAACTCTAAAATTCCGCTTAAACATTCATGATACATGGCTGAAGTAGAAAAATCTTTCTCAAATGTATTCCAGTGAAATTGAAATAAAAGAAACCGGGACATTCTGGGTTTTTCAACTCGTGATAGCTCAGTCGTTAGCCCTCGGCAGATTATACGGGAACGCAATGAATTATGCAGATCATAAACCTGATCATACCCATTGGATTGGACATAATTCTTAAAATGAAGGAGTCCTATAAATCCAGTGGTGGGATCGAAAGAAATGATACGGTCAATACCCGGGTGACATTCCAACAGCGGAACATAACGATCAAGCGTCATAAAATGGATTTCCGACCCGGGGAAAGCTTGTCTTACTGTTTGCAGCGGAGATGTAGCTATAACGATATCTCCGATCGAGCTGAATCGGATGATTAAAATCTTCCGATGCCGCGTCATGCTATTTTACCCGGGCAGCATTAAAGGCAACCAGGTCAGAGAGTGAATTTTTGATGGGAGAATCCGGGTAAGGTGATAATGCTTCTAGGGCTCTATTCGAAAAATCATCCAATTTCTGCTTAGCATAATCAAACCCTCCAGATGTATTGATCATCCCTTTTATTTCTTTCATGACCTTCGCTGATTTCTTCTTGGTCCTCAAAAGAGTTCTCAATCGACGATTTTCATTCCAAGGCATATTTTCATAGGAATAGATAAGCGGCAGGGTAATCATATTCTTTTTTACATCACCACCAGAGTCTTTCCCAGTATCATATTCAGTGCCCAGCAGGTCTAATAAGTCATCTTTGATCTGGAAAGCCATTCCCAGGTTTTCTCCAAACTGATGTGTCGCCAGCCTATCCTGAGTGGTTTTGGATGTGGTGATGGCTCCCAATTCACAACTGGTAGCTATCAAAGATGCTGTTTTCTGGTTGATCATATCAAAATACACAGCTTTGGTCATCTTTCGAGTGATGCTTTTTTCGATCTGCAGAATCTCACCAGCGCTTAATTTTTCAGCTGTCTCTGATATTATTACAAGAGCATCAAAATCTTTTAGACCAATCATGTTGATTAATGCCTTGCTTAAAATAAAATCACCCATCAGGACAGAAACTTTATTTTTCCATACCCGATTAATTGACGGTTTTCCCCGGCGCAAATTGGCTTCATCCACCACATCATCATGGATCAATGTAGCAATATGCAGTAATTCCATCATTGCGGCAGCCTTATAACTATTGAGAGTGGGTTTACCGCATAATCGAGCAGAAAGTACGGTAAGAATAGGCCTGATGTTTTTTCCCCGGTTGCGAATCATATACTTGGATATTGAATTAATCAGCCGGACTTCCGATTTGAGAGCGTTTTCAAACTCCACCTGGAAAAGTTTTATATCATCAATAATCGGGGCCGTGATCTGTTTAAGCGTAATCAAGTCTTTATGCATAAGAATCCAAAATTACCCTGCTATAGCTATTTTGTTCAAATAGCATTCTTTCTATTAACTATCCAAGAAAGACCAATACTGATCTCGTATAGAAGAAATAGTGGCATGGCCATGATCACCATACTGACCGGATCAGGAGGCGTAATAAATGAAGCCAGGACCAAAATAACAATAATGGAATGTCGACGATAATGTCGCATAAATGATGGAGTCAGCAAGCCAATAACAGATAATAACAGAGATATGACCGGGAGTTGGAAGATCAGGCCTGTCCCCAACAAAATCCAAATGATGAAACTAAAATAATAGTTAATGGAAAAATTATTCTCAATACCTTCCGATGTCAAACCACTGAAAAAATTCAATGAATAAGGAATTAACACAAAATAGCCAAAAAGTATGCCCAAGGTGAAAGAAATAAATGAAAATAATACCAATGGAAATGCGAATCGCTTTTCATTGACGTAAAGACCAGGTGCGATAAACTTCCAGAGCTGATAGGTAATAACCGGAACCGCTATACAGATACCGCCGATAATCGCAATAGCCCATTTGATCAGAAACATGCCTTGAACCGAGAGAACCTGCAGTTGAATTGGATTGGCATTGGCGACTTGCGATATTGGACGCAATAGAATCTCAAGAATGATATCGATAAACCCGAATGTGGCAATACCGCCCACAAGAACGGCAATTATAATTTTCATAATACGCCAGCGGAGTTCCTCAAGATGATCCAGGAAACTCATTTCCGGCTGGTTTTTATCGCTCGGCATTAATTTTCCCTTGGATTAACTGATTCGCCATGTCTAAAGGGGATTGATCGAGCGACTCTATAGATGCTGTTGATTGATAAAACAATTCTTTCCGTTTAGATGTCCAAAACTCATTCTCCAGTTGGTTTCTGATCAGGCCCAGCACCCGCAGGCGATAGCGCTCTATTCGGCGCTCTTCCAAATGGCCATCAGATGCCAAGGTATCTAGCAAAGCCATAGCCCCTTGATAAAGTTCTGATATCCCTTCCCCCTGACTGGCAGTTGTTGTAAGAACAGGTGGCTCCAGTCTATCTTTATTTGAAAATGAATGGAGGGTATTTTTCAATAGTTGAGCGAGACGGCCTGCACCTTGACGATCAGATTTATTAATAACAAACAGATCAGCGATCTCTATGATGCCGGCCTTCATCAATTGAATTTCATCCCCGGACTCAGGCACGAGTACAACGATAACCAGGTCTGCCGCTTTTATTATATCATGTTCTGCCTGACCCACACCAACCGTTTCAAATATGATTATTTCCTTTCCACTGGCCTCTAAAATATCACCCGTTTCTTGAGCCATCTGAGATAGACCGCCCAGATCACCATGACTGCCCATGCTGCGAATAAAAACCTGATCGTTCTCGGTGTATTTATTCATACGGATCCGATCACCCAGTAAAGCTCCACCAGTAAATGGGCTGGTGGGATCAACCGCCACAACTCCAACCGATTTATTATTCAATAAAATACAATCAATCATTTCATTGATTATTGTACTTTTACCAGAACCGGGAGGACCAGTGATGCCAAATCGTACAGCCTTGTTTGTATGAGAATATAGGTTGGAATAAAATGTGCGGGATACAGCTTCTCCCCGTTCTATCAGGGAAATTGCCCTAGAAACAGCAATATGATCGTTATCTAAAATGCCGGAGATAAGAGATTCGGCCACGTTGAGAATTCCGAATCAGGAAAAATCGCTCAAAAACCGATCATAATCCATGATGACCAGTTTTCGACCATCCCGATCAATGTATCCATCTGCTTCCAGTAATCCATAGGTGCGGGACACAGTTTCTCGACTCGTTCCAGCCATATTAGCTATATCCTGCTGAAAAGGTAACGGATTAACGGTGACATGTCCCTGGTGGATGATCCCCTGTTCCTCTGCAATTCTTAAAAGTGAAAGGGCAATTCTGCGTTCGGCATCACTCAAGGATAGACTGGCTATTTGCTCATCACTTTTTCTAAGTCTAACTGCTAATTCTCTCAGCAGGTTAATGGCTACTTTGGGGTACATCTCAAGCGCAGTAAGGAAATCTTCCATATTCAGGGTCAAAGCTTTCGTGTTTTCCAAGGCAACCACATTCGCTGACCGTGATTCGCCATCCAGAAGTGACATTTCACCAAAGAAATCACCTGATGCCAGCAAAGCCAGGATCACCTCACGCCCATCACTGCTCAGTCGGGTAATTTTGACCTTGCCGCGGGTAAGAAAAAAGCAATGCTCGCCTATACTGTCTTCCATCAATATAATCTGACCTTTTTTATAGGTATGGGACACCATTTTGTCTACAATAGATCTTAAGTCAGAATCTGATAAATCACCAAAGATTGGAACTTTTTTTAGTATATCAATCTTATCCACAACAAAAAATACAGCGGCTCCTATTGATTTCAAATTGCAATCGAATCATGCTTGACCACTTTCAGGAGAATAATTAACCATTAATTGACTTAGAAAAACTGTGGAACGTAACTTCGCCGGCTTAAATCTAAAGGAAAACTATTAATGGACAGACATCCTCAGCAGATCAAACGCGAGCGGCAGGATAAGAAGCGCAGGGCTAGAAATGTATCCAACCTATCCCGCATTCGCACCCATATCAATAAACTGCTGCAGACCACGGACAAGGGCGAAGCGGAAAAAGCATATACTCAAGCTGTAAGTTTAATCGATAAAGCAGCAAATAAGGGCCTGATCCACAAAAACACAGCTTCGAGACGAAAAGCACGAATCACCCGCCACCTTAATTCCCTAAATTAAATTTTATAAATTATCTATCTGAAGCACGGTAGTTGGGTGCTTCTTTCATGATCCGAACTTCATGGGGGTGATTTTCTTTTATACCTGCAGCGGTAACCTGCATAAATTTGGCTTTCTTTCCAAATTCACGAATTGTTTTACATCCGCAGTATCCCATGGACGATTTCAACCCGCCCATCAGTTGATGTAATGTATTACGTACCGGTCCCCGATAGGGTACCATGCCTTCAATACCCTCAGGCACCAGCTTCGTTTTCTCCATACCTTCCTGAAAATACCGGTCACCGCTGCCTTTCTGCATAGCACCCAGTGACCCCATGCCTCGAAACGATTTATATTGACGGCCCTCATAGAGGATAGACTCACCCGGGCTTTCATCCATTCCCGCCAGCATGCTCCCCAGCATAATAGAATCCGCTCCGGCAGCCAATGCCTTGGCAATATCACCACTGTAGCGCAAACCACCATCAGCGATCACCGGAATATCTTTTTCTCGAGCTGTGTCCACAGCATCCATAATGGCGGTAAGTTGCGGCACGCCTACCCCCACTACAACCCGCGTTGTACAACTCGCCCCAGAACCTATGCCGACTTTAACACTGTCTGTTCCTGCATCAATTAACGCATTCGCGCCATCTGCCGTAGCAACATTCCCAGCAATGACGGCAACATTGGAGAATTTGGATTTCAACCTTTGGATGGTTTTTAATACTTCTCTCGAATGCCCATGGGCAGTATCCACCACAATAATATCCACATCGGCATCGATCAGTGCCGCAACCCGTTCCATCGTGTCTCCGGAGACACCTACTGCTGCTCCTACTCGTAACCGGCCGTTGAAATCTTTGCAGGCATTGGGAAACTGTTCCTTTTTCTTGATATCTTTAACAGTGATCAACCCGGTTAGGGTACCCACATCATCCACCACAAGCAGTTTCTCAATGCGGTGTTTTTGCAGCAATTTTTCTGCTCTTGACAAGGTTGTATTCTTCGATACCGTCACCAGGTTTTTAGACGTCATCCTAGATGACACCAGCAAATCTCCATCTCTTTCAAAACGGATATCGCGATTTGTTATAATACCAACCAATTTCCCCTTATCTATTACAGGAAGACCGCTGATCTTGTATTCGGACATGATCTTTTTCGCATTATAAATCGTACTGTCCGGGTCTACCGTAATTGGGTTTAATATCATACCGCTTTCTGAACGTTTGACCCGGTCAACCATAGCTTTTTGGAATTCGATATTGCAATTTTTATGGATAACGCCCATTCCTCCTTCCCGTGCCAGTGCAATGGCCATTGAAGCTTCAGTCACCGTATCCATAGCTGCACTCAGAACTGGTATATTAAGTTGGATATCCCGTGTCAGTCTGGTTGTCAAATCAGTTTCTTTAGGCAAAACTGCAGATTCCTGAGGAACTAACAGGACATCATCAAAGGTATAACCGGATTCAAATGGAGGCCTATTTTTCACGCATTACTCCAGGTTGACTACCTGGTTTGCTAAGGCGTTGATCTGTCCTGTTTTAATCATGTCAGATAAGGCACGTATCTCTCCTGATAATACCCTATCGCCCTTGTGGAAAGGCACAACTCCCTGAATATGTTTTAAGATAGGAGTCGTGCCTTTACCCGATTTGTACCCTTGATGAAAAAGTGTGCTGGCGGCACTGGCTACCAATAATTCAATAGCCAGAATCTGCCTGACGTTTTCCTGGATCTGCAGCAGTTTAAGTCCAGCCCAAGGCGCCATGCTTACCAAGTCCTCCTGCCCTCCAGACGTAGGCAGGGAATCCACGCTGGCTGGGTGAGCCAGGGTTTTATTTTCCGAAACCAGAGCAGAAGCAGTAACCTGAGCCGACATATAACCGGATTCGATACCAGGTTTGATCGCTAAGAATGGTGGCAGTTTGTCACTAACCCCTTTCATAAAGAAATAAGTACGGCGCTCGGATATGGCACCAAGCTCGGCCATAGCAATAGCGATGAAATCCATTGCCTGGGCCACGGGCTCGGCATGAAAATGCCCAGAATAAGCTATCTCCCCATTATCAAGGATTATGGGGTTATCACTGACACTATTGATCTCATTGTTGATTAGGTCGGCACAGTGTTTTATACTATCCCGACATGAACCATGAATATGGGGTATGCATCGAAAACTGTACGGGTCCTGGACCGTACCACACTCTTTATGGGAAGAGACAATTTCACTTCCCGCGAGCATGTTCCAGACATTTCTGGCGGCAGTCTTTTGTCCCTGATGTTTTTTTAACCGATGAATGGATGATTTAAATACGTCCCTGCTTGACAAACTGCCCTCCACCGATAAGGCTCCAACAATATCCGCCGTTTGTAACAATACTTCACTGTCCACCATTGACTTAATTGCTAAAGCTGTTGATACCTGTGTCCCATTTATCAGGCTCAAGCCTTCCTTTGGATGAAGGACCAGCGGAACAATACCAACTTTTTTCAGGGCATTCCGAGCGGATATTTTCCTACCCTGATATATCATTTCACCTTCACCAATCATGGCCAGTGTCATGTGCGCCAATGGAGCTAGATCGCCACTGGCTCCGGCCGACCCCTTCTCTGGGATCACGGGTAAAAGATCATGGTCTAGTAACTGGACGATTTTATCCACTACTTCAGGTCGGACACCGCTATACCCTTTCACATAGGTCAGTAATTTTAATACTAAGACGGCACGGACTAACCCAGGTTCCAAGGGTGACCCGACTCCCGCTGAATGACTGCGCACCAGATTAATTTGCAGTTTGAACTGATCTTCCGGATCGATGGCTATCTGGCTCAACTTTCCAACACCAGTATTCACGCCATAGACAGTCTGTCCGGATGACAGCAATGCCTGTAAACGATCATGGGATTTTTTTATGTTGGATCGGGATTCCCGATCAATAGAAATGCGAACGGTACCGCGGAACAAGGACGCAAAATCACTGTACTTCAATGTACGCTTTGTTATCCGCAGGGTCTCCATTGATTAATTTATAGAGTTCGGCACATGCGGTTCAATGCCTGAAGAACAATAAAAATGAATTAACGCAAAGCACTAATATCGGCAAAGATCACGGGCTCTACCGGAATGGCGTGTAAAAATATCTCTCCATATCGCTTAGCCACAATCCGGTTATCTAAGCTTAAAAAAATCCCGGAATCCGTGGTAGTTCGGATCAGTCGCCCGAATCCCTGACGAAAACGTATAGCACATTCAGGAATAGAAAAATCCATAAAACTATTGCATCCGGATTTATTGAGATAATCCGAGTAAGACTTGATCAGCGGATCAGAAGGAACATCGAATGGCAGTTTCACAACGATCAAGATCTCTAACAAATCTCCGGGAAAATCCACCCCTTCCCAGAAACTGTTAGTCCCAAACAACAATCCATGCTTATGTTGATACATACCATTTATCATAGCGGGCTTGGAAGCGCCTTTGGACTGAGCAAATAGGGGCAGGTCACGTCCGCCAGGCTTATCCCTGATCAAACCAGCAACATCAGATAACATCCTGACCGATGTAAAAAGAACCATGGTGCGGCGCTTAAATGTATGATGGACGTGATACACAATATCAGCCAGGGCCTGGGGATCGCCGGTGATTTCCCTGGCACCGCCATATTGATAAAAAGTAACTTGATCATTATAATAAAATGGACTGGAGAATTCAGCTGTGACAGTATTATCCCTGTTATCCAGACCGGTCCGGTTTAAATAATATCCAAACGAATCATCAACCTGCAGCGTGGCGGAGGTCAGTACGCAATGATCAATCCTCTTGAATAATTTATCGGTCAATGACTCTGCTACATCAATAGGTGAAGCATAGAGAGATATCCTTAGTTCTTCTTTCCGAGTCCCAGGGAAACGAAACACGCCTTCCATCCAGTAAACCCAGTTATCCTGCTGGTTTTCTGTAAGCAGGATTATAGTATTCATAAGAGCAGAAACACTTTCGACACCACGATCCAAAACTGAATGCAGCACCGTATAATCCACCCGTGAGGGATCCAGTTCAAGGATAGCGTTGCGCAATCTATCTAGGCAGGAAAAAAGAGTCTCGCACCCTGATTTTACTTCGTATAATTCTGCATTCACTGGAGCATAAACTTTTTCAAGCGAATGGAAAATCGGCTTTTCTGGATAGGGCATGGATGAATTGAACCTGTTCTGATTATCTTCTGTGAGTTCAGCCATGAATATATCCACCTGCTTCTGCAAGGCAGCTACGGTATCGTTGAGTCTATCTCTTAATGCCCCAACAGAGGGTTCAATCTCCTGTATAGCATTTAAAATGTTATTCCATCTTTTGGATCGAGAATGGGCAGGATCGATCATCTGCAGAATAGTGGCGACGCCCCGCTGGTGTAATTCGATCTTAAATTGATCGTAAGCAGATTTAACCAGATTATGAGCCTCGTCCACAATCACGGTATTAAAGGCCGGTAAAAATCCCGGCATTGCCGCTTCCGTCAACAGCAGGGAATGATTCGCAATGATAATCTGTGACTGGTAGAGTACTTTACGGATATTCCCATAATAGCAGCCATCGTGCCGAGCACATATCTCGCCGGTACAAAACCCCGATTCGCTGCAAATAACCGCTTGCAGCCACAAACGCCTGGCATTCAAAAAGCCGGAACATTCCGATAAATCTCCAGACTGGGTCCATTCCATCCAAAATAGTATCGGTATCAGGGCCTCAATATCCTGGCCATCCAGCGTATCGCTATCACTGATCAGCCAGTTGAATCGGGTTTTACATATATAATTTTTTCGGCCTTTCAGCATAATGGCATGGATTGTAGTGTCCAGCGTTTTTGCCATCAGGGGTAAGTCCTTGTAAAAAAGTTGATCCTGGAGGTGTTTGGTGTGACAGGCAATGACCGTCGGTCCAGATGTTTCCATTTGCGGTGCAAGCTTAAATGCTGAAAACAGGTAGGCGATAGATTTTCCCAACCCTGTACCCGCTTCTGCTACACCAAACTTTTTACCATTCATCAGCACATCCTCTGCAAATTCAGCATAAGCGACCTGACTGTCTCTATATTCATATTGTGGATGGGTATTCTTCAATAAACCATGGGAACCAAATACGTCCTCCGCCGTCAGATCGGCAACAGAGCGGCTTCCTTTCCACCGGAATGTATTCGGTCGGGGCTCTCTGGATATTTTTGACCCTGTCAGTCCTCTTTTCAAATCGCCCTGAGCCGTCAGTACGTTTCCTAGATCGATATAAAGGGACTTGTTCGGGATGTTGGCCGGTTTGATCAGAGCCAGAACCTTGGAAATACTCTCTAGCGAATAGCTGGCCAGTTCGTCCAGCAGGTGCATGAATAAAATCCCGCAATTTTCGGCATCCTTTTCAGCACGGTGGCTTCCAGATGATGAAAGGCCGCAATATTCAGACAGTGCTCCCAGGTTAAATACGGGTTGATCAAAGAATAAGCTGCGGCCCAGCTGCAGTGTATCATGAAGTGAACCTCGAGGAACAGATTGACCGTGACGTTTACATAGCGCAACTAAAAATTCCCAGTCAAATTTGATATTATGAGCGACCAGTGGAGCATCGCCTAAAAAGGAAAGAAAATCATCGATAATCTTTTCTTCCAGCGGAGCTGACCGAACCATATCATTCGTGATACCGGTGATTTTAGTGATTAAAGCCGGTATATGTTTAACAGGATTTACCAGCGTTACAAATCGATCAACAGATTTACCACCCACAAAGCGTATGGTAGCAATCTCAATGATACGATCTTCACCGGCATCGAGTCCTGTTGTCTCAAAATCAAGTGCCATAAACGTGGACAGATTTAACGTATCTAATAGTTCAACTCTATCCATGGATTATCTTTTTCAGCTAAAGAGGATCTTTAAATAAAACAGCGGATTGGAAAGTTCCTTCTTTGGAATCTCATTCGCCAGCATACCCGCAATGATATTTCGAACTTCATCATTACGACTGGCACGGTTGATAACAAAATTGAGCAAAAAACGTGACCTGGCCAAACGCTGTAGCTTCGTGCTGACATTGAGTTCACTGCCGATTGCATTCCAAACGCGAGTGTCATACTGATTCAAAAATTCACTGCTGTAATTATGTGATTCCTTCGCTTCCGCAGCAATTTCCGCAGCTACCTTACCGGATACCATTGCATTACCGATCCCTTCACCGGTGAAAGGGTCGATTAATCCGGCTGCATCACCCAGGAGCAAAAAGCCATCGCCATAATTGCAGCGATGGGTACTGCCCAAAGGCAGATTCCAACCAACCGGTTTCTCTAGAGGGCGGGCTTCAGCGAACCGATCTCTGAAATAATCAGTTTGAATGACCACATCCATCAATTTCACTAAGTTTTTTTTCTGTTTCTTCACATCATCCTTGGATAAACCTAAACCAATATTGGCACGATTTCCGTCTGCTGGAAATATCCAGAAATAACCAGGATTAACTTCTTTAACATAATGCAGTTCGATCTGGTCAGTCAGATCCTTAACACCTTCAAAATAGCAGCGGATACCAACTGCTGTATGTTCCATATCCATGTCATATAGTCCAGTTTTTCGTGCTACAATTGAATTATAACCGTCCGCTCCAAATACCAGTCTCGCCTGCAATTCCTCATCCGCACCATTCTTAGATTTCCCTTTGATACCAATAACCTGTCCATTATCCATCAACAGATCTGTTGCAGAATATTCATCCCGGACCTCGGTGATCTTCTTTGCTTCCTGCAGAAGAAAATTATCAAACGTTTTTCTGGGTATGACAAACCCCTGGGTAATATGGTCTACATTCGACTCATTATCCAGTTGGAGATCAAATTGCTTGTGCTTTGGGCCGCCAAATATAATCCGTCGGATGGAAGATCCTTTTAAACCCTGCACGCCATCTAACAGATCAAGTTCGCGCATCACCCGTACGCTCTTTCCAGAAAGCGCATCACCACATACCTTATCCCGAGGAAATGTCGCTTTATCAACAAGCAATGTTTTTAAGCCTTGTCGGTGGGCATATAGTGCTGCGGTAGTGCCCGCTGGACCACCGCCAACAATGATCACATCATACACAGGTTCAGATTTCTTCATGGTCCACCCCGAAAGACGGGTGGATGATACCATAGCGCAAATAATTCAGGGATCGGAGCCCAAAAAACAGGATTCCAAGGGGAACCAGGAACCAGGGTGCGCGAACACAGATAAACATGGAAAAAATAAATAACGGATAAAACTGCGACCGCTGAATATGGCGGACGTGGTCTGGCCATATCAAAGCTACCAGTGGAAAAGGCAAAACAACCATAGAAACTGTACTGCTAAGCGGATCGTCCAACTGGTATCCAACAAATGCAGAAAAACCGAAAAGCGCAGTGGACAGTGCAAACATTAGGAATTTATCGTCCCAAATGGTCACATGCCACCGATCATTCTCTGTGTCGAGCTCCAAAGGAAATTGAAATATCAGCAGGCCGCCCAGAAAACCTGCAATGTAAGGGATCATACCTAAGAAAACCGAAAATGAGAAATCGATCCCGGTTGCTCCGATTAAGAATAGGATACATCCCCATCCTGCGTGTGAAAAAATACTATTTATGTCCAACCTCATACGTCCAACCCGCCAAAAACCTGTTTTAAATAATCCAAAATGGAAAATCAATGTAGTTAAGGTTATCCGGATAAACCCATCAAACCAACCTGACCAATCCCAGTAAACAAAACGATCAACCTGCCCAGAATTAAAGACGATCCCTGCCACAACCATAGTCCAGACTGCGAACCATTGAAGCGGTTCCAGGGTATCTACTGCCGGGCTCAGCTTCTCAGCAATTCTACGTGCATGATAATACTGTCTGGATCCCGGAGGTGCAACTCGAGCGATCAACATAAATCAGCCGGAAGCAGAAAAAAGAATATCACTGATCGACCTACCTATTATTTTATCTACGATCTCGTTCAGAATTATAAAACCCACCACTGCAGCTGAAATAGATAAAAGGATCCTAACAACCCAATGATTGACCTTATAGCCATCCATGCCCGTCTCTAGTTCTATTAGAAATTCAGGAAGCCCCCAACGATAAAGAATAAATATTGCCATAAACATTCCACCAATGGGTAACATATATTTAGAAGAAAGATAGTCCATAAAATCAAAAAAAGTCATATTTAGAAATGCAGAAAGATTTATCCCGCCCCCCAGGGAAAGCGAACAGAAGACACCAACTACGGTTATCACTGAACCAAAAATGATGGTAGCCCGACCTCGATCCCATCCTTTCTGATCGATAAAATAGGCTGTCACGACTTCCAGGATAGATATAGCAGATGTCAAAGCAGCCATAAATAATAGAATAAAGAAAAGAGATGCCCAGATGGTTCCGCCTGCTAATTGCGGAAAAACGGTCGGCAGCACCACAAAAATAAGTCCTGGACCTTCAGCGGGGTCAGCGCCCATAGCAAAAACAGTGGTAAAAATCGCAATCCCGGCCAATATAGCAATAGCAGTGTCTAACAGAATAACCCAAATGGCGGATCCGATAAGACTCTGTTTTTTATCCAGGTAACTGCCATAGGTAATCATTGTCCCCATCCCCAGGCTAAGCGTAAAAAAAGCATGCCCCAGTGCGAGAACGATCGCTGAAGCGGATAGATCTGCAAAACGGGGTTTAAAAAGGAATACCAGTCCTTCTTTTCCATTTGGAAGTGTCAGTCCCCTAATTGCTAATACCACTAAAATAACAATAATCAACGGCATCATGATCCGCGACCATTTTTCTATCCCTCCCTTTACACCATTCACAATGACCCAAATACAAAATGCCATAAAAATGACCTGCCAAAAAATAGGCTCCCATGTTGAAGTTATGATACCATTGAACATGGTCCCAGCCCCTTCAGGATCATCAACCAAAGCTTCAAAACCGCCGGTAATGGATGCAAAGGTATATTTCAGTATCCATCCGCCCACAACACCATAAAAAGATAAAATAACAAATGCTGACGCGACACCTAAGAACCCGACCCATTTCCAAAAAGAGCCGGGAGCAATCTGATCATAGGCTCCTACAGGGCTCAATTGGGTCTTACGGCCCAGAACGAATTCTCCCACAATGATGGGCAATCCTACCAATGCGATACATATCAGATAAACAAGTGTAAACGCTGCGCCGCCATTCTGGCCTGCCATGTGGGGATATTTCCAGATATTGCCGATACCAACCGCCGAACCGGATGCAGCCAGAATAAAGCCTAACCTTGTCCCCCACTGTTCACGCCCATTACTCATTATCTTCACCACTTTTTGGTTCCAGTTCAATTGGGGATGCCATAACATCGTTGAACGGACTCAAATGAGCATCCACAACAGCGTCGATCATCCCGTAAACATAAATAAATCCGACCCACCAGGCATACTTATTCCGCTTTTCAAGATACCGGTGTTTTCGCAGTGGATAATCATCGGTGTCATAATCTTTGTAAATGGCGGCATTTTCTAACCAGGAATTGTAAGCCATACCTTCGAGAACTACCAGTGATAATGCCTTGAATAACTTGCCATTATAAATCTGGCCGCCGCCAGGTATCACTGCCGATATAAAAGCTATTTTCGGGTTCTTTAACTGTGTGGAATCGATTTCATCACCAAACAGCGGACATAGCAAACAGGCTATAAAAAAGATACGCGGAATACTCATTCACCGGCCAGGGCCACACAATCGATCTCAATCCGGGCGCCAATGGGCAGAGCGGATACTTCCACTGTGGAGCGGGCCGGAAAATCAATATTGCCAAAAAATTCCTGGAAAGCTTCATTGATCTGGGAAAATTCGCTTATATCCACAATATAGACAGTTAATTTCATTATGTCGCTCAGTGATGAACCGGCTGCTTCCAGGATAGCCCTTATGTTTTTCAGCACCTGTATCGCTTCAGCCTTGGTGCCCCCATCTATTAGCTCACCGGTTGCTGGAACGAGCCCCACCTGTCCAGACGTATATATAAATCCATGTGCTTGAACGGCCTGGTTATAGGTTCCCACGGCACCGGGAGCACTATAGGTATGTATGATCTTTCTATCCATAATTATTCCACTCTCTCTAACAGGCACCAGGTTGGAAGCCCTACTTCATTATTAAGTTGGCGATGAACAGTATTATCGACCGTGCGCAAAAAAGAATTCGCCAACCACTGCCACTTTGGCTTCAAACAGATGACCTCCCCTTGTATTCATATCATGATTGGAAATAGTGATATGGGCATGAATGAATGGTTTATCCTCCTTCAGGGTCACATTTCCCTGATAACTGACCAGTTCCCATGCATCATCGAAATACTGTCTGGTATATTCCCTATTTCCCAAATCATATGCACCCAGTTCGATGGCCTTGACAGCCCCAATTCCGGATAACTGGGCATTTAGAATTTCCTTTTCTTTGCAAAATTTTGTCAGGGTATCCATGATCTTTTCATTTTTTTCCACATAGACCATGTAATCATGGTCAATAGCGCTGTACTGCATGGGTTAGCTTACAAATTATTTAGTTTTCCACGAACAAGTTCACGGGTACTTTCCATGGCTACTTTAACCAGCTGCAAGTCTCGTCCACCAGCAGTGGCAAGATGTGGTTTACCGCCGCCGCCGCCGCCCATAAGGGCCCCGATCTCCTTTGCCAGGGAGCCTGCCTTGAGCCCACGCTCATTCAGGTCCCTGGTCACCACGACCACAGCAGAAGGCTTTTTTTCACCGGTATAGAACAGGATTCCTATCCCGCTTTTTATCTTCGATAATAATTGATCACCCAGCTGTTTCAGGTTATCCAAATCAGCTGCATCTGCCAG
>DTUG01000253.1 GCA_012964275.1 Fidelibacterota bacterium | reverse complement strand
GATCTTTGGAGGAGTTCCTGTTCGAGCGGTACTGCCTATACACCTCACACAAGGAGAAGCTATGCATCGCCCACACTCATCACGATCCATGGGTCTTCCGCAAGGGAGAGGCGGAAGTCATGTCCAACACTCTGACCGAGTCATACGACCTCGGGATATCCGATGTACTGAAGCCAGATCTCATCCACATCTCGGATGGCGTTTTGGTTCACATGTGGTCAGTCGAGGAAGTTGGGTAGATTTGTGTGACCTAAGAAGTTTGAATTGGTAAAGACATTACTTATTGTTTTATCATTATTACTGATTGTTGGGTGTGAATATTTTTAAGACCCTATAATTGATGGCGTGATATGGATGGTGTTGGTATGTGGTGTACCCTTGGTAGCCTTAATGATTTATATCAACAATAATTAACCGCATCACACCGCTTTAACCAACCCCCCGCCCAGTAGCGGGGATTTTTGTTCGTGTGGAGTAGTGGTAAATTCGGACCCGTCATGAAAAAAGTAAACCTGCTTTTACTATTATTCTTTTGTACAATAAATGCCCAGATAGCTTTACCAACTTTTCAGGCTGTTCATACACCGCATCCGTACACTGCCAATGAGCAATTGAACTATGCTGTTTATACATCTACTTCCAGTTATTATGCAAGCACATACCAAGACATTATTGATAACCAAGGCTCTCAAGAGGCTTCTGGCACTACATCAAGCATTGGAGGCCCATCCAGTTCAACATATGGACTCATAAACTTTACCAGTCAGACCCACCTTGAAGCAGTTGTTGGGAATGTCTCAAATGATAACTTTAGTTTGACAGTAAGTGGATATTTTATCCCCCAGGAATCTGGAACCTATACCTTTACCTGCGAAGGTGATGATGGGGTATTTTTTTTATTAAACGGGTCAGTTGTTGCATCCCATCCAGGCGGACATGGTACAAGTAGTATTGGTAACCATACAGGTACCATATCCCTTACGGCAGGAACAAAATATACCCTCAACGCATACATGCAGGAAAAAGGCGGCGGTATAGGGCTGAGGGTATTTTGGAAGACACCATCTAACTCAACCTGGACCATTCATGCTGACGAAATTTCAAGCGAATAAATAATAACTATGCATTGCCCCGCCCAGCGGGGTTTTTTGTTTGTGGGATTTCTATCTAATAAAGAGCTAATTAAATATTTATACTATTTAATTAATTATTAAAAAGTAATATTTCTTAGATTCCTTCTATACAAGAAAAAGAAATCAAACAAACAAATCCAATTATCCTAATTATATTATTTTTGAGCACTCATCTTTTTGGCCAGAGTGAGAGTGCTACAAAATATAACCCTGAAACTTTATCCGAGACGCCACTATATCCAATACCTGCTGAAATGACCTTTGAGGAATACCAGGATATGAATCGTCGCATGTCTCAGGCCGTTCTCTTGTCAACTATTCCGGTGCCTGGTATAACACACTATTATGCTGGTGAAAAGAAAAAAGCCAGACAGCTGTTTTACATTGGTCTCGGCGGTCTGGCTGGTATCATTATTGGTGGCAGTATGATGGAAAAGCCACAATGGCCAGATACCACTGGAATAGGAGATAATTACGAGGTTTATAATAGTGAGACGGAACATGAGACATGGTATAGAAAAATACCTGTAAGCATAGAAGGAGGCGTCACAAACTACAAACTTGAAAAAATAGAAAAAGAACCAAATGGTTCTGGTGGTGGTTTAATTGCTCTTGGGATTCTTGTAATAGTAGGTGACTTTATATATGATAGGGTATGGGGTTTTGAAAAGATTGAACAAAAAAGAGACCAAGTTAGATTCAAATACGGGCAAAAAATGAAACTTTCTTTTAAACCTTTAATTGACCCACTGGCTGGGAAAGCAGGAGTTGCATTAACGTTAAATTTTTAATTCAATATACGATATGATGGGAAGAGTTGTTAATACATTAGTAAGCATTCAACAAAAAGCTGGCTACAAATTCATTCAATGGAATGCAACTAATAATTCTGGTCAACCAGTGAGTGCAGGTCTTTACTTGTATACTATACAGGAAGGAGATATCAGGCAAACCAAGAAGATGGTACTGCTGAAATAATTCTATCCTTTTCACAACATCAACCCCCGCCAGGTAGCGGGTTTTTTTGTTTGTGGGGCAATACAGTGTAAATTGAATTTTAAAATGCAACTGACTTTTCAAAAGGAGTCCAAAAGTGCCATTAAATAAAATCAACCTAAAAGAAAAATTATCAAAGTTCTCAAAACACTGGTCCCCGCGAGTAATTGCAGAAATGAATGACTATCAGTTTAAGCTAGTAAAAATTAAAGGCGAGTTTATCTGGCACGATCACAAAGATACAGATGAAGTTTTTATAGTGATTGAAGGTTCTATGAACATTGAGTTTCGAGATGGTATAGTAAACTTATCTGAAGGGGAAATGTATGTGGTACCAAAAGGTATCACCCATAAGACTTATGCAGAAAGTGAATGTAAAATAATGCTTGTTGAACCTAAGGGTATCATAAATACTGGCGAAACAGGAAGTGAGCTCACTGCCCCCAATGATGTTTGGGTATAAATATGTTAATAATCACCATCAATCAAAACAAACTTAAATCAGCCTCAGCATAGTGGCTTTTTTCATAAAGGATATACTTGCCTTTATTGAAAATATTTTGGTTTGATTCAATCCCAGCCTTTGAACAGGGTTTTTTGTATGTGGGATTAGTTGTTAGATTCAGGTTTACCATGAAAAAAGCAATCTTACTTGATACTTTGATTTTCGGATAAAAGAGATGGAAGACGTCAGCGGTTATTATATCAGAATGCTGACCAATATCGATCTCTTTAGGGGTGAAACAGTTGGTCTTTCTATTATCTTTGCCTGGTTGGGACTTTTTGCGATGGTATATCTTTTTATTCTTGCAACCCTGATCCTGCGTGCGAGACCATCCGCTGCAGAAAATCGGTTTATGTTCCTACTGCTTATAGCGGAGGGTTTTAAGGTTAGTTTTGACTGGAAGTTTCTTTATCCATTTGGGCCTGAAATTATGCCTATGGTTCAATATGTAAGAGTAGTCTGGTGGTTTTTCCTTATCCTGTCTCTACTTCTTTATGTTTCTATCTGCGCATTCTATCCTGTTAGGTTTCTCAAGTTTATGAGTAGGGATGAGATTCGAAATAATCTCTACTGGGGTCTACCGCTTCTTTCTGGTCTGATTGTTGCGTTGATGGTCACACAAAACGGCGGAATAGTAGGAGCATTTGGAGGAATAGGCCACGTGATCTGCCTGGATGCCACTAGTATCCCTCAGGTTACGCTATATCCTGGAACAAAGGAGATCGCAGCATCCTGTTTTAATATTCCTGAGTATCATCCTTATCAATATTTTACAACAGGATCAACTCCGCTTGGAACCCTGCTATTGTTCTCTCAGGTCTTTTTTGCTATGATTGCTCTTGGATTTATGAAAATCGCCCAGAAAACATTGGAGAATGAAGGTGCCAGCATAGAGAAAGCTACAGAGGCAAGGGCACTATTTATTGGTTTCTCCGGCAAGGTTGTTTTTCAAGGTGCCATGGTAGCTTTTATGATATTTTTATCGGCCAAGTTTGGTCAGATTAATTTTGCGGATGTCGCAAAATACATCGGAAATGCGTCTGTGATCGGTATCTATATGGTTGGTCTCTATGGGTTTGTGCTTAGTATACTGGCTACTGCATTTTTCGAGGGCGTGATGTTTACATATGCTATTCTCAAGAATGAAATCCTTGGTATAGATGAACGGCTCCGAAAAACCTTCAGTACCGCGGTATTTGCGGGTACAGGCGGTATTCTGTTTCTGGTAGCATCAGAAATTATGGAATCAATGATTGGAATTGGATGGATCGGAGGAGTGCTCATTGGTCTGCCATTGATAGTAATGAGGAAAGCGATATTGTCCTTTATTAACGGATTTTCGAATGTTATCATGCCGGAATCCTTCACATCTGAAGAGCAAAACTATATTGAAGCTTATACAATGGCCATGGATGACGGTATCATCACCACAAAGGAGAGACGCATGCTTGAGCTCCAAGCGAGATCCCTGAGCCTGGATTCGTCTCGTATCCGGCACCTCGAATCCTGGTTCGATTCCAACCTGGATTCCGATGAGGAAGAATGAACTGCCAGTAATTTGCTCCTGTAGTATCCATTGTTTTAACACATACTTTTGAGAGGCTGCCATGAAAAAGCTGTTCACAGTTTTATTGCTTATTTTATGTATTTCTTGCCAGCATACGGCTGACAATATAAACACCCAGTTATCTGAACATCTTAAACCATTTGAACCCTACATTGGCAAAACATATAAAGGCGAATTTGCCAATTCAACACCCGAGAAACCAATCTATGACATATCACATTGGGAACGGGCGTTAAACGGCAATGCGATTCGTATTATTCATTCAGTCAATAATGGAGAGTATGGTGGTGAATCTATTATTATGTGGGATGCTGATAAAGACAGCATAGCTTCGTGGTATTTCACTACAGCAGGGTTTTATACTCAGGCAACATTGCACTTTGAAGATGATAAGTTAATTAGTATAGAAGATGTCACTGGTAATGAAAATGGAATTACTCAAGTAAAAGCAATTATTACATTATTACCTGATGGAGAACTAATTAATTCATCAAAGTATTTTATGAATGGTAGTTGGGTAGATGGACACAAAATCCATTACAAAGAAAAGCCAGATGCTCAGGTAATATTTAAATAGATTTATTGAATGAGATAATATGACAAAACATAATGACGAGCAAAAAATGCACCATTATATGGGCAGGCAATTGAATAATCAGACATGGGATTTGCTAGGTAAAATAGACCGCAATGATGATGATGATGAGAGAATGGTTTATTTTGCAAAAGCATCACTTTATCACTGGAGGAAATCTTCCCAATTTGAACCTGTAAATGAACAGCGTGGGCAATGGTTTCTTGCCCGTGTATTTTCAGTATTAAATCGTGGGGATGAAGCACTTTCACATGCGGAAAACTGCATGGATATAACTATGAATGAATCATTTAAGGATTTTGATCTAGCCTATGCCTATGAAGGTAAAGCTAGAGCCTATGCTTCCTTAGGATTGCCAGAGAAAATGAATAAATGTTTTTTAAATGCTAAATCCGCAGGTAAAAAAATAATTAATGATGAAGATAGAAAATTATTTTTTTCAGACCTTC
>DTUG01000252.1 GCA_012964275.1 Fidelibacterota bacterium | reverse complement strand
ATGACGATAGGCTTTTTCATTTTTTCAATAAATTATATCACGATGTAGTTGCTTCTTTCATCCCGACCGTCCCCCGTCAGTTACCAGGCTGAGATTGGGAAAGTGGTTGAAAAGTGTGACGGGGATCACTTCAGCAGCAACATCTTCCGAGTCTGAATGAAGTCTCCAGCCTGTATCTGGTATAGGTAGACTCCAGCACTCACTGGTCTGCTAAACTCATTAGTACCATCCCAGACAGCTATCTTATTTCCAGCATTTTGTGATTGGTTGACCAGAGTTTTTATCTGTTTTCCTAGTATATCATAAATATCAAGAGTGACCTGAGCCCGTCCTGGCAGGTCATAGCTGATTGTGGTGGAGGGGTTGAAAGGGTTGGGATAGTTGGCATGTAAAGCAAATGTCTCAGGTATTGGGTCACTGTCATTGACATTCAGTTTGCTACCATCAATGGTTAATGTGAAAGGACCGTTTTGTGCGTAAATATCGACTTCTCCATTAGTAGCAACTATAGTCCAAGTCCCTGAAATAATTTCAACATCCGCTTCGTGCATATAGTGTTCAAGATGATGATAGGGAACCTTATACATATTTAAGTTAGAATATTCCTCAGTTGGAACAACCCCGATGAATTCTGGCAGGTCTCCAGTTAGTTCCCTCCTATAGTCTACTTCACCACCATCAGGATCTAAAGATTGGTTCCAGGCAAAGTACAAGGTGTCCAGAAAATTATTTCTTGTCAGGACAATGGTAGTATCGTTAAAGGGGTAAACCAGGTCAAAGGGTGTTAAAGTACTGATATCTTCAGCAACGGTGATATGAAGTGTATCATTTGCACTTAATTCACCATCGCTAATTGAAAAAGGAACGTTTAGGGTACCAGTATAGCTCAACCCAGGTTGAATAGTATCTCCTAATAAAGTGTAATAGTCTCCATCTTTGATAATCAAACTACAATCGTCGTTATCCGGATCAGAATAATCAACGGAATTAATGTGAAAAACATAAAAACTATCTTCTAAAACAACTGGGCTGGGAATGTCTGTAATTTCTGGAACATCATTCACCGGATCAATTGTGATGTTGAGTCTAGTTGTATCAAAGCCATTGTATCCATCGTCAGCCCAAACTGAAATATGAATAACCGAATCAGCTGGGGTGAAATAATTTTCTACGAGGGTTGACAAACTCAAAAAATGACCATTCACAAAAGATGCTCCTATCAGACCGGAAACATCCACACTGTCTGACTCGAGTGTTAGCTGAGATAAAGCCTGTTCTTCATCGGTAATAAGACCAGCCATACTGAAAAGTACAGGTTCACTATCCTCTAACAAGGTCAATTCGATAAGGGGAACATCCTGCCAGCTAGGAGGTGTATTAGTTTTACATATAGTCACTAAATTGGAAGATACAGTATCACTAGAGACTACGCCGTCAGAAGCATATACTTTAGCAAACCACGAATCATCACAAAATAGCATAGTGGGCAGTATTTTTCTTGACTGATTCATTTCAGTAACCAAAACATCATTTTTGTACCAGGATATGTACACAGAAATGACGGCTGAAGAAGAAGGCATCGGTGTCCCCCCCCGGATTGCCTGAGGATATGTATACAGTTGTATCGGGTGAACCTTCAGGGTCAGAAACATCATAAGACAGAGATAGTGTATCGGTTGCACTGATTATGGATGGTGCGAGTGCAACACTGGTTACCTGTGGGGGGTCATTGACCTCTATCACCTGTACTTTACTCAGAAAAACTGGCCCTAAACCTTCTTTCTGGCCATCATCTGGCCTAATGGGAACAGTGAGTTCTCCAAAAAAACTCGATCCCGGGAAAAGTGTGTCCCCAGAAAAAGTATAGTTTTCGCCACTCAGACTCAGAATTTTTATTTCAAAAGGTGCTTCAGAATCAATATCTACAATAGTATAAAAAACGGGTTCAATTACGATGGAACTACCTTCATTGACTGAAATAGTACTATCCTGCTTAACAATCACAGGCGGATCATTTACTGCAAGAATATTAATGTCCGTATTGAAAACTGCACTGGAAGAAAACCCATCATCTAGCTGAAAAGAGGCCTTAATAAGTCCGAAATAATCCCCATCAGGCATCAAGAATGATCCATTAACAGTATAATTATCTCCTGTCATCACAATTAGTTCCATATTGTCATTAGATATGCTATCATTGTCAGAATATTTGAAATCCCCAAGCCTAAACTCATAAGATCCATCCTCATTCAATTCTGTCACAGAACATTCCACAATTACCGGGTCTGTATTGAACAAGAAATTGAAAATTGCATATGGGTCATTGTACCCATTTATTGGAGTAAAATTAGTACTGGACCAACCACTATGAGTTAGGGGTTTCCCTGCACTGTCGACTTGAACAAGAATTGCGTCTCGGCTTGCATCCCATAATTTCAATGTGAAATTTTCATTTATATTCATCCCTTCATCAATATCACTTGTAGTGAGGTCGTCCCCAAATAAAACAAAATTGCTAGCCGCAACACCAAATCGGACATCATCGGCAACATTTACAAGCTGTGCAGCACCTACACAATTGCCCTGCGGATCGAATGCACCAATCCAATCATCCGGTGATACCATAGGCGCATTAAAGCGAGGTGTCCCTTGCACTACCCCCCCTGTATTTGTCACAACATATTTAAATGCATCCGGTTGACCCAACAAGATGGTAACAGTGCACATGCAATAAATAATGGATGTTTTCACGACTATTTTATCAAAGGAACTTGTTGAGTTTATAAAATATTAATCTGCTAATTTCATTTCACTAAAACGATTATTTCAGCAACATCAATTTTTTTACTGATTTAAAACCTGGAGCCTCCATTCGATAAAAATACATACCCGATGATATTGATTTACCGAAATCATTCGTGCCATTCCAAATAATGGAATATCGTCCAGGGGTAGAAATCTGGTTAACCAGAGTCTTAATCTTTCTGCCAGTCAGGTCATAGATAATAATAGTGACAGGCCCATTATCAGGAATATCATACTGAATAGTTGTGACCGGGTTAAAAGGATTGGGATAGTTTTGATGGAGCGCAAATGTGGATGGCAAAAACGCTTTATAATCTAATTCCACCTCTTTGAAAGACATGGGATAGAATTTGATTTGGGATGAAAGTGTGTCACCATTATAGGTAAATGATAATAGTTCGCCTGTTTTCAAACCATCTATTTCCTCTGTGGTAAAGTCATCGCCATAAACAGGTGAGTTGCGTAAATATCCGCCTTTAATTATTTTAATGGCGCCAACAATCTTTCTATCTTCAGAAAGCACTTTTACCCAATCCCCTACATTATATTGCCCAATGATTTGTCCCTTTACAAACATAAAGGAAGGATTGGGTTTAACATCTGGATGTTCAATGAAATTATTAGCTATCATAGCGGTTGAACCGCTTTGGCCTTCTTCCGGGTATGAAAAGTTTTCAACCGCTTGATTAATCTTTACCCAGTATCCTTTCGTTGGCATAAGACGATGCAAGGTATTAGTTCCTTCAGCATTCGGATCGTAAACCAAACCTCCTTGATCAAAGCCGGCAACATATTGAAGATTGTTTGCATCGATTAGATCCGCAAAAGCATCTTCTATGTTTAATTCATAACTGGGATAATATGAAATTAAGTTCCAGCCTGCAGATAGTGAAAGTGAGGCGTCTAAAAGAGCCTTCCCTCTAAAGTATATATTGCTTTCAGACCCTGATGCTTTTATATAATAACCATCTTTGCTGTTAATTGAATCCAATGTGCCCAAGGGATCGTTTGGTTTATAAAATCCTTTCGGGCTCGAAACGTATACCAGCTGATTATTTTTTATTAGCGTGGCAAATACACTTTGGGGATGTGGGTTTAAACCATCAAATGGAACAGATATTAGGTTCCAGCCTTCAGTAAGCGCTAAATCGTAAGCAACAGAAAGGCTGTCTTGTTGAAAAGAAAGGCTTGGCCAAACACTCATTTGGGGTGCATAACCATTAGCACCATCAGTAAGTAGTTTTTCTTTACTGTAAAAAGAAACGTTATCTGAAGGATCCAAAACGCCTAAACCAAAAGAGAACTCTCCACTTGAATTAATGATATCAGTTAAATCCACAGATATTGGAGATCCTGACTCTAGGGAAAACAATGTATCTATGGGTGTTCCTAAACTATGATCAACAGTTCCTATGTTATTGTCATCATTTTTTTCACCCCAGCCCATTTGATCATATTTGTAAACAACAATTCCACCAGGCAGGCTGGTAACAGTTTCTGGAACCAAGTTTAATTTTTGCACCAAGCTGTTATTGATAGAGGTTGGAATATCAAAACGTAAAAAAGCAAGATGATTGTTCGAAACTTCTAAGTTCTTGATCTGGTATGGCAAAATAACTTCACTAGCTGTTGTATCTATTGATCGATCATTTGTTGGATAAATTTTATCATCGACCTGGAATGTCCACGAACCACCACTAACGCCATCCACTGAAACGGACCAGTTATAGGTCCCGCCCGGTTGAAAAGTTTGAAAAAGTACATTATATGGATAATCAAAACTTTCAGTTCGGTTTACACCTGGTCCACTTAGACTAACTGTCGCGGTTGTTCCTGAATAATCTTTCTTGTAGGGATAATTCCATGCCAGACTGTAGTCCATTGGAACATTTACTGCATTATTTTTTGGTATGGGAACACTGGGATGGGGGTATCGATAACCCGGGATCCAGTAAACGGAGTCACCATACTCATAGGCTCCTATATCCGGGGCATCGCCAACAAACTTGCGATTTTGACCTGGATACAACGGTGGGTGATTTAAAATTGTGAGGTTCTCCGTGTCTGACCTGGGATTTACTGGTACTCCAGGTTTTTCTGTCTCGAGAAATACATTTTCATCCTTACCATCATTGATTCCCGGTATTATCACACCACTATCAATCAAATAAGATCCTTTTTTGGGACGGAAATCATAATCTTGATTAGGGTCATCCCATGGTATTGCACCAAATAATTCTATAAGACGTGAATCTGAACGGGCACGATTTAGTATCCAGGGAGCTTCTAATTCAAAATGGGGGTCTGCCCAAGGTGCAGATTTGTTGGGGATGCCCGTTTTGGCGTTTACAGAAAGTGGTCTTCCAAACCAGATACCCACAGAATCAAGATGAAAGAAATCACTCGAGGGATTAAAATCGCCGGTCTGAAGAGTAATCGGATCCTT
>DTUG01000251.1 GCA_012964275.1 Fidelibacterota bacterium | reverse complement strand
AGAGATACCATCAGAGATAGGGAATCTGACGAATTTGACTGATTTGAGTTTTGGTGGGAAAATGGTGGGGTCAGAGCAAAAGGTTCTTTTGATGGTGGTAATGGTAAAGATCCTAATCAGGTTTCTGGAATCCCGGTGAATGGCAGAATAGGAAAGTGGACAGGGTGGCATAGGAATAGCCAGAAATGGTGCGAAATAAACTTCAAAAATGGAAAAGAAGACGGATCACAAAGAAACTGGTACGAGAATGGTCAGAAAGAATTGGAAGGGCATTACAGGGACGGGAAAAAGGTTGAAACATGGGTTTGGTGGTATAGTGATGGATATCCAATGCAGGAAGGGAAATTCCTGCCGAATGGTGAATTTGAAGGATTATATTTTATAACCCCGAAAATTCCTGAATCCCGCCATCTTTAATATTTTTTATGCCTCTCGGTCTGCGCGGGAAGTTTTATCTATTTAAATAGAGATATTGCCATGAACCCATCATACCTGGTATTTCTCCTCATCATTTCCCATTTATATGGTGGCAAAAGTATCCAGCTGGCTACCATTACTACAGAGATTCAGGAGTACTTGATAACGGTACAGGATATCCAGGGTGAGTACAATTCTATACAAAAGGTAGTATTCTCGCCTCTGCAAAGTGTTGACGATATGGATTATAAAAAATTTGTTTTAGCGCTGAATGGTTTAACTGATACACTGGGGAAGAATAAGGTAACACTATTTGAGAAGTTGAAGTCGATGGAAAATTTACCTGAATCAGAAATTGGATTCATTGATACTCTAAATATCTACGTGAAATATTTAGGTAAAGCCATAATCCAATTAAGTTATATCTGCGCTAAACTTTATAATCTCCCTGATAATATATCTTACACGGTGGATGAATTTTCAAGAGATATAGACAAATGGGAAAAATTGGGTAATAAGCATCGAATATACGGATACAATATCAATGCCCGATTGGATGAATTATCTGTCAGAGTACCAGGTTTGAATCAGTTTTGAAAGTTTGGCTCGTACCTGTCAAACATTTATTTTCCCCCTTCAGTTTCTTTTGGCGTTTTCCAGAAAAGGAGTTTACCATGCGTTCAAAACCTGTCCACATACTTATTCTCTTGTTCATATCGATACCTTGTCTGCAGGGCAAGAACCAGAATATCAGGGACCTTGAAAACAGGGTTACTGATTTGGAAAAAAAAGTATCTGATCTTGAACAGAAATCCATTGATCTTTTCTCGGAGTCAGAATGGCGCAACCTTAAGAAAGGGATGAAAAAGCAGGACGTCAAATCGAAATTGGGTATGCCAGACAGGATAGGAAAATTTTCCCATGGTAGCGAACTCTGGGGATTTTCAAATGCAACCTTAAAATTTGATAAAGATGGAAGTTTGAAACATTGGTCAAAACCTTTTCGTAATTAATTGCAATTTCGTCCGGGTTTATTAGTGAACGGTAAATTGAAATTGATCCGTCATGGTTTATTCTTTCTATTTTCGGTCATTCTGATTTCGTCGTGCAGTTTATTCAAGTCCCGGCCCCCCATCAATATAATAGAAAATGAATGGAGTGGGGAGAAAGTAATGTTTGCTGAGATCAGTGATGAAATACTAAAAACGACCAACATTAACCGAAGCTGGTCCCCGCTGAAACGCAAACGAACTAAATCTTATTATAAGTTTCAAAAAGCAAAAGCTACAGTGGTGGGGGATTACACGGCCGAAAGTTCTACATACCTGGTCCTTGAACTAAAACGTAGAAAAAAATATAAGCGTAAAAAAGAGCTTTGGGAAATAAAAGACAATTCCCTTCCAAATCACCTTTACCTTCTTAGTGATTTTGAAGCTGCAGAAGCGATGGTTGGAACCAATATATGGTTGAACGAGGTAAATGATGTCGGCAGTTTCTTTTCCTATGCTGAAAAGCCGTTCAACAGGTTTGAAAAAGTGGATGTAGTGGACGTTTTCCCCTATCAGAATGGTGGTAAAGAGTGGCCATTGTGGCTGGTTATTTCAGCCAGAGACGGTCGCCGTGGAAATGTCCGGTATAATGGTGCCCAAAAAATAGTAGGGCGACAAAATTATTATTTTATTGAGGATCCGCTACCAAAAAACTGGGACCCGGAAACTATTAGATTAGTGAGAAACCGAGATTTAGAATTAGGCATGAATGGTGAACAGGTCAGAGTATCTCAGGGTAATCCCGCTATAATCAACAATACTTCCAGCAGGCATGGCGTTGGACAGCAATGGATATATGGTGATAGTCTTGGACAAAAAACCTATATGTATTTTGAGTATGGAAAATTATCCTTTATTCAGGAGTGATCAGCACAAATAGTCTGGATAATGGGTGGTATCAACGTTCAGACATCTCGGTTTTGTTGGCAGTGTCACCCATGGTGAACAATTTGAACTCTGTCCGGTATAAGTCCTGCAACCAAGGTCATGTGTAGTGATGTTGAAAAATCAAGATACTTCTGCGTAACAATGATACGATACTGGCTAATGTTATTAGTTATCGGTGGATTTTTTGGGAGGATTCAGGCGCAATTTATAGAATCCGATACAGTTTTCACTTATTATGATCAGTTTAATAAAGCCGTGTCCTATTTTGAATCTGGAAGATATCGGTTAGCAGAAAACGAATTTCAGCGTATTCTGACCGATGAAAAGGAATTTTACGATCCGGCATCACATTTAATGCTGGCAAAGTCCCAGTTTCGCCAGGGAAAATTATCTGAGTCCCAGCGTACCTGCCGATCTTTTTTAAACACCTTTCCAAATAATCCGTATGAGTTCCATGGTCAAGCGCTTTTAGGAGATATCTTTATTCATAATAGAGATTATTCTAAAGCCATGGAGCGTTTTCTATCCATCCGTCCAGTAATAACAGATTCCCTGTTTCTACGTGAAATTGATAATCGTATAGTGTCCTGTATTTCTATCGGTTTGAAATCTGAACATATCGAGCGGATATTATTTAATGAAAGTAATGATATCAATCGGGCGATTCTCAATTTGGCTCGCGGTTACAGATCCTTGCTGGATGGAGATACTTATGAAACAAGGTTGTCCATAGACGTCATTGCATCAAATATGTTACCGATCCAGTATCAACCCATGTTAAATGCTTTAAGCCTATTCATACAAGACAAGGGATTTTTCCAAGCCAATATAGCCTTAGTCTTGCCATTGACGGGTCGGGAACAGACTGTCGGGCAAACTTTTTTGATGGGATTGGCGGATATGGTAAACGACCATCGACACGACATGGCTGTTCATTTCCAAATATTTGATAATAGCAGTAATGATGTTAAATCATTGCAATTATTGAAAATGATCAATTTGGACAGATCGATCATTGCGGCAATGGGACCAATATCTAACAGGTCCGCCATTGCCGCTGCAGGTCTGTTGGGTTCACTACCTATCCTAATCTCGAGAACGGACCTTCCCAATTTACCGCAAACTTCAGAAGACATATTCCTTTTATCTCCCAGCCTTGAGATACAAGCTCGTTTTTCGGCCCGTTATTTAGTGAATCATCTGCAACTTGAAAATATTGCAGTGATTGCACCGGGAGATGATGAAGATAGGGCACAGGCAGATTTTTTTCTCGATGAACTACATCAGTTAGGTATAGATCCAGTAGCGGTGGAATGGTATCACGGTAAACCGGAGAATATTTCCAGACAGTTTAAAGTCTTGCGTAAAACAGCCTGGGGTCTCATACCTGAAGAAGACCCCAATCAGGATGCACTAGATCTGGAGATCGATAGTTTGGATGCCCTGTTTGATGTTGATGTTACGGACTTTTTTAAACTGCCTGAAGAATCGGAGGTTGAACCCATGAATCGAAAAGATTCTTCAAAAGTTGTTTTGGAAACAATTGATGCAATTTATCTGCCCATAAAGAAGAATGACCTTGCTTTTGTCGGCACACAACTGCCCTTGTATAACCTGAAAACTCTATTAGTAGGCAATGAAAATTGGTATGATCTGGAGGTATTAAATCAAGATGTTATCGGGCCGCATGTACAGGGGCTGTCCATTCTTAGTTCCAGCCGTCCTACCGTGGGCATGAGTAAGAATGCGAAGCTGGATGCAGCCTACTCAATGGGCTATGACCAGGGGAAATTCGTGAATACGAACAGCCATGTCGTGTCGATGGTCATTTACCATATCCGCCAATCCCATCAAAGTTCTGGAATGCGCAGAAGGTTTAAAGAACATCTCAGGAGAGGATTGCGATTTATCGGGAAATCAACCGTGATTCAATTATCGGGAAGAAATCGAAATGAAAATCAGCTAGTCCAGGTACTGGTATATAATAGAAACAGGATTAAAACGATTGGATTTTTCGATGGCAATACATTGGTGAATTATAAATCCGACCTGCCTTAATGACTCAGAATCAATGGGATGATTATTCATCAGCATTTGGGCATGATGACCTGATAGCTGTTTTATCGAACCGTCGTTACCCTGGAGAAGGCAGATCAGGCCGCATATCATTTGTCCGTGCTGTGGGTTTGAACTCAGATAATTTAGCCTTTCCGAAACAAATTCATTCTGGATATGTGGAAATAGCATCCCGTCCAGGGATTGTTCCCAATACAGATGGTATTATTAGTCCTGGTGGTTCTTTCGTTTGTTCTATTCAGGTAGCGGACTGTCTACCGGTGTTTTTCGCCAATACAGAATCAGGCACTGTGGGACTGGTTCATACGGGATGGCGTGGGTTGGTTTCAAAAATTTTACCCACTGCTGTAAATTCAATTTTGCAAATAGGTGAAAGCCTTCGGGACTTCTCTGTCCTGATAGGCCCATCAATACAAGCCTGTTGTTTTGAGGTACGAGATGATGTTATAGACCAGTTCGTTCCGGCATTTTATAAAAAAAATTCGAATAATAGATATACGGTAGACCTGCAGAAATGGGCTGTCCATCAACTGGCAGATTCGGGAATCACTCGAAGCCGGGTCACTGTCATTGATAAATGCACTTTTTGCAGCCAAGATGAATACCATTCCTATCGTCGGAACAGATCTAAAGCAGGGCGAATGATTGCTATTATCGGTTGGCGATAAAAGGTTTCCCAGTGTTCTCATCTCGTCTATATTTTACCTTTATTATTTATAACCATGAATCTTTTAGATGCCATCATATTAGGAGTAATACAGGGACTCACTGAATTTTTACCGGTGAGCAGTTCCGGTCATTTGGTGTTAGGACAAAAGCTCATG
>DTUG01000250.1 GCA_012964275.1 Fidelibacterota bacterium | reverse complement strand
CTATAATAATGGCAATACGGCTTACAAAAGAGGGAATTTAGATAAAGCGACTGCACTATTTAAAAAGGC
The DNA here is from genome assembly GCA_012964275.1 of Fidelibacterota bacterium. Classification (GTDB taxonomy): domain Bacteria; phylum Fidelibacterota; class Marinisomatia; order Marinisomatales; family UBA1611; genus UBA1611. The sequence goes on along the minus strand of DTUG01000250.1, from coordinate 5,248 downwards.
GCTGAAATTTGATAGCGAATTTTTTCTGGCATATTTCCAACTTGGAGTTCTCCAAAGAAAGTTAGGGAATTCTGATATGGCTATTTCTTATCTGAGTAAAGTGCTCGAAATTAAGCCTGACCATGATAAATCCTGGTTTACTTTAGGATCAGTTTACGAAGCAGATAACAATTTGGATTCAGCTATAGTCAAATACCAAAAGACAATAGATCTAAATCCTGGCTACACAAAGGCTTATGGACGCCTTGGGAATATTTATATTAATAAAAAGGATTATGCATCAGCAGAGTATCTACTTAAAACCGCAACTCAAATTGATCCGACATACGCTAATGGCTATCTCTTTCTCGGGCTCGCATACGAAGAACAAGAATTGTATACAGAAGCTTCAGAACAATTCCAACAAGCTACGGTATATGATGAAAATAATTTTGACGCATGGTTTCGTTTTGCCACAGTTTTAAATCAACAAGGAGAGTGGGAACAAGCAGTCAGCGCTGCCCAGAAATGTGTGGATTTAAAACAAAAATTTGGCGGTGGATGGTATGAACTCGGTATTGCAGAAATGGGTCTAGGGAATAAGATTCGTGCTAAAAAATATTTTGAAATTGCCCATAAGGATCGTAATTGGCGCAAAGTATCTGAACGAAAAATCGACGAAATTAATAATCCTATCAAATATGAAAAATAATGTCGGGAGATGATTTCCCGATTCGAGGGGTAATATTTGACTTGGATAATACTCTCCTCGATTTCATGAAAATGAAGGAAGTTGCCGTCAGGGCAGCTGTTAAGGGTATGATTGAAGCTGGGCTCGATGTTGATGAGGAAGAATCATACCAGGATATAATCGCTACTTATGAGGAATTCGGGTGGGAAAACCAAAAGGTGTTTGATGTTTTCCTAAAAAATTCTATTGGTATTGTTGATAACAAATACCTTGCTGCCGGGATTGTAGCCTACCGAAGAGCCAGAGAGGCTAATCTGCTAGCCTATCCTAATGTGAATCGTACACTCATGACACTGGCAAAGTATGGTATAAAACTGGCTGTGGTTTCTGATGCACCCAGCCGAGAAGCGTGGATGCGCATCTATTACCTTAATTTATATCATTATTTTGATGCAGTTATCACTTTTGACGACAGCGGTGAAAGAAAACCATCCGCAAAGCCATTTCTATTGGCTCTGGAATCGATAGATATACAACCTCAGGAAAGTATTATGGTAGGTGATTGGCCAGAGCGTGATGTCGTTGGCGCTCAACAGATCGGTATGAGAACCGCCTTCGCCGTTTATGGCGACACTTTTGGGACTCAACATTCTGGTGCGGACTGGGATCTGCAAGATATTTACGAGCTGGTGGATATTATAAAAGAGATAAACGGAATTGCCTGAAATTTATATTGGGACTGATCTTGTTGCTGTTAATCGGATCAGGTCGGCAATGGAAAGAAATAAAGATCGGTTTATCACCCGTGTCTTTACCTTATCGGAACAGGAATATTGCCAGAGCAAGGCTGATCCCGCCATACATTTTGCTGGGCGATTTGCTGCCAAGGAAGCTATTATGAAAGCTCTGAAATCGGGAGGGTGGGATCATCCTGTTCCATTCAATTCCATCAGTATTGATCCCATAGATTCCGGAGCCCCCATGGTTTCCCTGGATTTTATTATTAATGGTGAATGCCGAGTTTCCATATCCCATACGGATGATCAGGCATTGGCTTTTGCTATATTTCTACCGCATAAATGAGACTACTTACCAGAGAACAATCCCAGGATTTGGATCGCTTCGCCATGGATAAGTTCGGAATATCAGGAGTCGATCTTATGCGTTCTGCTGGAAGAAAAGTGGCTGAAGCCGCTCAGCATCAAGTTGCCGATATACTTGATTCTCAGATTTTAATTTTATGCGGTAAAGGCAATAATGGGGGTGATGGCTTCGCGGCAGCCTTCACCCTTCACAAACAAGGATTTAATATTCAAGTTCATTCACTGGTGGAACAGAAATTAATCAACGGTGATTCATCGCATTTTTTCGAAAAATGCATGCAAACCGGCTGCTCAATCTCATTTGGCATGGAGTTACCAGATTTTTCTGATCCTGATATAATAATAGATGGGTTATTAGGTACTGGTTTCAGGAATGAATTGAAACCGGAATTCTTGCCTTGGATCGATTTGATAAATAACAGTGGTGCATTTGTGATCTCAATTGACATTCCTTCAGGATTAGACTGTAATTCTGGACTGATTTCACCAACTGCCGTTAGGGCAAATAAAACAATAACAATGGGGTTTGTTAAAGTTGGTCTATGTCTAGCACACGGGAAAGATCACTCTGGATCGATTGAACCTGTCGATATTGGATTTCCATCAATCGCTACTATGAATCAGGAAGGGTTAAGTTGGAACCAAATCGATAAAACAGATATACCATCTTTACTTCAGAGTCCCGCAACGAATACTTATAAACATAAACAGGGAAAGGTATTAATTGTTGCCGGTTCTGAAGGAATGACCGGTGCTGCTGTGCTAGCTACTTACGGTGCGCTTCGTTCTGGTGCGGGACTAACCGTAACCTGTGCACCCTCATCCTTGAATAATGTTTATGAAAAATATATTCTTGAAGGAATGACTCTTTCCTGTGACGATGAAGAACGAGGTTATCTTACAATGAATAATTTTGATCAGATTGTCGATAAATCTGAATGGGCGGATTCTATTATAATTGGACCTGGATTAGGAACAAATTCTGAAACAATTAAATTAATTAAAGCATTAGTTCATTCGATAAAGAAACCGGTTATACTGGATGCTGATGGCCTGCAGTGTTATAGTGAATTGTCAGGTGATTTAGAAAAATTGATTGTGACTCCCCACCTGGGTGAATTCTCTGCAATGATCCAACATCCCATTAATGAAATCACGAGCCATTTTATTTCAATTGTCACCAGATTCATGTCCGGGTTTCGAGGTACGGCTGTAATCAAACATGTGCCAGCATGTATTTGCCAAGGAAAACAGGTATCATTGAATTCATCGGGAAATCCGGCCTTGGCTACTGCTGGAACCGGAGATGTATTAAGTGGAATGATAGGAACTTTTTGTGCACAGGGTATGGATGGTTACAATGCATGCAGACTTGCTACATACGTTCATGGAAAAGCGGCAGATCAATTATCACAGGCAATTGGTAAAAGGGGAATGATTGCATCCGATCTTCCAGCCGAAGTCGCTGCTGTTATCGGAAAATATGAACAGGAATAAGGTCTATTTTTTTGGTTACCTGGGGTTAATACTTCTGGGGTCCTCTATCCCGGGTACATCTGTACCGGATATTTTCCTTTTATCCTGGGATAAATTGCTACATGTAATGGAGTACAGCATTGTAGGAGTTTTAGGTATCCGTGCTTTTAGTTCGACATGGAAACAACCCATTTACGGTGTAATAACAATTGGGGTTGTTTTTGGGATTGTTGATGAATTATATCAGGGGATGATTCCAGGAAGATTCACTAGCAGTATTGATGTATTAGCTGATGGTATTGGGGTAATTTTCGGTTCGATGATGACGAAATATTATTTACACATTAAATATGGTTAACCGGCTTTTAATAAAAAATTTTACTATAATTGATAAGTTGGATATACCAATCCAGCCAGGGCTAACAGTCATTACAGGCGAGACGGGATCTGGCAAATCAATTATATTGGAAGCATTGGCTGCTACAACTGGAGGTAAAACAGATAAAATAATGGTTCGGAGCGGCACGGAAAGAGCTGTAGTAGATTCTAGAATAAACAATAATTCTTTCCGTCGAATTATCGGAAAAAATGGGCGTTCAAAAGCTTATTTGGACGACACACCGATTACGCTGGCTGAACTGCGAAAAAGAATAGGTTCAACCATTGATTTCCATGGTCAGCATGATCAGCAGTTTATACTCAACGCTGAGTCACATATAGAATATTTAGATCGTTTTTGCGGGCATAAAGACAAAGTACGGCAACTGGAAAATATTTTTTATCAGTTGCAGGAAAGTCGACAATCCTTGAAAGATTTACATAGGACAACATCGGAACGTAAAGAGAAACTGGAACTTCTTTCTTTCCAGGCTCAAGAAATTGATGCCGCCAATCCACAACCAGACGAAGATCATGATTTAGGTTCCGAGTATCGTCGACTCAACCATCTTGAGAATATATTATCTTTCCTGAATACTTTGAAGGGTAGACTTGATAATAGAGAAAATGGTCTTATGAATGAATTGATTCAGTTAAACAAAGAATTAAGTAGGTTAATTGAATATGATGTGGGACTTCAAGATCTATATGATCTATTGAATTCTACTACGATTCAACTACAGGAAGCAGATTCTGAAATAAGAGAAATGTTAGTGAAATCTGAATTTGATTCTGAACAATTATCGTCCGTGGAGGAAAGACTGCAGGCACTGGAGTCCCTAAAAAGAAAATATGGTGGATCTCTGGATGCTGTAATTCAAACAAGAAAAGATATTGAAAAAACATTAAAGTCACTCTCATTGACAGCCAAGACCGATACAGATCAGGAACATCTTATTTACGCCTTGGAAGAAGAATATAAAGTATTAGCCAAATCACTGCATAAAAACCGAGTTAATAAGGCGGATCAACTTGCTTCATTGATTGAAAAATCCATGCAGGGCTTGAATATGCCTGGAGCGATTTTCCAGATCAGGATTATCACCATACCTTCCGATGATAGTTTTATCAGCCTGGATGGTGCTTTTGTTCAGGCATTGCCAAGCGGGATGGATAAGGTAGAATTTTTTCTAAGTGCTAATCCTGGAGAACAGCTAAAACCTTTGGTTGCAATTGCTTCAGGGGGAGAAGTATCTCGGATTATGCTGGCAATTAAAACTGTATTCCAGGAATTTGACCCGGTTCCCACGCTTGTATTTGATGAGATTGACTCAGGAATTTCTGGAAAGACCGCGGAAAAAGTTGCTAAACAACTCTTGAAATTATCCCAATTAAAGCAAGTTATTTGTATAACTCACTTGCCCCAGATCGTCCGCAAGGCGGATCATCATTTACATATTTCTAAAACTATTCATGATGGCCGAACAACTGTAAACGCAAAGTACCTTCATGGTCAAATGAGTAAGAATGCCATCAGGGAACTGTTTATTGGGGATACGGTTTTAGGATAATATATGGATAAGATTGTCATCGAAGGAAACAAGCCATTATCTGGTTCTGT
>DTUG01000249.1 GCA_012964275.1 Fidelibacterota bacterium | reverse complement strand
AATATGTACATACCTTTGCTCGGATCATTATAAATATCCCTTGTATCATAAACAGCACTTAACTCAGGAGAAAAATAATAGAAATCGGTTGTGTCATCTCCAAAATATTCTTTTTTTTCCAGTTCAATACCAGCAGTCAATCGTCTCTCATATCCAAAATATCGCCCAATATTAATTTCAAATACCTGCGTTTGTTGCCGGTAGGGTAAAAAATAATGTTCGAATATTTTCTTACTAAAATCGAAAGCCAAGGACACATGGTCACCAAACACCCAGGGATTCTTGAAAATCACATCGTAGGCACTCACATTCCCGAACATTCCTCTCAAGGTCAATTTTTCATTCCGTCCCCGAAAATTATTTAACATTGCACCCAAAATTAAAAACCAGCCTATATTTTCATCATAAACCGGTGAAAAAATTGGAACCATACTGATAGATTCTATTACCCTGAAATTTAATATGGCAGTTCCATCTTCTAATGGGACTGTATTCCAGGTGACCGCACTGAAAATACCCAGGTTTTCCAGCCGATTACGATCTTCTTCAGTTAAGCTGCTATCCAGGGCCATGTTTAGTGGGTGTTGGATCTCTCTTTCAAGAATATCCTGTTTCGTTTTCTGTAAACCCTGGAATTCAATCGCTGAAATAATCGGGTTGTAAGAATCAGATTTCTGTCCAAATCCAGGAGATAAATAAAAAATAAGGCATAAAAAAAGGCCTGCTGGAGGCCTTTTTTTATTAATAATTCTGAAAATATAACTGTTACAGATCGATGCCATCCATCATGAGGCGCTTTTTATACTCTATACCTTGCTGAGAATATACATCCTCAATGGCTTTATTGAGCTTATCCGATATTTTCAAACCATCAACTTGAACTTTCACATTCCGTTCATCCAGTTTTCGAACTCTAAAGTCTGAATTGCCATCCGTATAAATATGCCAGACACCATCAAATTCCTTGGGTGTACCGTATTCCATTAACACCTTATGTTTGATAACATCATCAGATGTCAGTTGCGGGAACCCAGTATCCTTCAACTTTATTTTCTTTGTCACATCTTGAAGTATATAATGCGAGTCGCTGTTGTTAGTGGTACTAAATACATAATCAATATTTACAAATCCTAAGATGATCTGCTCACTGGTCAGACGAGTTATATAATGAAATGCCACATTTGCTTTCTTAATTGGAAGAACGATACCATCCTTTGTCGTGCGTGATTCATCAGAATAAATCACTTCGACCGTTGTGTCGGGAACAATGCTTAAAACAGCGGGCAGACTTGTGGCCCAGGGTGCTAAAAGTTCATCTCGGAAAACCCAGCCGCCAGGCAGTCTTCGTACTGGAATGACTGATTCAATTTTCTTCCGGCCAGTGATGACCGACTTCGGTGGTGGTTTTTTTATATTAGTCCCTTCTTTCACCAGTTTCTTTTTTGCCTTTTTTAAAGGTGCTTCTTTTCCTTTATCTTTATTTTTTTTGCCAAAAAGCTGCCAACCACCATCTGATGCCACTCCCGGCAACGGAAGTAAAATGGCTCCAATCAGAAGCCAAATAAACCATATTCTTACAAAGGGACTTTTCATTATTTAATTATACCTCGGTAGCTCATGCAAATTCATCCGCGGAAATTTAAGACATTTGCCTAATTATTAAAGAAAAAAAAGGCCCTCAAAGGAGGGCCTCTTTTATACGGTTTAAAACCAGTTATTTACGACCACGGGCCATCGGTGAACGGGCCACATTACCGCCTTTATCAATGAAGTAAAGAAAACCAGATTCCCGGGTGACACCTGCGTCCGCAACATGTTCAGCATTGCCTCCGCCTTTACCGGCACGAGCCATTTGGGAACGCCAGACATTGCCGTCTTTCCCAAGGTAATACAAATATCCGCTTTCTTTTGTAACACCAGTATTTGCTACTACTTCAGCCATAAAATTCCTCCATTATTCTAGTATGATTGGTTCTTTGGTAGTGGTTAGAGAGAATTCTCTATCCTTCTCGGCGGGGATTGTACACATTCTCGTCGGTAGATGTCAAGATTTTTCTCGTCGAGCGCTCGACGAGAAAAAAATGGGTATTTTATACCGTATTTAGCGATTTCATATCTCAATCTCAAAGTAATTTTTAGCACCTTAATTGCCCCGGTAGCTCAACTGGACAGAGCATCGCCCTTCTAAGGCGAGGGTTACAGGTTCGAGTCCTGTCCGGGGTACATTTTCAACTATTTGATATTTTTCTCAAAAACCTTCAGCAGTTCCACTTTAAAGACCACGGCAGAGTTTGGCGGAACATCCTGGTTGCCTCTCTGGCCAAAACCAAGATTTGGATGGATAAAAAATTCAAATTCCGCACCTTCTTTCATTAGTTGCAGGCCTTCTATCCAGCCCTTTATAACCCGATTTAATCTAAATACAGCCGGTTCATCTTTTTCGTATGAACTATCGAAAATTGTCCCATCTAATAAACGACCCTCATAATGAACCCGGACCTGGTCCATTGTTGTCGGTGATTGTCCAGTACCTTCCCTTATCACCCGGTACTGAAGTCGGGTAGGTGTTTCCTGTACATCAGGATTAATGGTTTTATTCTCAACTAAAAATGCTTCTGCAGCCTGTAGATTATCTGCAAATCCCTCTTGCTGTTTACTGCGGATCGATGCTTGCAATTTCTGAAATGCATCTTTTCGCTCTTCATTCGTTAATAGCGGGTCATCATCTTTATCATAACCAAATTTCAAACCTGTGAGAAAGGCATCATAGTCCAGTTCAACGTACTGCTTTTTCAGGTTTTCACCTAAATCAGCACCTAATGCATAACTGGATGTATCCTTACTATCCTGGAGATGTTTTTCTTGCACAGTTAAATTCTGGACAGCTGCCAGGATATTAATTCCTTTTTTTTTCAATCGCTGATAGACTGGCGCCTCCCTGTTCTCGCAACCACTAATAAACAAACATAAAAGAACAGACGGAAAATATTTATTCATGGTATTTTTAATTAAAGTAAGGATTAATTGTAAAACGGGGTACGCACTAATCTGAATTATCAGATGTCCCCGAACTATTGTCTGTAATCAAAAGACCAATGCCTACTATAATAGCGATGAAAGCCAACCAATCGAACCAGAGCAAACTACTGAATATTGTCAAGATCAAGTGAAAAACTATTACTGCACCTCCGCCTACAATTAAGTACCAGGGCAATTGTTCATTATTAAAGTTCATTTACGATTCCCTTCGCCATAAAAACAAAACAAAAATAACTTGGGTTAACTGATTTCTATATCGCAAATTAAAGAAAATTTATATCACATTGTTCGAGAAATTCATGAAGCCAACAACCGATTTTGCCATTCGTTCCTTTATTGGCGGGTATGATAAAAATTTTACCTATTTCATTACCTGCATGCAAACAGGAGTCCATATCATCGTGGACACAGCTATTGAACTGGATCAAATAAAACCATTTATCAGATCTGACCCTGCCGCCATCCTGGTAACCCATACCCATGGTGATCACATTGCTTATCTGGATGAATACATCCAAGCATTTCCCGGTATTGTGATTGTTGGACACCCTGAATCCGAAAACAAATTAGATATAGAAAGATTCAAACCGGTAAAAAATAACTCTGGATTTTCCGTGGGAAGACTGAAATTTCAAGCAATCCATACACCGGGACATTATTTTGATTCGGTATGCTATGTCCTTGAGAATGTAATATTCACCGGGGATACATTATTTGTCGGGCGAACAGGGCGAACCATCAGTGCCCAAAGCGATATTATTGATCTTTATGATTCGGTATACAACAAGATCCTAGTCTTACCGCCTCAAACCCGGATTTACCCCGGGCACGATTATGGTCCAGAACCAACAATTACTATTGAAAAGAATATTGTTATCAGCCCTCTTCTACAAGCTGAAAATGAGCAGGATTTCATCTTACGAATGGATACATATGAACGAACCCGTCTACCGGGGACATAACACAGGAATATAGCCATGAAAAAATCCATATATACAATTTCTATAATGATCATCATAAGCCTATTTGCCTGTGCTGAAAAAGAAGAAAATGATTGTGATGAATGCGGGGGCAGTTTACTTGAAGGTTACTTCTATAAAACGGTAGCAGCAGATGATTTAGCAAACCTGGCAGGAATTAATATCATCACAGACCTGGGAGCCTGTATTCGGTTTAAACTGGATGGCGAAGAGTTCTCCGAAGCTGATGTCGTTCCAGATTGCTGCTGCGATTTATAATGACCCATTGATCAAAAAAATCATTCATACTGGTGATTTTTATAGACAATCTATCATCGCCCTACATGGCTGGACGGGGGATGAAGGGTCCATGGAACCAATCACTAAAGCTATCCGCGTACCGAATACCAGATGGATCCTGCCTCAAGCCCCCTATCCATTGGAGCAGAAAGGATTTTCCTGGTTCAGCGGATCTGGAGAATCAGGTTGGAAATTCCAAAAATCATTTAATCTGCTGGATAAAATTATAGAAAGGGAACGGGAACAAGGGACGGGTACTGAACGGATTTTTTTACTGGGATTTTCCCAGGGTGCTACCCTAGCCATGATTTATACCGCATCCAGGAAATTCTCCTTGGGAGGGATCATATCCATTGCCGGCTTCATTCGTAATGTGGGGAAATTCAGGAAAAAAGCAACTAAAGCCAATAACAAAACACCGATCCTGCTGATCCACGGGACAAAGGATCAAATTATACCTGTAGAAGAGAGTTATAAAACCCATGACCTATACCAGAATCTCGGGTTTCCATCTGAGCTGCATGTTTTTAATACTGAACATAAGATTCCTCTAAAAGCAACTAACCTTATTCGAAATTTTATATTAAATCGGCTTTAACTTTATTCTTATTCAATAGTCTTAATAGGCATAATATTATTAGATTTTAAAATGGCGAAACAACCATTAACCCGAAGAAATTTTTTAAAGGGTAAAACAAAACCCCGGCCTGAACTAGATAGACTAAATCCTGAATGGCCCACCCAACGCGTCGCAAAGCTCTACCGTAAATTTTTAGAAAAACAACCGCCATTTTACCATCCACCTATTTCTGAAGAAGTCGCACCTCCATTGGCAGTCACAGCTTCCCTGAATTCCATGAGAGATGTTGATTGGGATCAATCAGCCGCTGTACACCTTCTTGGAAGAACCATGTTCGGCTCCACCTATACAGATATTAATAATTCTACCAGTGATTCTCTTTCCAATACTGTAAACACCTTACTACAGGAACTGGAAACAGCAGAACCTCCAGGAGATTGGGTAAATGAACCGCCACCAGCATGGGACCAGCTTACATATGATGAGGTACAGGCAGTGATGGAACAGTATAGGGAATGGATGTGGCAGATGGCAAATTGGTGGATAGTGCGCATGACACAAAATCCCATAAATATCACCGAGCAGATGACCCTATTCTGGCACAATTTCTTTGCCACTGCTCAATCCAAGGTATTTTATCCCCAAGCAATGTATGAACAGAATGCAGTATTTCGGCAATACGGTCTTGGGAACTTCAAAGAATTGCTTCGCCGGGTAACATTTGGCCCAGCTATGATGATCTGGCTTGACATCCATCGCAGCAAAAAACATAATCCAAATGAAAATTTTTCCCGGGAGCTCATGGAATTATTTACGCTGGGTGTAGATAATTATACCCAGATAGATATAGAGGAAGCATCACGCGCATTCACCGGCTATGTAACTAACGGCGTCGAAACAAACTATGATTATGAAAACCAGACTGGGTCTGGGTTCTGGTGGGATGAATGGCACGATTTCGAAGATAAGACTGTTTTGGGACAAACAGGTCCATGGACCGGAGATGACATTATCAATATTCTCCTGGAACAGGAAGAATGCGCCGTACATATTTGTCGTCGAATCTATAAATGGTTTGTTTATGATTATATTCATGAACCGGTTGTGCAAGCAATGGCATTTGTGCTTCGTGAAAATGACTACGAGCTTCGACCTGCACTGGAATTTCTATTTAATACCGAGCATTTTTATGACAGCAATTTTAGGGGAGCAAATATTCAAAGCCCAATGAGTCTCCTCCCTGGTTTAGTCAGGAAATTTGGCATGGAGGAGTTTACGTATCCGGGAGGTTTTTTTCTGCGATCTGTCGAATTTCTAGGGATGACTCCTCTTGAGCCGCCAGACGTAAATGGATGGACAGGTTATCGATCCTGGATCAACTCCATTACACTGCCAGTGCGAAAACTTGTGAACAGTGCATTGGTAACCGGATTCAGCCCATTTGGCAACTTCGATTTCATGGTAGACGTTCGATCCATGGCGCAAACCATGTATGACAGCAATGACGATGGGTATGCGTCTGAGCAAATTGTCAGGAAACTGGCTTTGGTTCTATTTGGAGTACCACTCTCTGATATACTTGAGACTAAAATGCTTGACATACTTCTAGATGGGGCTGAGCCATACGACTGGAGCATAAATGCTCCTATCGGTGATGCTCAATGGAACCGCATGAGAGATCTCTTATTGTATATGATAAAACTTCCGGAGATCCAACTCTCATGAAGCGACGGGATTTCATCAAAACGTCAATGGTGCTTTCAGCTTTCGGCAAACAGCTTCCGCTCATGGCCGTTGGGCGCAATCGACGTCAATTAGGACGTACATCCCAATGGGAAACAGACAGGGTGGTGATCCTGATAAAATTAAATGGCGGCAATGATGGTTTGAATACTGTAATTCCAATCGAAGATGACATTTATTATGAAGCCCGACCTACACTGGCAATTTCACCTGGTCAATCATTATCTGTAAACGATACAACTGGATTTCATCCTAGCCTAGGTCCGATCTACCCGTTCTATCAAAATGGTCAGGTCGGGATTGTCCAGGGGGTGGGATATCAGCAAGGAAACCTGTCCCATTTTCGTTCATCAGATATTTGGGTGACGGGTTCCGATGCAAATGAACACCTTTTAACTGGCTGGTTGGGAAGGCTGTTCGAAAATGAATATCCTGATTTTCCGAATGGTGTTCCGGATCATCCTTTGGCTATTCAGTTTAACAGCGCAAACCTGCTGGAATTCAGAACCAGCGAATCCAACGTGGGGATGATGGTGTTTGATCCTGAGACGATGTATGCCATCATTTCTGGTAACTACGTTCCCGGAGAAGATGATCCTGCCCCGGAATCTTATGGTGGTGATGAGTTGGCATATATTCGTGAAATCGATACTCTCTCAATGGAATATTCCGAAGTCATATATGACTCTGCTCTTGCCGGAATCAACACGATGGAATATCCGGACAATAATATTGGGTACCAAATGGCATTGACCTCAAAATTAATCTCAGGAGGGTTAGGTACCCCGGTATACCGGCTATATCAACCTGGATATGATACACACGCTAACCAAGCCAATAACCATGCCAACCTATTACAGGACGTGTCTGACAGTATTGCGTCATTTTTACAGGATCTAGCAAATCAAGGTCTCCAAGATCGGGTCATGGTTGTAACAACCAGTGAGTTTGGTCGCCGAGTGTACGAAAATGGCTCCTTCGGTACTGACCATGGTACCAGTGCCCCCTGTCTTTTCTTTGGTTCAACCATCGTACCGGAAATTTTTGGTAATCATCCTGATCTAACGAACCTGAATAATAATAATAACATGCAGGTCCAGTATGACTTCAGGCAAATTTATTCAACCCTGATTAGGGACTGGTTTGGCCTGCCTGAGTCCGTTGCACAGAATGTTTTTGGCCAATCTTTTGATTCAATACCCTTTGTTCAGGAACCATTATCAGTAAAACCACCAGTGCTACCGGCACATTTTAAGGTACATGCAGCATTCCCCAACCCTTTCAATCCAACGACTGTTATTGGCTACACTCTTCCGGCAGCCGGCAATGTAAATATTCGTATTATTGATTCCAGAGGAAGGTTAATTCAAAATAACCATTTGGGACCCATTTCCAAAGGACACCATACATTCAGGATAGAGGGCAAAACATGGTCTTCAGGGACTTATTTTGCTCAGGTGGAAACCGGCGGAACTGCGCTGACCCAAAAAATCACGCTCGTAAAATAGATTATCCGATCCGGACATTTACTGCCCGGTCACCTTTCATATCAAAATCCACATCGAAAGAAACCTGCTGCCCAGCACGCAGTCCTTTTTCCTTTAAATGTTCACGTAACCCGCTCACATGGACAAAATAGTCATCACCATCCTCTGCAGTAATGAAGCCAAAACCTTTCATTCGGTCATATTCCTTGACAATTCCCTTTTTCATTTTTCTTTTTCTACCGGTTCAAATTCAAGCGAAGCAGAATTTACACAATAGCGCAAGCCTGTGGGATTGGGGCCATCATTAAATACATGTCCAAGGTGACCATCGCATTTTTTACAGGTTATCTCTGTACGGATCATTCCAAAACTATTATCGGAAGTTTCTTCCATGGCTTCCGGAAGTGATTCATAAAAAGCCGGCCAGCCGCAGCCGGAATTGTATTTTGTGTTCGAAATGAACAACTCAGCACCACAGCCGGCACACACATAGGTCCCCTTTTCGAAATGTTTGTCGTATTTCCCGGTTGAAGCCCGTTCCGTTCCTCTTTCTCTAAGAATACGGTATTGTTCCGGGGTTAAAATCTCCCGCCACTCTTTTTCCGATTTTTGCACTTTATCCTCAATTATTTTTCGTTCCTTGACCTGGGCAAAATTGCTCCCTATTACTATAAAGAAGAAAATAAAAATGATGTCAAAGAAAAAAATTCTAGGATTCATGGTTTAGTATTCCAACAAACCAGGAAACACCCATGTTCCCGCATGATTGGCGGAATAAATATCATTCAAAGAAAATGGCTGATTGGTTTTTTCCCATACCCTCATTCTTTCCAGTTGCGGTATATCCATTATAAATTTAAATGGTGGTTTTAATGCTTTTCAAATTTGCTAATTTCACGCATTAGCAATTAAAACTGACGTTCAAATTACTTAGTTCTCGACTATTTCATGATAAATAAACCCCAGAATTACAGCATCATTCATATTCTCTCTGGGGTTTTACTTTTATTTCTCTCTAGTCTTTCTGCTCAGGTGATAGATACCTTTTCGGATGGTGATTTTTCCAGCAGTCCCGCTTGGAGTGGGAATACGAGTGATTGGGAAATCGTCACTACCAGTACCTGCGGGGCCGGGGCATCCAACTCCTATACATTACGCCTGGCTGTATCTTCTGGTAGTGGTACAAAATATCTAACCATCCAACGAACGGCATCTTGGGGGACATCTCAGTCTTGGGGATTTTGGATGGGTAGGCGTAGCTCATCCGCAGCCGCATCCTCAAAAATGAGTTATGTCTGGCTATATGCTAATGAATCGGATGTAACAGCAAGCACAGTGGATGGATACCGCATCCGGTTTGGGGATAGCAGCGGAGATGATGAGATCGTCCTTGAGCGCATTGATGACGGAAGTGCCACCGCGGTCATCACCTCTTCTGGTGCGGTATCGAATGGGTTAACAGATATTGGTTTTCTTGTTCGAGTTACACGGAATTCCAGCTCATCATGGACCTTGTATACATCATCCCTGCCGACCTCAAACGGTTCCGGGGATGTGGCCACAGCCGTTCCCAGTTCCACGAATGCAGCGACGAGCCAGGGAACCGCAACGGATAACAACTATACAAGTTTTTCCAATGGCTACTTTGGCTTTGCTGCTAAACATTCCAGTGGCGCAACGCCCAGGGCAGGCGCTGAGTTCGATCAATATTATTTTGATACCAGTAGTGATGCCTCTCTGCCCGTGGAATTGATCCGCTGGACCGCCAAAGCAGAAAAAGGACATATCATTCTGGAATGGGCCACTGCCAGTGAAATTGAAAATCTTGGGTATTTAATATATATAAAGGTCTAGCTGGAAATCCCCTCTCGCAGTGGCAGGACTATCGGATCAATCCCCTGCTCCAGGGTCAGGGTTCAACCACCGCTACTACATTATACTTAATTAAGGACACTCAAATTCTTCCGAATCAAATATACGCTTATTCATTGAGCGATGTGGACTGTCATGGTCAAGAAACACGTCATGATACCATTGTGGTAAAAAGTTTCCCCAATAAGATACTGAAGGTGATGTCCAACCCATTGAATCCCAAAACCAGATTAGAGCTGTTTTTAGATGGAAATCACCAAGTATCACTGGATATCTTCGATCTGCTGGGCAGGTGGTCTTCATCCATCATAAAAGTCCCACTACCATCGGGAAAGCATATAGTCCCATTTAATAGTAAAACCTTGCCCTCCGGATTATACTTTCTAGTGCTTAAACTTGACGGTCAAATTGCCGTGACTGAAAAAATTACTTTACTGAAGTAGAATCTTTTTCCCGGTAATAATTCAGAGCAGTAGAAACAGCGATTCCAATTCCAATAAATAACAAAGGACCGGCAATCTCATCTGGAATATTGAAAAAAAGGTACAACCCAATAACAATACCAGAAGCCATACCCATCCAAAAGAGAATTACTATCCATTTCCAGATAGAAAGATTCATAAAGATATAATCCAAATTCCCACTAGAATTCCAGCTATATCAACAATAAGATCTCTCCTGCTGATAAACCCACCGGGCTGCCGGCTGTCCCAAATCTCCTTGATAATCCCGTTTCCCAAGGAACATATCACTCCAACAGGTACTGCCTCGTTCTCATTCACATTCATTTTTTCCGCAAGCACATACTGGGTGCTTAAAACAATGGAACAGCTTACCCCGAAATGCAGCACTTTGTCGTATGCAAACCATGGGTCATGAGATGCAGCAGTGGAATCGATTTCTGCCAATGCCAGTGAAACCAACAGGCAAAAATACGGAAGAATGGATCTTATATTCATAAATAGGTCGACCAAATTAAAATATACCATCCTAAAAGAAAGACAAGACATATAAATAGGAGCACACGTATTAAAGATTTTTTCATTTTAGTAGCTTAGAAAGATTTTTTCCATAGTTGATATCCTGCAAAAGACAGAATCAATCCGGCTATCCCATCAGCGATGAAATGCTGCTTTGCAAAAAATGTTGAAAGAAATACCAGCACAATACCCAACCAGAACATCCATTTTAAATCAGGTTTTTCATCTGCAAGGACCAAGCCGGTAAAACCGCTAATTGCAACGTGCACGGACGGCAGTGCATTTTGTTTAAGCCAGGAAAATTCGACCGCATCATAGAGAAACATGAACGGATTCGGTTTGACATTATCCATTACAACTTCACAGGTAATCGGCCAGATAATAAAAACCGCATAAGAGATCAACAATAGCTGCATAGCAATAGATGTATAAGTTTGCAGTTTTGATTGTTCATTAATCAAAAGTGGCAAGAAGAGAGCAATATAGTAAAGATAGTAAGGTATGATCATCCACCAGATAAATGGTATTGCATTATCAATATCAATCAATAAGGAAGGCGGCTGCATCGGACCCCGGACAAAGGGAATTAGAAAATAGCAGGCAGATAGCAGCCAGAATGGCAAAATGAGTCCTGCCCGCTGGATATATTTCATAGGTTAAATTAAATAATGAATGCACTCACCAAAATGGAATTAACCCATTAAGTAATCAATGAGTTTATTTGATTGATATGATCTGATCAATCAGGTTTTTATCATCCGGGAGCAGGCTGCTTTTCACTAATCGCGGGACAAGAGCTCTTAATCGGGGTTCCCGGGAAAACACATCGCGAAAGATCGGCAGGGCTTCATTAATCCGTCCAATATCAGCTAAGGCCACCGCGGACCAATAAGGTAATTCCGGGTTCTCCGGGTAATATTCTGCTGCCTTTTTATATTCAATAAGGGCTTTTTCGATTTCCTTATGCTCTACATATAAATCACCTTTATTTGCATGCTGATAAGCACGGTGTATTCGAATCAGGCGCTGTAATTCAAGTAGTGGTTCCGGATGATCATCTATCCGCAGATCAAGAATTTTATCTTTCCATGGAATCCCGGTGGGCTCTCCGGTAACAATCAGCATCGCAGCAGACTGCTTGCCGCGTATATCGCCACCTTTTGCTTCCGCTGCCGTCAGAGCAGCCATCATTCTGTCTGCCAGATCACCGGATGAATTTTCAAATGCCTCAGCCATAGCCGGCCAAACTGTTTCATGTTCCATCAAGTTAGCCTGTACGGAATAATTCTTTCCCTGTTGATCACCTGCTGCAAAAATACATCGTGAACCTGTGTAGGCAGCAACATTACCATGGATATCTATCATAGCTACCTGGCGAACTGCTTTCCCCTCATCCGCAGAAACCAGTTTTTCCAAAGCTTGGTTTGCAGTAAACCCTTGTCCCATCAGCTTCAGTCCATCCGGACCATATTCGACTTTAACAAATGACTGGGTGGCCACAGCACCTACACCAGCCTTAGCCCAGGGAACCAGAGATCCCACTGAGAACCAATGGCTCTGGACGGCAACGCCAAGTTGACCTGTCTCTGGGTCAAGCGCTACGATGGAATAAGTGTGCACTGGCCTAACATCCGGCAAAGCTTCAGGAAAGGCTACATACATCAAGAAAAAACAGAAAATAAAACGTTTCATAATAACTCCGTGGTTTACGGGCTAATCAATGGCTAGGGAAATAGCTGTCAAATCAAAAATGGAATGACTTCCGTCGTAATCCCAATCACCTGCCCAAGTCTCAAAAGCCCCCAATGCAGCACCATTGAGAATGGACTGCACCAGGAGGTCAAAATCATTTTCAGACAAGTTTCCATCACCATCTATATCACCCTTGGGACTCACTGCCTGATACAGCAGCATAGTCTCATATGCATATAAAATGCAGGGTAAAGCAACTTCAGCATGGCCGCCTTCAGACTCTGAAATATTGACCAATGTTACATCCAGCGCACCTCCTAAAATAAAATCTATATAGGCAACCTCAGAATTGGCATAGGGAACAATATCATCTCCCATGCCATGGATCAGGTATGTCGGGGTCACAGGAACCCAATCCAGGAGCGTGTTTTCTGCCAGAGTTACCCGGAAAAAATGACTACTATCCGCTGTGAATTCTTCTAATGTTTCCGGCAATAAAATATCTAAAGGATTATCCGGCATCAGATCATTGATCTCCCATCCGGAATGCGTGCCATCAAATAAAATCGGTAGAGTGTCTGCCCAGGCCGGAAGAAAATACTGGTCTAGATCATCCAAAGATCCATAATAATCCAAGTGAGTAAATAAAACATTTGCAACATAAAATGGTTGTGGATAGTCTGGAATAGATAAAAAATAATCCACCATTGTTCCCGAAAGGTCATAGGGGCCAGCCATGGGAAAAGAAGCTGTAATTGGCAATTCATCTAATACAGATTCTTCTATTCCTTTTTGCGCGGCCAGAGTAGCATATCCGCCTTCCGAATAACCCAAAAGGTAGAGCTGGTTGTTCCATTGGAAGGACTCTCCAGGATCAATCTCGGAAGGCAAATGTTTAATCGCTCTAATTAAATTTGTCACAGCCAGGGTATATGGATCTGCAATAATATAGGGGTGGTATCCATCTGAAATTCCCAATCCCATGTAATCTGGAAAGACTGTAATAAAACCATTGGAACTCGCGACAATCGCAATAAAGATTATTTCAAAGTTTTCAGGACTTAACCCGGTGATAGATGGAACTGCGTTATCTAAGATCGTGGTGCCATGCTGATAACTGGCAATGGGAAACGCCCTTGTCGGATCATGTGGAAATGCAACGGCGCCAGAAAGAGTGTCAGCAGTTCCATCTGATTTCTGTATTTCATAAGCAACGCTGTACATTGATATGGAGTAGATTGATGTTGGAGCATCTGGACCAAAGGCAATATTTAATGCCGTTTCAATTTCACCAGCTTCCATTGATCCCAGATACTCATATGCGACAAGCGAGCCGGGCTGAGCTAAACCAACAGTGATACCAAAGAGTAAGACAGACAAAAAAAGTTGGCAATTCATGCAAGTTCTATTATGTGATTTAACTACCATTTCAATCCGTGAAAATTAATTATCAATTCCGCGGGAATATACTGCAATTTATAAGGATCACACCTAATTGTTACGTCTGTATGTGCTGCCCTAAGTAGTATTTTTTCCCTTTTCATTCCCATACTTAAACTAACATTTGCTCTTCATTTTAACGATATTCTACTATGGAATTGAAAATTGTTGACACTTTTAAGAAATCCGACATTTATTCTCTTTTTCCTCGGTAATGCCATTTCACTGATTGGTTTCGGATTTAACTTGATCAGTATCAGTTGGCTGGTATTGGAAGAAACCGGATCAGAACTTGCCCTAGGAAAGATTATGGCAGCGGCGACTATCCCGGGCGTGTTACTGGCTCTATTTGCAGGTGTAATCATAGATCGAATGAATCGAAAATGGCTTATGGTTATTCTCGACATTGTGCGGATGGTGATCATTATTGTTTTTTTAGCGACACTCTTATTGAATTCATTTACGATGACGGGTTTATTTATAATGGTATTGCTTATGGGTACCGGTAATTCCCTATTCTGGCCCACGGCCCAGGCTTTTGTGCAGCAGCTGGTGGAACCGGATGAATATTTCAATGCCAATGCACTGCTATCTGCCAGCTATCAGTCCGGATCGATCCTGGGAGCGGGTCTTGGCGGTTTGGTCGTTCATTATTATGGCGTTAATACAGCTCTGGCTATTAATGCTCTGACCTACCTGATTTCCGGGATCCTGATCAGCCTGGCTCCATTTTCCTACCAGGGAAAATCCGGTAATGGTGAAAAAATATTGACTGCGCTTATGAAAGGATTCAAGTTTTTTAAACAGAACCTGGGCGTTCTACTGCTTGGACTTACTACAATCCTAGCTGACGTAGCAATCTGGGGAGCATTGTCCATTATCACTATAACCATGTCCAGAGATGTATATCTGGCTGGCAGTTGGGGATATGGGATCATGGAAGGACTATATGGTATTGGAGCTCTATTGTCAACAATTCTGGCCGGAATTGGTGCAACTATTTTGGGAAGACACCGGTTTTTACTCGTGTGCTATCTTATCTCAGCAGTTATGGCTTGGCTTTCCCCGGGATTTTTCCATATTGCTTTGGCGGCTGCAGCCTATCTACTCATGGGCCTGCACAACAACTCAGCCCGGATCTGCATACGTACTACTTTCATGGAACAAATTCCCAATCGGATCATGGGTCGGGTACAAACAATTCTGGGAGTATACACCCGTCTGGCTGTAATCAGTAGTGCAATGCTGGCTGGCTGGATCGTAGAGAACTATTCTGTTCAGATTGGTATGAATTTTACCAGCGTTCATTTTCTATTGGCTGCGGCAGGAATAATCCTAGTATTGCTTATACCAAAATACCGGTCGATCATTGTATTAAAAACAGAATCAGCAGTATAATTCATAGCTTTTAAGAAAAAGGGAAATCAAAATGAAAAAATATTTACTTTTATTACTATTGATTATTTCAGCGTGTGGTGATTCAGAAAAAATTGTAAAACGACATTTACAAAGTACTGAAAATCTACTTGGTTTGGAGTTTACAGATTCAGAAAGAGATTCCATTTTACCGGACCTTGTTGATTTACGTGAACAATATAAAGATCTGCGAAAACTGGAACTGCCTAATCATGTGGCTTTTCCACTCTATTTCCAGCCTCAGTTACCCGGATTCCAAATCCCCAGTGGAAATGACCAATACCAATTTCAGGAAATAGTTATATCCCGCCCAGATAATCTTGAAGAATGTGCATTTATGACAGTGGGTGAATTGGCGTATCTAATACGCACACAACATGTTACATCAGAAGAGTTGACTCTCATGTACCTGGATCGTCTCAAGCGGTATGGACCCGAACTGGAATGCGTTATATCCCTGACTAAAGAATTAGCCTTAAAACAGGCCAGACGAGCAGATAAAGAAATCGGATCTGGATACTATCGCGGGCCACTGCATGGCATACCCTATGGTGCCAAGGATCTTCTAGCTGTACCCGGATACCGGACCACCTGGGGTGCCACACCCTACCAAGAACAAATAATAGATGAAACCGCTACGGTCATCGATAAATTGGAGGCAGCCGGTGCAGTGCTGATAGCTAAGTTGACTTTAGGTGCTTTGGCCTGGGGTGACGTATGGTTTGGTGGTAAAACCCGTAATCCCTGGGATTTGGAACAAGGCTCCAGCGGTAGCTCAGCGGGACCAGGATCAGCCACTGCGGCTGGGTTGGTTGCTTTTTCGATCGGGTCAGAAACCTGGGGTTCCATCGTATCACCTTCTACCCGTAATGGTGTAACGGGCTTGCGGCCAACCTTTGGGACTGTAAGCCGGGCTGGGGCCATGGCACTCAGCTGGACAATGGATAAACTGGGGCCTATGTGTCGTTCTGTAGCTGATTGTGCACTCATCTACAATATTATCAGGGGTTCGGATAACCTGGATCGATCTGTTATCGATGTGCCATTTCAAGTTCCCAGACTAAATCAAATAGAAAATTTACGTGTCGCTTATGTAGAATCTGCTTTTAAGGATACATCCACGAAAGAAAACGATAAAGCTGTTCTGGAAATATTGAAATCCCTAGGGCTTAATTTAATTCCCATTGAATTGCCTGAGTTTCCGGCTAAAGCTCTATCCTTTATCCTGAGTGCCGAAGCCGCTGCGGCCTTCGATGAATTGACCCGTAGTAACCGGGATGATGAACTGGTTCGGCAAATGCGCATGGCCTGGCCCAATGTTTTCAGGAAGGCCCGTTATATTCCTGCAGTTGAGTATATCCAGGCCAACCGCGCCCGTATACTCCTGAATGAAAAAATGAATAAACTTTTTGAGTCAATAGATGTGTATATAGTGCCTTCCTTTTGGGGCGATAACCTACTACGCACCAATCTGTCCGGTCATCCATGTGTGGTACTGCCAAACGGGTTCGATAAGAATGGATCGCCTACAAGTATAAGTTTTATCGCAAATCTGTATAAGGATGGAAATGCTATAGCAGTGGCCCAGGTATACCAGGATGCAACCACCTGGCATAAAAAATATCCGCCAAAATTTTCTGGCAAATAAATATCGGATTTGGAAAACTGATCGGGTAGTTTTTTGATTAATCCAGCAACATAAATGGAAGAAGGGTTTAGACTGAACCTGCCTGAATTAAACGGCTAAATATAGCTGTAGCCCTTTTTTTAATTGCTGTAAAATCATTCATCTCCATATCTGTCGGGTTGAAAAGAGTCTTTACAAATCCTACACCGGCAGCCCCTGCGCTCAATACTGACAACATATTATCAATATCAACGCCGTTAGTCGGGAAAATCTTCAGGTAAGGCATAGGGCCAAGAATTGCAGATAAATATCCAGGTATATCTGCCGGGGCAGGAAATAATTTCACCATATCAGCCCCCAGTTGGTGTGCCGTATCCATCTCTGTAGCAGTATACGTACCGGGTATACTAACTACGTCAATTTCTACTGCATAGCTGATAATCTCTGGGTTGCATACCGGTGAAACAATAAACTGAGCACCGGCATTTACAGCATCGTTCGCCTGACCAACAGACATAACAGTGCCAGCACCAACAAGAAGATCGTCATCTTTTTTTCTGAATTCCGTAATCAGCTGAAAAGCGCCTGGAGTGGTGAGCGTGAATTCCACTATACGAAACCCGCCTTCCACAGCGGCATTCATAGCATCAGCGGCTAGTTTTTTATCGTCTGTACGAATAATAGCACTGATCTTCCGTACTTCGATTTCAGTGAGTATTTTTTTTCGACGAGTCATTTTAAAGATAAACCAGGATGGGTAAGAAAAAATTAAATGCTGATTGATCTGAAATGATTTCTATTAGTAGCGCCAACTCTTAAGGTCAGCATCCGATGGAGCGGTCTTTTCCATTCGCTGAACTGCTTTCTTGATAAACATCTGGTTGTAACGAAGCCTGGAAATAGCGTTCGGCCGGGTATGATCACCATTCCAACAGTGTTCTGCCCGGTCCCCATAATCCACTTCCCCATCATAGTAGGGATCTTTTGTGCCTTCCAGGAATTCTTCCATCAGGTACACAGCGTTATTTAGGTAATAATTATCCATATCTCCGCAGTATATATGGATCTTCCCTTCCAGCCTGTGCCCGAGCTTTGCCCAGTCTCGTTCTAGTATATATTTTAAATCATAATTTTCCCGCCAGTATTCTGCCACACTATGGTTAATGACTCCAGAAAGTTTATCCCACACAGGCTGTGGATATCCATCAGGACCCATGGGACTATAAACTGCATCCCAGATATCCCACTGGTCTCCAGAGCGGCTATGGGTTCCCAAAGCCAGTTCCTTATGATTCATTTGCTCCAAAGTTGCATCCAGTTCACCACGATAATTCCTGTGTCCGGGACGCGGAACAGGTTTAAAAGCAGGACCGGTATAATAGGCATTTTTATCTTCATAAATATTTACGAGGCAGTATGCGCGAAAATCTATAGGATCCGGGCAAGCTGCGTAACACCCATTGTATTCATCAGGATAAAAGATTTGGACAGCCAAAGCTTCCCAGCCGCCGGTTGAGCCACCATAGAGAAACCGAGACCATCCTGTACCAATGCCTCGGAACTTCTTTTCTATATATGGTATCAGCTCATAAGTGATGGCATCACCATATGGACCCAGATTTTCTGAATTGACAGCGTAGGAATCATCATAATACGGATTGGCATGCTGAATCTCAATCACTAAAACCCTGGGAAAATCCACGCTTGTCCAATCTTTGTAGAATTTATAATCGTATTCCTGAACAATTCGATTGTACCCTTCCAATCGAAACCGGTCGCTATATTCCGGCTCCAAATCAGGATCTGGCGGTTCAACCCGAAAACCACCAAAGTTTTTGGGAAAATGTCCATGGAAGATCATGAGCGGATAACGTACTTCGGGATGATCATCATATCCTTCCGGAAGCAGAACATGAGCACCCAAGTACATCGGGCGTCCCCAAAAGTCACTGAGCAGTTTGCTCTTGATTTTCACATGTTTAACATATTTGGTATCATCCGGCTGTTCTATGGGCGGGATCTCCTGATCGAGCTGGATCTTAATATTAGATCTTTTGGCTGGATCCAGAAACATTTTCTTCGGGACACTATAATTATTCCCCGGTGCAGAATCCCAGCGCTGCCCTTCGCCACGATCCATGGGCAATTTAACAATATGTCCGGTTTTCAGGTTGAAAGTTTCATATCTGTGGAGCAGTCCCTGGACCCAATATTCACCAGCAGGTATGTCATCAAGGCTTTTTACCGGATAACCAAATACATTCCCATCAATCGTGACACCTTTCGATGGTTGCTCGCCAATAGCATCGATGCCAAATACAAGCCCCGTACCGGCTTTATCATTGATCTGGAAACGAGGCTCTTTTTCATCATTGTGCCCTAAAAGAAGTAATATACGGCCTTCAATCAAGGTTCCGTTATCTTCCCTGGGATAGTCAATAATAAATTTTAACTTGGAATCTGACATGTGCTCGCATCCCAATAACAATACATAAAAGATTGGGATGATTTTATTTATCAGGATTTCAAATCTTCTGCCTTAATTGGCAATTTTCGGATCCGTTTTCCTGTAGCGGCAAACACAGCATTGGCCACTGCTGGAGCAATCGGCGGCAAGCCTGGCTCACCAACGCCTCCAGGATGCTCATCACTTTTAACAATATAAACCTCAATCTTCGGCATCTCGTGAAAACGAAGAACTTCAAATTCATGAAAATTCCCCTGAACAACACCGCCATTTTCGATGGTGATTTTGCCCTTCAAAGCCGCTGAAAGTCCGTAAACAATGGCACTTTCTATCTGTGAGCGAACAATAGAGGGATTAACCACCTGCCCACAATCGATAGTACACACGACACGGTGGACCTGTATCATCCCCCGATTATTCACGGAAACTTCCGCTACCTGAGCTACATGTGATTTGAACGAGGCATGACATGCCAATCCTTGAAATCTTCCTGCAGACAGTTTCTCCCCCCAATTCACTTTTTTTGCTGCCATTTTCAATACCTGGGTATCACGAGGTGAATCTGCAAGATAGGTCAATCGAAATTGTAATGGATCTTGACCTGCAGACTCAGCGAGTTCATCTATGAAACACTCGTTTGCATAGGCATTTTGTGAATCATACACGGACCGCCACCACCCAACAGGAACCGCAGTATTCGCAGATTTATATTCCACCCGTATATTTGGGATTGCATAAGCAATATTCTTGGCACCTTCCAACGCAACAATATCCAGTTTATCCTTTAGTGGTACGGGATATTTGAACATCTGGCCAAATAGAATAGATGGCGCGACAACACGGTGCGTCCACACCTCAAGCTTTCCATCCGAACTCAAACCGCCGGCCATAATATGCCGGCTTGCAGGGCGATAATAATCATGGCGCATATCATCTTCCCGCATCCAGATCAGTTTGACGGGTTTTTTCATACGATAGGAAACTTCCAGCGCATCACCAATGAAGTCATTAAATGCCCGGCGGCCAAACCCGCCGCCAAGAAAGGTGACATTGACCTCAACTTTATCCTTTGGCAGTCCCGTGATTTTTGCCGCTTGTTTCCGGGCATCGCCAGGCGATTGGGTCGGTGCCCATAACCGACAGCGATCCGGCTGAACATCAACGACACAGTTCATGGGCTCCATAGTAGCATGGGCCTGAAAGGGCACCTGATAAACAGCTTCAACAACAGTTTTTGCATTTTTTAGAGCACGTTTCGGATTACCGTCATTTCTGCCTTTAGCAGCTCTTTTCCGTCCTTGTTTTCTTAAAAACTCAGCAATGGAATCACTGTTTAGATCTGCCGTTGTCCCTTTATCCCAAGTTATATCAAGCGCCTTCCTGGCTTGCAGCGCAGCCCAGGTAGTCGAACCAACAACCGCAACACCATTTGAAACTTCAAAAATATCAAGAGCTCCATTTATCGCCATGGCTTTACGTGTATCCATGGATTTGAATGTCCCGCCAAAGATTGGGCAACGCACAACAAAAGCATAGACCATTCCATCAAGGTTTACATCCATAGCAAACTGTGCTCGGCCATTTATTTTTAAAGGTGTGTCTGTGCGTAAGGCATCAGTTCCTATTATCTTGAAATCAGATGGGTTTTTAAGCGATACCTTATCCGGTACCGGTAGTTTGGACGCAGCTATTGCCAGGTCGCCATATTTAAATTTCTTTCCGGTAGGCTTGTGCTTTATCATTCCATTTTCTGCAACACATTCATTTTTCTCAACCTGCCATTCCTGAGCAGCAGCTTCCAGAAGCATATCTTTGGCTTTTGCTCCAGCCTTCCGCAAGGGCTTCCATAAACCCCTTATGGACCTACTGCCGCCGGTACCATCGGACTCTAATGCCTGTTCAACCTTGATTGTTGACCAGTCCAGATCCATCTCCTCGGCAATGATCATTGGCAAAGAAGTCCATACTCCCTGCCCCATTTCTGATTTTGTCACTTTGAAGATGACCTGATTATCAGGCCGCACAATGATCCAGGCATTGGGAGCGAAGGAACTTTGCAGGCCTACACTGGCTGCCTGCAGGCGATTGCGAAACGGCAGATGAAATCCAATCACGAGTCCCGCTCCTGCAGCGGTAGCGGTTTTAATAAAATCTCTGCGGTTAATAACAGTTTTATCAGCCACGTTTAATCTCTCCTGCTGCATGATGCACGGCTTTGCGGATCCGTTGATAGGTGCCACAGCGACAAATATTCATTTTCATTGCGGCGTCAATATCCTCATCCGCCGGGTCTGGTTTACGAGCCAATAGAGCTGCTGCAGTCATGATCTGGCCAGACTGGCAATAGCCGCACTGAGGTACATCCTCCGCCATCCAGGCCTTCTGAACCGGGTGAAAGATATCACCCTGTTGCAAACCTTCTATGGTTGTGATTTCTTCTCCATTTACGGTATCAACTGCGGTGATACAGGAACGGGTTGCTTCTCCATTAATATGTACAGTGCAGGCACCACAGAGACCTCTCCCGCAGCCATATTTTGTACCTGTGAGTTTTAATTCATCTCGCAGAACCCATAGCACTGGAGTACTACTGTCTACATTGATTTGCCGTTTTTCTCCGTTTATATATAAAGTAAAGTTTGGCATTTATGGGTGCCTAATGTAAAACGCCACATCGTGATCTAACAAGATACCAATACAGAGAATTATCCCATAGAAGAAGATAGTCAGCGCCTGGTTACAGACAGTGTTAACTCCGGATGTATCCCCGGTGCGGTGACCGCATTCAAAACACTGAATCGAAGATCAAACTTCGAGAGTCGGTTAAGTGTTTTTACCTCCAGAAGTTTATCTCCGTGCGGTGGGATCGTGATCAAATCAGCATCAGCATAAAAAGTATAATCGGACAGGTTTTTCAGAACAAATTCTGCATCTGAAAGGTTGGTTATTGTCACCGATACAACAGTGGATTTTTTCCGAGTCCTTACGGTTGAAACATTCAGGCATTCGCGTATCAAAGGCTGGATATATTCTTCCCTGCCAATCAATAGGTTTTTGAACCATACTATGGTAGTCTTTTCTCTAATCCCTGTTTGATCGATTCAGCCGTTCGTTCACGGGCAAAAACCAGCGTCACCGGTCGATGTCCCTGGTCCGGAATCTTGTACTGCCAATCTACAATCCCGTGAATATCGGATGTCCCCAGAATCGTCAGGTTGTAATCTAGGGCTATCTGAAGTGCTTCGTCAGAATAGGTCGTATCATTTACAACCTCGATTCCCTGCAAAAGACCATCGCGGATCAATTGTTTGTGGATGTTGGACAATGGAACCAGGGCATCCGGAGACTGACTAATCCAGTACGGATGATTCCAGAAAATAAATGCATCCTGCAGCCGGGCTTCCTGGAAAACAGCCAGGGGTTCATCTAGAAGCAGTTTATTGGCATCTTCTATAAAAATGGCATTGGCGTGACCCGGCGGCATGGACCGGGTTATCTCTGAGCCATTGATAACCAATAAATCATGATTCCGCGCAAAATAACTAGCTAACTGGTGTGATCGGTTACGGTCAGGATGATGAATATCATTTCTCCAAGACTGTAATTCCAAATGCTCTGTAGTAGCAATAGCATCCAACCCATCCTTTAGTGCTTCTTCTACACGAATATCCGGCCAGACACTGCCATCGGAAAATACTGTATGCATATGGAGGTCACATTTCAAGGTAAGGTATCCGGGAATGTTGGGAAACTCAATAGCTCTGTTGTTGCCTCCATGAGCAAGCACTATACCAACAGTGGCAGAAATTGTGAGACGCCTAAATAATACAAACCAGGGGGAATATGTCATAAAGTGATTTCTCAAAATAAAATCATTTTCTACCAGTGAACAGCCGGCACCTGCTCTAATCCGGGAGGGCGTTATTTTTCCACGTTTTATATGTAAATATTTACTAGAAAATTATGCTTTATTTCCCAAAATAGTCGTAATGCTTACCGCCAGTCTGGACGCCATTCTTAAATTCTTCTTCCTTTTCCAGTTTTCCATTTTCGTACCAGTACGTCCATTTCCCATGGTTTTTGTCGTTTCGGTAATTCTCTTCCCTTTCTTTCTGGCCGCTTTGA
>DTUG01000248.1 GCA_012964275.1 Fidelibacterota bacterium | reverse complement strand
AACAGGAAATTATGGATGAGGATACGATAATGAAGGTGTGGATCAATGGCGAAGAAGTGGATGCATCCAGCTTTAGTAAAAAAGAAGGAAAACTCAAGTGGGTTTCAGAAGATGGTGAAGTAATTGTGATTGATATTGATGATGACTATGATGGAAAACATAAAAAAGATAAAAATATTCGCATTATCAAGAAAAAAATAATAATGCGAGATGAAAAATAGAGGAGGTCTGTTCCTTCTATTTTTGGCTGCCTGTGTTTCCAATGCTCCTGAAGAGTTTAATTCAATCAAGGCGGGCACTTGGAATGCACTTACGAATGAGACTGCAGGGTACTCCATTTCCTATCCAAATGAACTGGAAGTAGAACGTAGCCGTGATGGAAAAGACGTTATTTTTCGATATAACGGATACCCCATAATTTGCGTCAACTTTGTTGATTCTATTGAAGGGAGAAAACGTGGATTGTGGATCAAGCACTCACCCGCAGGTAATATTTTACTCGATGGTATCCAGGGACACAAATATGATTATATTCACTATGACGCTATTTTCGGAATGCCGGTACAGTCCTACGTTATAGACCATAAGGGTAAACAGCTGGGCCTTGAATTCAGGAAATCAGGCGACTTGGGGCCTGTCTTGGAGAAGATATATAATTCTTTCTCGTTGACGAAACAATAAAGAGTTCATCATGAAAGCACCATTCAGGAAAAGCAATCACGCGGCGGTACTGGCCCGGGATTTGACAGCCGCCAGGGATTTTTATGAAACTGTTATGGAACTGGAATTGCTTGACTCTTCAGATGAACAATTGGTTTTTAAGACCGGCGATTCCTTTTTTTATGTGGTTCATGATCCTGACCGCACCGGAACCGTATTAGAATTTTCAGTGAATGACCTGGATGCTGCCAAGGACAGGCTGTTAAACAAGGGCTGCCGGATAATCAAGTGGGAAGGGAAAGGGAAAGACTGTTATCTGCAGGATCCCTTTGGAATGATCTTTAACCTATGGGAAGAAAACACAGAAAAGTAACGGGGGCATGTCTCTGTGGACAGGTTCAGTTCACGGTAAAGCTGCCGGTGAAATGGTGTGCGCATTGCCATTGTACCCGCTGCCAGCGATCCCATGGCGCCGGGTTTGTCACATGGTTTGGAGTGAACAAAGAACATTTTACCCTGGAAAAAGGTGAAAAATTATTAAAATGGGTTTCATCCTCTAAAAAATCAGAATATGGATTCTGTAGCCGTTGCGGTAGCTCCATGCTGTTTCGTTCAACCAAATGGGCAGATGAGATCCACATTACTTTGGCCAATGTCCACAATGATATAGGTTTACAACCACAGGCCCATGTCTATTTTGATACCCATGTAGACTGGTTGGATTTTGAGGATACGCTTGAACGACATGATGACCCAGTCAAGTAACTGCTAGTTAGAAAATGTTATAGTACTAGAATATAAATGGAAACACTTCAGGATGTTCCCAATGAACGAGCCTACGATAAACCAGCCCACCGTCTTTCTAACACTGGCGATGTCCCTTGTCGCTATAGTCATGGTACTTGTTCATTTTGCAATTTTTGGTATTGTTGATGAAACCGATGAGGGGACTACTGCGCATATCTTTCAGCTGCTTATTGTTGCACAAGTGCCATTCATTGCGTTCCTGGCATTCAGGTGGTTGGCTGTAGCCCCCAAACAGACTCTCTTTTTCATTGTTCTGCAAGCTAGTGCTGCTCTGGCAGCTATTGTGGCAGTGTTTTTCTTAACGTCGTAAAACAGCAAAATAGCATCCTCACGGTTTTTTTTGTTTGATGGGTGATGAATAGGTTTGGATATGTCAAGGAGTTAGTGCAATAGTAGAAGAGTGGGAGAAAGTTAAGTGATTCGCCGCCAAACCAAATAAGGACATAAAATGAAAAAAACCAGTAAATATGATTGGTGCTGGAATTGCTATAAGTGTTGCAATTGGTGTAGCTATGGATAATGTAGGATTAGGTATAGCTTTAGGTGTTGCAATTGGTGCGGGTATGGGTTCTATACAAAAGAAGAAAGATAAAACGGATGATTCTTCAAGTGAAGAAAACTGAAAAAATCAGCATCACTTCAAGCCCCGCCCGGTAGCGGGGTTTTTTGTTTGTGGACTTTATTTATCGCGGGACGTAATATTGGTTTTATGAAGCGTTTTCTACTGCTATTAATATCGCGTAGTACGAGTCTATGTACGGGTACTGAAGAAAGGCCCTGATGGAAGGAGACAGTATGGAAGGCATAAAGGGTTGGCTATTGGCCTACTTCATCGGTTCGATCCATCTCCTGATGGTCTATGCGATGGGCCTTTCAGGATGGTTTTTTGAATATCCCTTTATTCTCATGGTCGCAATCTTTTTCGTACTCGCTTCCCCTATTGCTCATTCTGTTGAAATACCCTAAAGCACCACGGTGGAATATCTCTATGTGGTGGACCATCGTGGTCTTGATGATTCTACGTTCAATAAGTGTCTTCTTGGAACCGGTAAGTGGTGAAGAGATGAGTAGTAAGGAAATGCTTGGCGTAGCACTGACGCTCTCAGTAATAGTGTTTATCTCGATAGGATAGGCAATGGTATGGACGAAGTATTTTAAAATATCGGTGCGAGTTAGAAATACGTTTTTCCGATAGAACATGCTCTGCATGAAGTTTATTGGCGGTATTAAAGATGAAGATAATGATTAACTATATCAACCCCGCTAGCGTGGTTTTTTGTTTGTGGGGGTGGCGGGATGGCATTCGTTTAAGCCATATGGATTTCACTGAATATAATGTCTGGCCTCAGAACTATCCTTGGATTGTAACGATGCCAGATAGTATCCATAGAATATATGTCGCAGGTTTAATCGAGACTGATTCTTCTGATTTGCATTGGTCAATTGTCAGTGCAAGATGGAATCCAACCAAATAAAAAATAGCTTCTAGTTCTAAGAAGTTCTGTGCGGAAAATTCAATTCCTTTTCATTCAAGAATTATTTGATTTAGGCACCCACAGTTAATTTTTATATATTAAAGTAATATCCAGTACAACAGGAATATGAAACCATATGTAAAAAACCAATTTATATTTAAAGGGTGTAGTTTATTTTTCATTTTTTTGAACTGCTGTGATGTAAATAAATCCACCAAAATTATAGATGATAACCATCGAATTATCCCGGTAACTGAAGCATCGGAGTCTTGGTTACCGATTCAAACAATAAATGGTTATCTATCAGCCGTTTTGGGTCCCTATGCGGATGCGGATGTACTGCCCCTTGCCGAGGGCGGATTTCGTATGTATGTCGGATCTCTGGGTGTACGCAATATTGTGAGTTTTTATTCTGCAGATGGTCTGGTCTGGAGCACAGAAGAAGGCATTAGAGTATCCAATGCCGCGTTCCCCGATGCACTACGCCTTTCTGATGGTCGTGTTCGTATATATTTTCAAGGTGCTGGGGTTATTGAAAGTGCCATCTCCAGTGATGGGGGACTTACTTTTGAGAAAGAAACAGGGGTACGTATCACAAGAGGGTGGCACGGTAGTCTTGATATAGACCAAGTTGGTGATGGATCAACAGTAGGATTAGATAATGGCAGTTTCCGTATGTATTATCGTGGGGCTGATGAAGACAGTACCTATTTTAATAATATGAAAACCGTTATTCTTTCAGCAACTTCGCAAGATGGTTTAAACTGGACACCTGAACCTGGAGTACGTGTTGCACCGGAGATTTGGGTGGAAGCCCACGCTCCCAATAACACCCGTTTCGTTACTAGTCCTGAAGCTGTGATGACGGGCAATGGGAGTGTAAAACTCTATTTCTGGGGTGTGGGAATGTGTCATGGTGTATGTCTTAGCATATCGGCGGACGGTTTGAACTTCAACATAGTCGAGCAAGTTTATGCCAATGCTGATTCTCCCAGCGGCAACAATATTGGAGACCCGTCCATTTTGCCCCTAGAAAATGAGCCGTGGCTTATGTTTTATGGTAACGGGAGTGGTATTGATTATGGGATTTGGATTGCTAGGCGGCAATAAGAAAATATATTGTTAGATAGAGATTACTCCAAAACCCCCAATCCCCGCCAAGTAGCGGGGTTTTTTGTTTGCGAGGGTGTTGGTAGATTTAACTATCCTATGAAAAAAGTATCCCTACATCTACTATTTATTTACATAAATATTTTAGCAGGTCAAGTGGATTATAATTCACAGATTCAGATGATATTTAATAGTAATTGTACCGGTTGTCATGGCGGCAACCACAATTCCGGACTGGATTTGAGATCATATGAAAGTGTCATGGCTGGAAGCAATAGTGGAGCTGTTATAGTACCCTATAACCATGCTAATAGCTTATTATGGCAAAAAATAAATTCTGGTGCTATGCCGCCGGGGAATAATCCTGACTTGGCTTCGGAGCAAGTGGACCTTATCGCACAATGGATTGATGAAGGTGCTTTGGAAAATCCAGCATTAGGAACATATAACAACGCTCAAATACCGAAAGAATATATTCTCAACCAAAACTATCCCAATCCATTTAACCCTGTCACAACTCTCCGCTACGACCTACCAGAAGATGCTAATGTCAACATCACCATCTATGATATGATGGGGAGAGTTGTTAAGACTCTAATAAATGATCAACAGAGCGCTGGTTACAGATTTACCCAATGGAACGCCACCAATAATGCTGGTTCGCCCGTGCCCGCCGGATTATACCTATATATGATTCAGGCAGGGGAGTTCAGGCAGACCAGAAAGATGGTACTGCTGAAATAATTCTATCCTTTTCACAACATCAACCCCCGCCCAGTAGCGGGCTTTTTTGTTTGTGGGATGGTGGGTAGATTTGGTTATGATTGACAGCGTCCACACTAATAGTATATTGATTATTGGGACTGTTATTGCTAATTCAAAGTATGGATTGATAAGACTGAACCGTATGGTGCTGTATTAATACTATTAATATCATGACACTTAACAAAGAAAGGAAATAGATGACAATGAACATTTTAAAAAAGTTGCTTATTCCAGTAGCGATTGCTGCGATAATCTCGCTGGGCTTGGCGGGTTGCGACAAGAAAGGCAAAAAGCCGGCGGTTGAACAATCGGCCGAATCGAAAGCATCCAAAGAACAT
Organism: Fidelibacterota bacterium; assembly: GCA_012964275.1. GTDB lineage: Bacteria > Fidelibacterota > Marinisomatia > Marinisomatales > UBA1611 > UBA1611. Next base: position 216 of record DTUG01000248.1, on the reverse strand, counting down.
CCATCCAAAGAAAATCCGTCCAAAGAAGAAGCATCCAAAGAACATCCATCCAAAGAACATCCGACCAAAGAGAAAGCATCCGATGATCATCCATCAAACGAACATCCGTCTGACAATGAGTAATATCCAGTCATTCATGCCAATCTAAGTATCATCACGTTTTAGATTATACGTAAAAGAACAGGTTGGAAGGTTTGCAATGAACTGGCGAAAGGC
>DTUG01000247.1:622-5411 GCA_012964275.1 Fidelibacterota bacterium | reverse complement strand
AAAGCTGATTTTACCCAAAAGGTAAATGATCTTCAAGTGGGTGACCCCATTGAAGAAACAACTCATTTTGGGGCTGTTGCGTCCAAAGTGCAGCGCGATAAAATATTGGATTATATCCAACTTGCGGAGGATGAAGGTGGTAAAGTTCTGTGCGGCGGTCTTTCACTGCACTTGGAGGGGCGCTGTGCAAATGGCTGGTTCATAGAACCAACTATTGTTGAAGGTTTAGGCCCAATGTGCAGAACGAATCAGGAAGAAATATTTGGCCCAGTTGTAACCTTGATACCATTTGAGGAAGAATCGGAAGCAGTTGAAATAGCAAATAGTACCGAATATGGGTTATCTGCAACAATTTGGACAGAAGATCCTGAAAAAGCAAACCGTGTGGCAGATGCTGTTGATTCAGGCGTGATATGGGTAAACTGCTGGATGGTGCGAGACCTTAGAACACCATTTGGAGGGATGAAGAAATCAGGGTTTGGTCGAGAAGGTGGAGATGATGTATTACGATTCTTTACTGAATCAAAAAATATTTGTACGGGTTAAACGTGAACTGCGGAAAAAATTTCTTTAATTGTTTCCCTTTATTAATCTGCAGATTGTTCCTTCCTGTTAAACGATAGAAATAGATCTATGAAACTAATTAACCTTATTTTATTCAGTGTTCTTTTGATCTATTGTAATAGACCCGTACACGAAATCCATGAGGAATCCTTCGTAGCTGATACTCATAATGATGTCCTGTTGCGGGCCATGCGCGGACAGGATATACTAACCCGCCACCCTGATAGCCAGTCAGATCTGATCAAACTTGGTGAAGGCGGCATGGATCTCCAGGTATTTGCGATCTGGGTTAGTCCAACTGAATTTAACCAAGGTGAATATTTTGAGCGGGCTAATCAGATGATCACTAAACTGGAATACCTTTGTTCGCGGGTACCAGATCAGTGGGCTATTCCTTATGATTACCAGGATGTGGTTTATAATGAACAGCATGGCATCATGTCCTGCATGATTGGTGTGGAAGGAGGTCATTCTATTGAGAATGACTTATCAAAACTGGATCATCTCTATAAGCGAGGCATGCATTATCTGGGTTTAACCTGGAATAATTCAACTTCCTGGGCTACTTCGGCAAAAGATGAGAATGAAAAACCAGATTCGCTATCGTTTATTGGATTAACGAATTTTGGCCGTGAAGTTGTTAGGCGGTGCAATAAACTGGGTGTGATGGTGGATGTGTCCCATGCGGGTGAGCAGACCTTTTGGGATGTTATTGAGACAACCACAAAACCAATCATTGCATCTCATTCATCTGTGTATAATTTATGTCCGCATTTCCGTAACCTGAGGGATGACCAGCTTCGGGCTGTCCGCGATAATGGAGGAGTTGTATTTGTGAACTTTTACCCTGGCTATGTGGATAGCACATTTATGGGAAAGGCAGAATTGATTGATATAAAATACGAACTGGAGCGAAATGAACTGGCTGAAGAATTGGGTTCCAATACTGACGCTTATTGGTATGCTGAATCGAAACTCTTAATGCGGGAAAAACGATCGATTGCTCCAACCATCAATAATGTTGTGGATCATATAGAATATATTGCCAATCTGGTTGGTGTGGAGCATGTAGGCCTTGGATCCGATTGGGATGGAGTTGAACTGATGCCTACTGGACTCGAAGATGTGACCAAGCTGCCTTTTATTACAAAGAAACTGTTAGATCGCGGTTTTTCTGTCAGGGACGTCCAAAAGATTTTAGGCGACAATTTCAAACGTGTATTCAAGGAGGTTACAAGATAAAACATGAACACATCTAATATTATTTATCAGGGTAAACTAAGGACAGAAGCTACCCATATACGTTCTGGGAAAAGTATCCTCACTGATGCACCAGTAGATAACCAGGGCAAGGGGGATGCATTCTCTCCTACGGATCTGGTGGCCACAGCCCTAGGGACATGCATGCTTACGGTTATGGGGATAGTTGCCCAAAGGCATGGGATTAATATGACCGGCACCAAAGCCGATGTGGAAAAGGTTATGGGGAAGAATCCCCGGAGAATTGCTGAAGTTAAAATCCATATTAAATTTAAAAATCGAATTATGCCTGATGATCGCATTCGCCTAGAGCGAGCGGCACGTGATTGCCCGGTTGGTAACAGCCTACATCCTGACCTAAAGGAAATGGTGGAATTCATTTATACATAGAAACCTACCTATCTCAGTTTTTCCCACAGCCAGTTTATTTTAAGTTTGGTGCCTTAATATGGGTTCAGAATTCAAGTTAGCCCCTTCCATTTTATCAGCTGATTTTTCCAATCTACAATCTGCCCTTGATATCTGCGAAGGGGGCGGGGCAGATTGGATTCATGTGGATGTGATGGACAACCAATTCGTTCCCAACCTTACTATTGGCCCACCAGTTGTAAAATCGCTTCGCCCAAGGACAAATAAATTCATAGATGTGCATTTGATGGTGTTAGAACCGGAACGGTTAGTCGAACCTTTTGCCCGTGCCGGCGCTGACAATATCACATTTCATATAGAAGCAACCGATGATCCAAAAAAAGTTATTGATTTGATTCGAGCTGCCGGAAAAATGGTGGGTGTCTCCATTAAACCGCAAACGCCTCTTGATTCTATTTTTTCAATTGTGGATAAGGTAAATCTGGTACTGGTAATGAGCGTCGAACCTGGTTTTGGCGGACAGGATTACCTCCCTGGGTCTACTGAACGGATCGTTGAATTGAAACGATATTTATCCAACCAATGCTTGGATAGAGTACTTATCGAAGTAGATGGCGGGATCAAACTTCAAAATGCCGAGGAAGTGATTTCTGCCGGTGGAAATATCCTTGTAGCTGGATCTGAAGTGTTTGGATCTGATGATCCTGTGGCAACGATCAGGGAATTTTACACCAGGGCAGAAGCTGTTGGCATAAGCTGAATTTCAATGAAGGAGAAAATATGAATATTGTAGTAGGATTTATATTTATCTTGGTAATAATAGGGCTTGTGTCCTGGTTCTTTACCATATATAATGGATTGATCCAAGTTCGTGAAAATATTAAGAAATCCTGGGCTAACATCGATGTATTGCTTATGCAGCGATCGGATGAGATTCCCAAGTTAATTAAAACTGTAAAAGCTTTTGCAAAACATGAAAAGAAAATGTTTGATTCGGTTATGTCCGCACGGGAAAAGTACCTTGGTGCCGGAACCCTTGCTGAAAAAGCAGATGCGGATAACCAGATCACGAATGCTCTAAAATCAGTGTTTGCTTTATCTGAATCATACCCTGAGCTACGCTCCAATGAAAATTTTCTACAGTTTCAAAATCGAATCAGCGGGTTGGAAAATGAGATTGCTGACCGAAGGGAGCTTTATAATGAGAGTGTTTACAATCATAATATCCGGATACAGTCCCTGCCGGATGTCATCATTGCTAATGCCATGGCATTAAAACAGGAGGAAATGTTTGAAGTCCCAGAATCAAAAAAAGATGATATATCCATAGATCTGGATGATCTATATGGTGATGACATTTCTGACTCTGAAGAATAAATTAAATTTTAACTAATTCTATAAATTTTGCACACCTTTCGGGAATTAGACTCATTTTCTGACTGGTCTTCAACTGATAAAGATCAATTCAGTATTGCTGTCATAAAAGGATTAGTTATGGATGCTACCCGAAAAGCTAATAGTGGTCATCCTGGAGGACCCATGTCGGCCATTGATTTTGCATATATACTCTTTAAGGATTATCTAAAGTTCGATCCAAAAAATCCAGACTGGTTCAATCGAGACCGTTTTGTTCTCTCTGGAGGACATATGTCCATGCTTCAATACAGCCTTTTATATTTGATTGGCTGGTTAAACATGACCGATATTAAGAATTTTCGCCAACTGCATAGCCGCACACCGGGACACCCAGAGGTTGAGATACCGGGTGTGGAGTGCACCACGGGCCCTTTAGGTCAGGGGTTCGCCATGGCCACTGGTATGGCCCTCGCCGAATCCTATCTTAGGAATACTCTAAAGGCTCAATCGGATTCAGCAAAAGATTTAGTTGACCATTATACATATATATTAGCCAGCGATGGTGATGTCCAGGAACCAGTTACGCTGGGTGCGTCGTCATTGGCGGGTCATCTGGGTCTTAAAAGGCTCATTGTATTTTATGATGCCAATGATGCTCAGATATCTGGAAATACCGCCCGTTCAGACTCAACAAACTATGCCACGATATTCGATGGTTTTGGATGGAATGTTCAGGAAATAGATGGTCATGACCACGATGCCGTACGCTACGCAATTGAAAAAGCACAGGTAGTGGACAAACCAAGTATCATTATCGGACGCACGGTTATGGCCAAGGGAGCGGCAACCATGGAAGGAGACCATAATACTCACGGTGCGCCACTGCCCCAAGATGAAATTGATGCAACAAAAGAAAAATTAGGTCTGCCAATTAAACAGTTCTTTATGCCCATGGAGGTAGTAGAACATTTTCAGCAACGATTTCCAACTTTGATAGATGTTGTTTCTTCATGGAAAGATCATGTGAAATCGCTCAGAAATGATAAAGATCTTGGTATCCTGCTGGACAGAACATTGGGAAATAAATTACCTGGCCTGACCTATCCTGAATTTGAATCCGGAACCGTGCTGGCTACACGAAAAGCTTTCGGTGCAACCTTGGATAGCTTTGCAGCTGACCTTCCTCAGCTCATAGGCGGTTCTGCAGATTTGGAACCATCCAACTATACCGGGAACTTTG
>DTUG01000247.1:0-612 GCA_012964275.1 Fidelibacterota bacterium | reverse complement strand
ATCATATGGAGATTTTCAAAAAGAGAGTAAAAATGGCCGAAATATCGCCTTTGGGGTACGGGAATTTCCTATGGCGGCTATGATGAATGGTATGGCTTTGCACGGAGGGATTATTCCTTTTGGCGGAACATTTCTTGTATTTGCAGATTATGAGCGTCCTGCATTGAGGCTGGCCGCGATCCAGGCTGTGCGAGTTATCCATGAATTCACACATGATTCTTTTTTTGTTGGTGAAGATGGCCCTACCCATCAACCCATCGAACATGCCATGGCTTTGCGGGCTATACCTAATTTCAATGTCTTCCGTCCCGCCGATGCGAAAGAAACTGTAGCCTGTTTTAATTTAGCTTTACAAAATGAGAAAACACCTAGCGCTCTGTTGCTTACCAGGCAGGGTGTGCCAATCATGGATTTAGATCAGGAAACAGTAAGTAATGGTGTGCAGAAAGGAGCTTATATCGTTAAGGAATGTGAAGACACTGCTGAACTCGTTTTTCTAGCTACCGGATCGGAAGTCTCTCTAGCCCTTGAGATTGCCGAACGAATAAGCGATAAGCGGATCCGGGTACTGAGTATGCCTTGTTGGGAAATGTTGGCATTATTATGTTGCCG
>DTUG01000246.1:383-5498 GCA_012964275.1 Fidelibacterota bacterium | reverse complement strand
GACATGCTGACAAAAGGCTTGATAGATAGGGTGATCTCTGTAACTCCCTGCTCATCGACATGGAACGTTACCGGTAGGGACATAACTCCTTCTGTGTCCTGGGGTAATGAGATAGGAATAAGATAGGGGCCTATATCCATCACACTTGCTTTCAAACCCAAAGTAATCATATCATACTCCCCAGGGGGCACATGACTCTCAAAGACCTTGAACACAGTATAGCCCGTACTGGAATTCCAGTCCAGCAGGTTATATATAAATTCTTCCTGTCTCCAGGATTTTACATTGTGGAAGAGTATGGCATAGTTGGAATCTGAGTTAAATACTTTACCCTGATAGACCAAAAGATCCATTGAATCCTGTTCAGAGATGGAATAATCAACTCCAAGAATGTTAATACTAGTATCGGTATTATCAGACTTCAATAGAACTCTGACTAATCCAGGGGCCGGGGAATAAAATTCTATAGGCTCGGATATATTACAAGAAGTGCATACTGCCAGACCAACCATGGTTATAACCGGACATAGAAAATTATTTATTTTCCCCATCAGCGTACCATACTCAGGAAAAAATAAAGCGCGGGGAGACATGTCGTTCTCCCCGCGCTTTATTTGTTTTATTCAGATTTACCGGAGAAGAGTTATCTTCTTCTGAAAATTAAAGTCGTCTCCAATAGCTTTCGCAATATATATACCACTGGCAGCTTCTAGCCCTTCCATGGTCCTTCCATCCCAAGAGATGTTGTAAACCCCAGCTGGCATAGTTCGCGCTACAAGCGTTTTTACACGCTGACCAACAATATTATATATCGCAAAATCAACATTCTGCGACCCTGATATAGTCAGATCAAAGGTAGTAGTCGGGTTAAACGGATTGGGGTAATTCTGAGTCAGCTCGAAAACATCTGGGTTTAAGATAGATTCGTCATCCGTTGATAAACCAGGCATTAAACCATGGTAAATACCATCCGGATCATTATCCGGTGTAATTGCATAGTTCCAGACCTTGATATTATCCGCATAACCAACAGGCCATGCGTGCGCATCAGGCCCGCCACGCGTACCGAGGCGCCACAATCCATCAAAAGTTGTTGCAGGAATGTGCTGCTCGTGAGCATGGAATGTACCTACCTGTTCCATATCTTCATTAACGATCAATGAGTAAAATGTTCCAGTGCTGGCTTCATGATCGAAGTCCATGGCAACGACCATGTGCCACCATTCATGCGGTTGGATGGAGAAGTGAAAGTTTTGTTCCTGGGCTAATTCATAGCACCAGGCCCAGGACAAATCACCAATGAGAGTACTATAGTTCCAAACCTTGCTTCCTCCGGCACCGTCATCATGAACCTCAATAGCATAATTATCGAGCCAAAATGCGCTACCATCCTGGTTATAACGCCCACCAGACTGTGTTGACATCAAAATCAAGTTATGATTTACAACACCTTCAGAGTTATGACCCAGGTTGAAATAGACACTGTGGGTAAACTCATCAGAGTGCAATGCTTGTCCATCCCGGATTTCGATGTAAGAAGGCACACCATCTAACCATTCGTAAGAAGTTTCGCTCTCCTGCATACCAAAATCTGCATCAGGTACTTCATCACCAAGCGCATAATTACCATAAACATCCACGTTCCAGCCATAGACAGAATTATCAGCAGGATCATCGTCATCTTCAAAGGTTTCAAAATCCATATCAAGGACGAGGGAATTGTCATCAACCACAACAACCGTGTAGTAGGTGGAGTCATTTTGGACTTGAAAATCGTCGTTATCCCAGGAATCGCCTTCTGCACTGGTGCCATAATCGTGAACAATACCATCTGCATCAGTGATCTTAAAATAATACTCATGCCATGTGCCACGGTCTCCTATTGGGAAGGAGCCAGTCCAGTGTAAACCAGTTGGGCCAGTCATGGCTACTGTAGTCCAGCCAGTATTATCTGGCGCCCATTGTTCATCAAGATTAGTACGGGTATTGTACAAGAGATCAACACCTGTGATCGAATATGTGCCGGATGCATTGAACTGCATCACATCAATCCCAACCGTATGAGTTCCAGCTCCGGTACGAGGATTGTGCTTTCCAAGGGTACCATCCTGCCCATTGTTCCAGCCATGCTCAGCAAGAGGCGGAGCGCTGGCAAATCCGCGAACAACATTGCTCACGCGCAGCTCATCCAGCCAACCATCAAAAGTATGACTGTTATCCGGATTCATGCCGATATAAAGTGGCAGGCCATTGGTCATAGCGTGTCCGCCACTGGTTGGGCTATGCTGGTACCAACGATCTTCCAGGTAGGATGTTCCACAATGGAATCGGCTGTAGGAATGTCCCAACAGGTTGCCGTCTACATCATGAGCAAAGATTCCTTCAAAACGAGAATCAAAATCATGGATGTATGTGACATGTACCCAGGGGTATGCCATTGTGCTTGAATCAATTTTAGCAACATCTCCAACATTGAGATCACGCCTCAATGTGCTATCTGTATCTCGCCATCGAGAATCAGCGTTGTTCCCATTCAATCGAACAGCATAGTTGGACAATGTTCCACCGTTCCACCAAAAGGTGGTCGAAACGGTGTCAACTTTAGATACAATCTCGGGCCCACTGCTCCAATCATTACGTGATTTTGATTTGGCCCAGAACTCAATGGTCCAACTTTCAGTGATATCCAGATTGTCATGATCAGCCAGGGTCAGATACGAAGTATCATTCGCAGCTACGGTTGTGTCGTTTACATTGTATGCGCTGTTGTCAAAGTATGCAGCATTACCATGTTTCCCGGCATCGTCAAAAGTGACACTGCCTGTAGCTGTTGCTGCTCCCCCATTTCCTTCGTTAGAAACGTCAGAATTAAAGTGCATGAGTATTACTGTATTATCATCACTGGTGTAGGGCCCAAAGGTGGGCTGTGCTACCAGAAAAGATGTTACACAGAACAGCGTAATTATTAATACCGATTTTTTTCCCATTTGCGTACCTCCATGTGCTTCCACTGTATATAATCTATTTTACTACCCCGATAATGATGCCCGGCTTTTGCGATACCAATAAAGACACTCAAATATCGGCTTCATATAGTAATAGAAAACGAACCCATAGTACAAGTTATTTTTTATTTTCTATCGCTATAATTATCCTACCTTCCATGAATAACATTAAAGCGGTATTACCGTCTTTTATCCAATTAGATTAGAAAAGGAATCATAAGAATACCTATAAAAATAAAAAATAACGCAGACACTGTCCTTATGTTCTCTGAATGGGGGGCAGCTCTAACAGATTGGAAAATTCGATGAAAGAAAGGAAACTTTATTGGTATTTTACTTGGCTACCCTAACAAAGTTTTTTTCAAAACTAGCCTGCTTTATCTAGGGTCAACTGTTGGTAGATACGCCAACCGTATCAAGAACGGGCAATTTTCTATAGAAAAAAAGTCTACCAATTAAGTAACAATAATGAGAACCATCTACATGGCGGTATACAATTTTTCAGTTGATTTATAATCTGCATAAGGTGAATTAGGTTATATTAAAACAACTCCGTTACAGTCATTTATCTTGTGGTAAAAAGATACTGTTTCTATCTTCAAGCAGCATGCTTTAATCAAATTTCATGATACACGGATAGAGATACCTTAAACATGAATAGTAATATTCTAGACATATCTTCAAAGATAGTCATCTGCACCGGTATAGCATCAGGTATCGGCAAATCAATCGCGAAACTATTCTTGTCTGCTGGGGTTCAAGGATTTATAGGTGTTGATAACAACGAGAATATGGATGAAATATTTTCAGAAGAATTATCCAGATACCCAGACACCTTTTTCCCTTTATGCTGCGACATCTCTATCGAAAATGATGTCCGTAAGTATATGAATCTTGCCAGATCAACATTCGGCCGCATAGATATAATGATTAATAATGCTGCGGTCGCACATGCCTTTCAGATCCATGAAACTCCAGAAGAGCTATGGGATAAAACATTTGATGTAAATGTGAAATCATTGTATTTCAATGCCAAGCATTTAATACCATCCATGAAAGAAAACGGCGGTGGGCTCATCATTAATACGGGTTCCATCTCCAGCCATGTGGGTATACCCACACAGGGAGCATATGCCGCTTCCAAAGGGGCCGTAGCACAGCTAACAAGACAGATGGCAATTGATTACGCGGGTGATAATATCAGGGTCGTTGCTGTTTGCCCCGGAACTGTGGATACACCACTCGTACACGCTTCCGCTAAAGAGTCAGGTGATGAAGATCAATTTTGGAAAATGATTTATGACGGGCATCCTCTTGGTCGTATTGCCAGTCCCGATGAAGTTGCAAAATTATACCTATATCTTTCGTCCGATGATGCATCATTTATCACAGGTGCGAACATGATGATCGATGGTGGATTTACAGCAAAATAAATCATTGTGTTTTCTTGATAATTAGTCTAGAAAATTCAACTGCTTTGGTTACTGGCAGTTCAAAGGGAATAGGCCTTGCCATTGCCACAAAATTACTCGAAGCTAATGCGGATTTAATTCTAAATAGTCGACACAGTGATGATTTAGCTCTAGTAAGGAATATTCTAGAAGCAAGATTCCCAGAACGGAAAATCGGAATTTCTGCCTACGATTTTTCTGATGCATCAGGAATACCTGAATGGTATGATCAAATTTGTGATAAACATGGACCAATAAACATTCTTATCAACAATGCGGGAACAATTCACAGAGAAGCTGCCAGTGATATTAAACTAGAAGACTTCAGAAAAGTATTGACCACCAATCTGGATGCAGTTTTTATTCTTTGCCAACAATTCTACCATCATCTTTCCAGCAAACCCGGAAAAATTATAAATATTTCTTCTCTGATAAGTAACCTTGCTCGAGAGAAAAATGTTGCCTATGCATCATCAAAAGGGGCCATCAACCAACTGACCAGAACCTTGGCACTCGAATGGGCCAAAAAAGGTATAAATGTGAATGCCATAGCACCCGGTTTTATTCACACTGATCTTACAGACGAACTATTCAATGATGAAAATTTTAATAATTGGGTGAAAGATTAGTACGGGCATTGTACAAGAGATCAACACCTG
>DTUG01000246.1:0-373 GCA_012964275.1 Fidelibacterota bacterium | reverse complement strand
GGGTGAAAGAAAAATGTCCAATGTCCCGCTGGGGAGAACCTGAAGATATTTCGTCCACCGCTGTTTTTCTTGCTTCCTCTGTCGCTGATTATATCACAGGGCAGATCATATATGTTGATGGTGGCTGGACTGCATCGTTATAAAATTAAATGAAGATAAAAAACTATCAAACATATGTAATTGGAACTCCGTGGCGTAACCTGACCCTACTGGTAATTGAAACGGATTCTGGGATTAGGGGTATAGGTGAGTCCCGTGTTGTAGGAAAAACGCACACTGTTCTAGAATATCTAAAGGATATTAGAAGACACATTATTGGTGCCGAAGTGACTGATATTGAACACTTATATAGAAAATTAACGCTACTTGATTT
>DTUG01000245.1 GCA_012964275.1 Fidelibacterota bacterium | reverse complement strand
TGGCTGAATGTATAGCGTATTTTTCAACAAAAGGAGCACGGGGAGAATGCATTATTCTAGTCGGAAAAGATGAACCAAATGTCTATTTCAATTAAAGCAAAATTTATATCATTTGAAGGAATTGACGGTTGTGGCAAATCAACCCAGGCCAGATTATTGATTGAGAGATTGAGTGCTAAACATATTAAAACATGTTTTGTACGGGAGCCGGGGGGCACATCTGTCTCTGAAGAGATTCGGTCTGTTCTTTTAAAAAACAGAGGTGAAGCAATGTCTTCCAGAACGGAAGCCCTGTTGATGACAGCTAGTCGTGCCCAACTGACCAAAGATGTGATCGTTCCTGCACTTGAAGCGGGAGAATGGGTCATTGCGGATCGCTACATGGATTCTACGCTGGCTTATCAAGGCGGCGGTCGTGGTTTGGATATAGAATGGCTAATTCGGCTAAATGAATTTGCAACCTACGGATGTAAGCCAGATTTAACTTTGTTCATTGATGTCGATCCTCAAGATGGGAAAAAGCGGCGACATGAATCTGCGCCAGATAGGATAGAAAGTGCCGGTATATCGTTTCAAGAAAAGATTCGGAAGCAATATATAGAATTAATTAAACTTTTTCCTAATCGGTGTATTTGTATTAATGGTAGTTTATCGCCGGAAGAAATAAATGAAAACATCTGGGATGAGATCAAAAAAAGAAAGTTCATAAATGAAAAATAATAAAAAATTAACCAAGTTTATTCTCCTCATTGCCGCTATAATAATCATAGCGGCAACCAAATCCGATATTTACAGGCAAATCCGGGAAAGCCAGGGAACAATAAACAATGTATATAGACACTTAATAACCCACTACGTGGATGATATTGATCTTGAGAAGTTTACAAAACTCAGTATAGATAATATGCTTTCCGATTTAGATCCTTATACAGTTTACCTTGTCAAAGATCAAAGAAAAGGACTGGATATGCTAACGAAAGGTAAATACAGTGGAGTTGGCATCCAGATAGGCAGACGGGACAAGCAACTTACTGTGATCTCGCCAATGGAAAACTCCCCGGCTAAGCGTGCGGGTATCGTTAGTGGTGATTTAATTCTGAAAATTGATGGCAGTGATACGGATAATTTATCAATGGATGATGCAGCAAAATTAATTCGTGGTCGAAAGGGAACCCAGGTTATTCTAACCATTGATCGGTTTGGCTATGATGAATGGATTGAATTTACTCTTACTAGAGAGGATATTGCGGTGCAGGATGTATCTTATTCCGGGATGATAGACGAGACAACAGGATATATTCGTCTGGTCCGTTTTTCAAAAAATTCAGCTATTGAAATGGACAAAGCCCTTACTAATCTATTGTCGAATAATATGTCTAGTTTAATTTTAGATCTTAGGGATAATCCCGGCGGCTTGTTGAAATCTGCAGTTTCCATTTTAGACCTGTTTATTGACAAGGGCGAGCTGCTGGTCTGGACTGAAGGAAAGACAAAGCAATCACATAGAAAATATTTTAGTAAGAATGATCCGATTGTTCCCGGAAGTGTTCAAATTGCTGTTTTGATCAATAGAGGCAGTGCTTCCGCCAGTGAAATTGTGGCAGGTGTCATGCAAGACCTGGACCGTGGTGTTGTGGTTGGCCGGCAGTCATTTGGAAAAGGATTAGTACAGACGATATATAACCTTGACAAGGAAAAATCACTGAAGGTTACCACAGCAAAATATTACATACCCAGTGGACGCCTGATCCAGAAACCGGGATATCTTCCTGATGAATTGTTAAGAAATTCTACAAAATCAGCGGACACTTTATTCGAAACAACCGGTGGGCGCCGTGTGGATGGCGGCGGGGGTATCACCCCTGACCATGTCATAGCCATGGATCCAGCTACCCCAATTCTGTCTGCTTCTTGGCGACGAGGGTTGTTCTTTACGTATGTTCAAAAACACAAACACCTTTACGATTCTTTTGGTGATGTTGTATCAGATACTACCTTGATGGATCAATTTGAAGATTTTGTCTACAGCAATGACCTTGACATTTTGCTGAAGGGTGAATCAACCTACTTGGATACACGGGAGACATTAATGGAAATGGACAGCAGCAGCGTGTCTGTTCTGGGTGCCATCGATCTCCTAGACCGGTATTTTGAAGAAAAAGCTATCACACAGTTCGACCGTGAGAAAGAAAAACTTCGTAATGCGATAACAAAGCAATTTGCCGAACATTTCCAGGGGAAGAAAGGTCGTCTAAAAATATCATCAGAGACCGATAAGGACCTGATAAAAGCTTTATCAATTCTACAGGATCCGTTTGTCTACAAAGAAGTATTTATACCGCAGTAATCTATACTATTGCGTCGGAATTATACATTTATACAACAATAAAACCTCCGTAATTTTCCCGGCTTTTTTTGGGCGATTAGCTCAGCTGGTTAGAGCGCTACGTTGACATCGTAGAGGCCGGCGGTTCGACTCCGTCATCGCCCACTAATAATGTCCAAAATTCAAGTAACATTACCAGACCAATCTATAAAATTGGTGCCGCCAGCAACTACACCACAGGAGATTGCTGATAATATCGGTTCACGCCTGGCACAAGATGTGGTGGTTGCCAGCGTCAACGGTAGTCTGGTGGACTTGAATCTACCCCTGCAGGATGATTGTACTTTGGAATTGCTGACGGGCGACACACTTGAAGGTCACGAAGTTTTACTCCACTCCACGGCCCATTTGATGGCTCATGCTGTAAAATGTTTATTTCCTGATGTCAAGATCTCGATCGGGCCAACTATTGAAAATGGTTTTTACTACGACTTTGATTTCGATGGCACTTTTACGGATGAAGACTTGGTTAAAATCGAGAATAAAATGAAAGAAATTTCCAAGGCAGGCCATGATATAATCCGACAGGAGATATCATCGAATGATGCTATAAAACTTTTTAGCGATATGGGGGAATCCTATAAAGTGGAGATTATTGAGCAGATTGACCCTGATGATACCATTGCTGCCTATACCCAGGATGATTTCACGGACCTTTGTCGCGGACCCCACGTATCCAATACCAGTAAGATAAAATATTTTAAACTGCTGAGCACATCTGGTGCATATTGGCGCGGAGACGAGAAAAATAAAATGCTTCAGCGAATATATGGAACGGTTTTTTCAAAGAAAGATGGCTTGAAGCGTTACCTGCATATGCTGGAGGAGGCAAAAAAACGGGATCACCGCAAACTGGGCAGGGAACTGGAAATTTATACATTCGATAATGAGGTGGGGCCGGGCCTACCGCTATGGCTGCCCAATGGTGCTATTATCATTGATGAACTGGAGCAATTAGCCAAAGAGACTGAAAGGCTCGCGGGATACCAACAGGTACGTACACCCCATTTAACTAAAGGCAGTTTGTACGAGCGTTCTGGACATTTAACCCATTATAAGGAATTTATGTATCCAGCGATGGATGTGGATGGGACCGACTATTATGTAAAGCCTATGAACTGTCCACACCATCATAAGATATTCGCTGCTTCTCCCCGCAGTTACCGCGATATGCCTTTACGGTTAGCCGAATATGGGACTTGTTATCGTTATGAAAGGTCCGGGCAGTTATTTGGACTGATGCGGGTTCGCAGCCTGCAAATGAATGATGCTCATATTTATTGCAGACCGGGTCAATTCAAGGATGAATTTCTCAACGTCTGCCAAATGTATCTCCAGTACTTTAAAATCTTTGGTATAGAAAAATACACTATGAGGCTTAGCCTTCATAATCCGGAGGACTTGGGAAATAAATTCGTCAATGAACCAGAACTATGGCTTGAAACTGAAAAGTGGGTCAGAGAAGCTCTACAAGATGGGGGCATTGAATTTGTGGAAGTTCCAGGTGAAGCAGCATTTTATGGTCCAAAAATAGATGTCCAGGTATGGAGTGCTATAGGAAAGGAATTCACACTGGCGACGAATCAGGTTGATTTTGCTATACCTGAAAGATTTGATCTTAACTATATTGATGAGGACGGAAGTGGAAAAACCCCTATCTGCATTCATCGGGCACCATTAGGTACACACGAAAGATTTATTGGATTCCTGATTGAACATTTTGGAGGTAACTTCCCGCTTTGGCTGGCGCCGGTTCAAGTTGCTGTTCTTCCGGTTTCTGATAAAGTATTAGCTTATGCTCAGCAGGTCAAAGGATCTCTGTTTGAGGCTGGTATCCGTGTCAATTTAAATGAACGAGCAGACAAAATCGGTGCTAAGATCAGGCATGCGGAACTTAATAAAGTAAACGTGATGCTGATTGTTGGCACCAAGGAAGCGGAAAATAGAACCGTATCCGTCCGGCGGCGCTTTGAAGGGGATCTTGGACCAGTTCGTCTGGAAACGCTGATCCCTGAATTGAAAGATGAAATAAAAAATAGGAGTGTAACTCATAGGCAAGAAGCAGACGCAGAGACTCAATAACGATATAAGAGCTGAGGAAGTACGATTAATTAGTGAAGATGGTGAGCAATTGGGCATCGTTCCTACACCAGATGCACTAGAAAGAGCCAAAGAATTCGGTTTAGATCTAATGGAGGTTGCACCGAACGCAGATCCCCCAGTCTGTAAAATTCTGAATTACGGTAAACTCAAATACGAAGAGAAAAAGAAACTCCAAAATAGTAAAAAGAAACAACATGTCATCAAGGTAAAAGAAATTAGGTTCAGGCCAAGGATTGATGAACATGACCTGATGACTAAGATGAATATGGGAAGAAAATTTTTAAATGAAGGATTTAAATTGAAAGTTACTCTAATGTTCCGTGGACGTGAATTATCAAGGATTGACTTAGGGAAAGACGTCATGGATCGAGTTCTTGAAGAATTGGCTGAAGTGGCCGAAGTAGAAAAGGATATTCCTCTGGAAGGTCGGCGCATGTCTGTTATCCTTAATGGCAAATAGGAGACAACCTCGATGCCAAAAATGAAAACCCGGCGCGGAGCTGCAAAGCGATTTAAGTTGACAGCATCTGGCCGGATCAAAAGAAATAAAGCAAACCATAGGCACATGCTAATTCGTCGTTCTAATAAAGCAAAGCGTAAAATGCGTCATGGAGGTCTTGTAGATGCTGCTGATCGGAAAAATGTAAAACGAATGCTAGGTGTATAAGACAGGAGTAAATAAATGCCACGTGCAAACAGTTCCATCCCGCGGCATCGCCGCCATCGGAAGATCATTAAGCAGGCCAAAGGCTACTATGGTGCCCGGAGCCGCACGTTCAAATCTGCCAAAGATGCGGTCATTAGGGCCGGATTATATGCCTATCGGGATAGACGGCAGCGCAAACGCCAGTTCCGGCGCTTGTGGATCATTCGCATCAATGCCGCCTGCCGGCTTAATGGGATGTCATATTCAACTTTTATCAATGCCCTCAACACCAAAGGAATTGAGTTAAATAGGAAAATCCTTGCTGACCTGGCAGTGCGAGATCCCCAGGCTTTCGCCGATCTGGTAAATTCAGTTAAAGACTGACATGCCTATAA
>DTUG01000244.1 GCA_012964275.1 Fidelibacterota bacterium | reverse complement strand
GATTGTCTCAGTGGGCGGTGGTGGGTTGATTGGTGGAATCGCCGGCTATCTGAAATCGGTATGGCCGGATCTCTATGTGATCGGCTGTTCACCGGAAAATTCCCCTGTGATGATCAAATCACTGGTAGCGGGCCAGGTTCTGGATCTTGAGTCGCTGCCAACCCTTTCAGACGGCACCGCCGGGGGCGTGGAACCAGATGCTGTGACCTTCCCAATTTGTCAGGAGGTTATTGATGAAACGGTATTGGTAACAGAAGCGGAAATCCGCGAGGGTGTTCTGTCCCTCATAGAGAAACAGCATCAATTGGTAGAGGGAGCCGCTGGCACTGCCATGGCAGCTTTAATGATAAAAAAGGAAGAGTTGCAGGGACAGCGGGTTGGCCTGGTGGTCTGTGGAGGAAATATTAGCATTGCAACATTGCAGGAGATCTTATGCACGTTTTCGGATTAGAACAGATAAAACAGGTATTGCCGGGTCTTGACCTGGTTCCATTAATCAAGGATGGCTTCAAAGCCTATTCTGCCGGTCGCACTGTGGTACCGCCAGTGGGAGAATTAGTATTTAATGATCCTCCCGGTGATGTCCATATTAAATACGGATATATAAAAGGTGATGACTATTTTGTGATAAAGATCGCTTCCGGATTTTATGAAAATTCAGACCTGGGATTATCCTCAAGCCAGGGAGGAATGATGTTGCTCTTTGACCAGCGTACTGGTCGGGAAAAAGGTGTACTCGTGGATGAATGTTATCTGACCAATGTGCGTACAGCAGTAGCCGGAGCGATCTGTGCTGAAGTCCTGGCACCCGATCCGGTGGAATGCATTGGTGTGCTGGGAACAGGAGTGCAGGCCCGGATGCAGGTATCATATTTATCAACTATAACCAGATGTCGACAGGTAAAAGTTTGGGGCCGAAGTGAGCAAAAAATGCGTCAATATCAGGATGAAATGAGTGCAGATGGCTGGCAGGTAGAAACTTGCTCTGCTCCCGGTGATGTGGCAGCATCCTGCAATTTAATCATCACTGCAACGCCCACGAAGACACCCTTGCTGACAGCTGATCATGTCAAGCCAGGCACTCATATCACTGCCATGGGTTCGGATTCACCAGGCAAGCAGGAACTGGAACCCGGTATATTAGAAAAAGCGGATCTGATCGTGGCTGACAGTATTCTCCAATGCAGGGAACGGGGGGAGATCGTCCATGGTTTAACAAGCGGATTGATTAATGAAAAAGATATTATTGAATTAGGAACTATCTTGGATGAAAAGGCATCGGGACGAACCGCAGAGAGTCAGATCACAATAGCGGATCTGACCGGAGTTGCGGTTCAGGATATTCAGATTGCAAAAGCTGTCTTTGAAGCATGTCGTAAAGGAGCTTAGAATGAAATTCGAGGAATTTGAATTAGAAAGAAACCAGTCACTCTTTGAAAATGAAGTGGATTATAATTTGTCCGAAAGCGGTGTACATCCCCTACCGCTAAAAGATATTTTAACCCAGGATGAGCAGGAAGAGCTGCTTCGTACAGAACTTTTTTATGGCTATACAACCGGCACACCGGAATTAAGGAAACAGATCACAGGTCTTTATGATGGCGTGGAAGTGGACAATGTTCTGGCCACATCCGGTTCAGCGGAAGCAAATTTTCTAGCGGTCATGACTTTGCTGGAACCTGGCGATGAACTTATCTACATGGTTCCTAACTACCTCCAGATCCGGGGTCTGGCCCGCAGTTTCGGCATTACGGTGAAGGACCTGCCATTGCGTGAAGAACTAAGCTGGCAATGGGACCTGGATGAACTAAAGTCGATGATCACCAATAAAACAAAAATGATTGCTATTTGTAATCCGGATAATCCTACCGGTGCTCTTATGTCAGCAGATGTAATGGCTGGTGTTGTCGCGATAGCCAGGGAAGCTGATTGCTGGATCCTTTCGGATGAAGTATACCGTGGTGCGGAATTGAATGGTGTGGAATCACCATCATTTTGTGGGCTGCATGAAAAAACAATTGTGAACGCTGGTCTTTCAAAAGCATATCGTCTGCCGGGCCTGCGGTTGGGCTGGACCGTTGGACCGGCAGATTATATTAAAACCGCTTGGGCTTTCCACGATTATACTACAATCTCCATCGCCTATCATAGTGACTGGGTTGCATCAAAGGTTTTAGCCCCGGAAAGAAGGAAAAAGATTCTAGATAGCACCAGGGTACATCTGAACCATAACCTAGGTACACTGGTAGATTGGATGGAAAACTGTGATGGTAAGTTGAGCCTGTCACCTCCACAGGCAGGCGCTATTGCCTTTGTTCACATCAACCTGGACATGCTTTCCCAGGACCTGACCTACCACATTCGGGATAACTATAGTGTTCTACTTACTGCCGGTAAATGGTTTGGTCTGGAAGGCTTTCTTCGCTTTGGCTATGGTCCGCCGAATGAATACTTGATAGGCGGACTGGATCGAATTTCCCAGTCCATAAAGTCTTTATAAAACTCGGACTAATTTTTATTTATATTATTTCTGTTACGTAGTTGTAGTTAGAGCGATCTGGCCTCTGGTAAGAATCCTCAGGGGTTCGTTCAGGAAGATCAACTGGCGGTTGTTCAATATCCGTGTAGGGTATCTTACTTAATAAATGACTGATACAATTGACCCTTGCTTTCTTTTTTACATCAGATTCTACAATATACCAGGGGCTGAAGTCCGTGTCTGTGTGTTCCATCATATTATCCTTAGACTTAGAGTAGTCATCCCAGCGGTTTATGGATTCAGTATCCATCGGGCTCAATTTCCATACCTTTGTAGGATCACCAACTCTTGCCTGAAATCGTTTCATTTGTTCTTCCGCACTGACTGAAAACCAATATTTTAATAGGAAAATGCCGGAACGGATCAGCATCCGTTCAAATTCCGGACATGTCTGTAGAAATTCTATATATTCTTTTTCAGTACAGAAGCCCATCACTCGCTCAACCCCAGCGCGGTTATACCAGCTGCGGTCAAACAGTACAATCTCACCAGCTGCTGGTAGATGGGCAACGTAGCGCTGAAAATACCACTGGGTTCTTTCACGATCCGATGGTTTAGCCAGTGCGGCAACCTTGCAGCTGCGGGGGTTTAGGTTTTCTGTGATCCTTTTAATGGTTCCGCCCTTTCCAGCAGCATCGCGACCTTCAAAAATAATTGCAACTTTTTTTCCTGCATCGATCACCCAGTCCTGCATTTGGACCAATTCGATCTGCAGGTTATCAATCATTTTGTTATATTTCTTATTAAATTCTTTTTTATCTTTCTTACTGAATTCTGTTTTTTTACTCATAATTTTTCACCTTTATAAAATTCATTTAGCACGCCAAATAAGTTAAGGAACATTAGAAGTACCGAAACAAAATTTTCAATTCATTTAATCCATCATTATGGATAGATTTTTCATACTAATCTGAGTACCATGCATAAACTCCTATTAAAATACGTATCAGTAGTTCTGCCCCTGCTGGTTGTAGCGCAGTCTTCTACTTGGGATTTAATCCAGGCTGAAATTTTTGCGACAAATTGTGTTGTTTGTCACGATCATGGTACCTATTTCACGGAGCAGTCAGGGTTGAACCTGGCACCAGATGTTGCCTACGAAGGATTGATCAATCAGGTGCCCACCAATGAAACTGCTGCTGCTGATGGCCTAACCCTGGTGGGTGATCAGGGTATTCCCAGTCTATACAGTAGTTTTCTCTGGGAAAAGATCAATGCGCAGGATCAGGAACATTTTTATGATGATCATCCGGAATATGGGGCCCTGATGCCGCTGGGTATGGATTATCTTACTAATGGTCAATTGGAATATATTCGTCAGTGGATTATCTCTGGGGCACCGGAAACAGGTATTGTAGCTGATATTGTATTGTTAGAAGATACAACTGTCTACACCCTGCCAGAATTTGGTCCACTGGATCCACCGGAGAATGGGATCCAGTTGCACTTGGGTCCTTTTCCTATCCAGCCACAGTTCGAACGCGAGATATGGAGCTTTACAGAATTGGATACGACTGGTATGCTTTATATCAATAACATAGAGATAATAATGGCACAGGGCAGTCATCATTATATTGCATACACATATGATCAGATTCCGCCGATCGGTCTGCCACCGCCCGATGTTTATAGGGATATTCGTGATGAGAATGGTGAATATATTTCAGAAACCTTTGCTCATATGGCTTTTCAGCGTTTTGTGACCGGATCACAGTATCAGGTATTTAACTATCATCTTCCCGAAGGTGTTGCGTTTAAGCTAGATTCACAATATGGTATAGATCAGAATTCTCACTATATAAATTATACAAATGATACCACCTATGGAGAAGCCTACGCGAATCTGCACATGGTTCCATTGAGTGAGTTAGAACATGTTGCTGAAATATTGCAGTTGGGTGAAACTGATCTGCAACTGCCACCCCAGGAAGTCACTACGATAAATAAAACCTTTTGGATCGAAAATACATTTGGTGAACCTATTACTGTTATACAGCTTATGAGCCATGCCCATCTCCATAATGAAAGCTTTAGCATCTACCGGCGCAACCAGAATGATCCCAGTATCCGGGAATTGATCTATTTAGCCTTGGATTGGGAGCACCCACCAATCCATCAGTACGATCCTCCCCTTGAGTTTGGACTGGATGAAGGCATTGAACTGGAAGCGGTTTATAATAATGATACCGATGAACTAATTCACTTTGGTTTTTTAAGCACCGACGAGATGATGTTTTTATTTGGGATATATTATACAAGTGAAACGGTTGGGATGGATGAATCAGATCGGGGTTGGCCCTATGAATTTTCAATCTCAGCACCTTATCCAAATCCTTTTAATCCATCCACGACCATTGAATATTTACTGCCGGAGGAAAACGCGGTAAATATTACTGTTTATGATCTCATGGGGAACAAGGTAAGAACATTGATTGATAAGGATCAGGCTGCAGGTACCTGGTCGATTTTATGGGATTCGAAAAATGAATCTGGTCTATCCGTTGCTGCAGGAATTTATTTTTTTAATATAAGAATTGACCACTTTTACGATACAAAAAAAGCTGTCCTGCTGAAATAATAATTCAGTCCGCATACCAGACTTGAATACGTGAGTATTCAGTAATTAATTAATGTAGGAGATAAGTAGTTATGAAGAAAACATTGATATGCAGTCTGGGAATCCATGTGATCGCTCGATTTGCTAAGCAGGTATTTTTGCCGTTCATGGTACTTGCCATGGACGGGGTTAAAGCTCAATACAATCCCTGCTATGATGAGATATACCTAGACCTGAAGGCTCAGGGTATTACCACTATGACAACGCGGGAATACCATTATTTTTCCAGAAAGGATGAAGAATGTGCCGAGTATAATACCTTTGATAAGCAGTATCGTGATCAACTGGATATGATGCAGGAAAAGCTGTTCAAACTGGCTGAAAAAGTAGATCGGATGGGTGAAGATATTGATCTTGGTGATGTTTACGGGATGGGGCGACTAAACGCAACCGATCCTGAATTACGGAGCCTGTCAATTATTCGAGCACGGGACGATGATATTCAGCGGGAGTTTAATAGTGTCATGGATCAATTGATTTTCCTTCGGACCGAACTCCAGAATGGAACCAAAGAAAATGATGAAGGCCCAGCCGACCTGGTCGTTAATTCCCTTACCGTTGTTGATATTGCTGATGGGGGTTATATCAAAACAATCAATAAGGAAGGTAGAAGCATGGTTCTAATAGGCAGACATCCGTCCGGCAGTGGCAGTGTGGTAACTTATAACGCTAAGGGAAGTCCGGCAGTGAAGATTGGATCTAATGGTCATGAAGGCGGATATGTGGAGACTCGGGGAAATACTGGGAAAAAAGGTACACTCATCGGAACCGATAATGTTGGCATTAATACGGTTTCAGCTTATAATTCGCAGGGTGAGACTATTTTCATAGCTGGAGCAAATGGAAATGACCATGGGTATATAAAATCATTGAATTCCAACGGGAATATTGTTACCATTTTGGGATCAAAAAAAGATGGATCCGGATATATTTCAACCTATGAGAAATCAGGAAAGCGCACGTCATTGGTTTCTGCAGACAGGAATGGAGATGGTATGCTGGGTTTATATGATCGAAATCAAAAACTGCAATGGAGCCAGAAAGCTATTCCAGTTCCTAAAACTGGCGAAAATAATCGGAAAAACCAAGGTTCAGGAAGGAATAACTAAAAGGGGAATAATGATTCAATAGGATGATCCGCTATATTTTTTTCGTATTGTATTTTATTGCTGGTATCTATGGGCAAACGATTGACCAGCGAAAAAAACTATTGGACCTGTCTGAAGTTTATTTAAAGAAATCGCGATCCCAAAAAGACCAGGCGGATTCCATAGCCAGATTAAAGAACTGGCACATTTATGGCGAATTGGCTACTGGAGAAGAATTTTGGCTAAAAAAATTGGCTGCCAATGGCATGCCTCTTTATTATTATACTGAAAACCTGACCTCTGCCAGGTCCATCTCAACTGATCACGTTTGGCCCGGTGGTGAGAGCCAGTTATTCCTAAATGGAACTGGGATGATTGTTGGCGAGTGGGATGGAGGCCGGGTTCTCATTGAGCACCAGGAGTTCGAAGGCCGCGCTTTCCAGATTGATGAATATCCGGATTTAAGTGATCATGCCACTCACGTGGCAGGCACCATGATCGCTGCAGGTATCAATCAGCAAGCCCATGGTATGTCCAGTGCTGCCATTTTACAAGCCAATAGCTGGGATAATGATGATTCAGAGATGGCCGCGGCCGCGGCTGATGGAATGATACTTTCTAATCATTCATACGGGAGCAGAGGCGGCTGGCACTGGAACTCCTTCAGTGATGATATGTGGGTATGGTGGGGGGACACAGATGTGGATCCTATGGAAGATTATCATTTTGGCTTTTATGATGAACAGTCCCAGGAATGGGATGAGATTGCTTACAATGCCCCCCACTACCTGATCGTTCTTTCTGCCGGGAATGACCGCAATGACGGACCGAACCCAGATACGGAGCATTGGGCTTGGTCATCCTTGGAAAATGATTGGGTGCTCTCGACTGATACACGTAATCCTGATGGTCCCTGGGATTGTATTTCTTACCATAAAATAAGTAAAAATGTACTTACGGTAGGAGCGGTCAACGATCTCAATGATGGTTATAATGGTTCCGGCAGTGTCAATATTTCTTCTTTCAGTTCAGTGGGGCCGGTGGATGATGGCCGGATTAAACCGGATATCGTGGCAAATGGTGTAGGTTTATTGTCATCGGTCTCTTCATCCTTTGACGCCTATGATACATATTCCGGTACCTCAATGTCTGCCCCCAGTACTACCGGATCACTGACGCTGATTCAACAATGGTATCAAGAGCGGCAGGATACACTTTTGCTGGCTGCTACTCTTAAGGCTTTAGTAATCCACACTGCCGATGAGGCCGGAGAGCATGAAGGTCCTGATTATCGTTACGGCTGGGGGTTGATGAATACATCCCGCGCCGTAGATCTGATTTCACACCTGGGAAATGGTCACTTGATTCAGGAAATGGTATTGCTTGATGGCAGTAGTATTGAAATTCAAGTATACTCTAACGGTAGCCACCCGATAAGGGCTACGATATCGTGGACGGATATTCCGGGAATACCTCATCCTCCAAGTGTGAACCCGCCTGACATTATGCTGGTGAATGATCTGGATCTGCGGGTTATTCATGAAAGTGGAACTATGTACGATCCATATAAGCTTAACCCTTATTATCCCGACAATTCGGCAACCACAGGAGATAATATAGTGGATAATGTTGAACAGGTTCATGTGCCAAATCCAGAACCGGGAATGTATACGATCAGGATCACTCATAAAGGGTCAGTTGGGCTTGGTCAGCCACTGGGTCTTATAGTTTCCTATGATATCCCGGGCAACCAGATGATCCATGTTGCTTTGACTGGCGATGATTTGACTGCCGATGGATCAGAAGAAAATCCTTTCGGAAGTATCCAGGCCGCTATCGAAATGTCCCTTTCAGGCGATACAGTAATTATTCATCCTGGGACATATAATGAATCAATTCAGATAGAGTCCAGGGGGATTTTATTAGCATCTGATTTTTTGTTTAGTGGCGAGCACGCAGATATTGGGTCAACAAATATTGTTGGTGTGGCAGGCAATCCATCGATACACCTGAACCAGGCAGGCTACTCCACGCAAATACTGGGATTAACCATATCACATTCTGATGGTGAACCGGGTGTTGGGATTCACTGTGAATCCAGTTTTCCAACAATCCAAAACTGTAGGATAATAAATAATTTTGGCGATTCCTTTGGTGGTGGAATATATATACAGGAATCAGATATAACCTTTATGGATACGGAAATATGCCAGAATTCTGCTTCAGCAGGCGGTGGGATATATGCGGTGGAATCCAATATTGCATTAAATCAGGTATTGCTTTCCAATAACCATTCCAGCTTAGATGGAGCAGCGTTATATATGATGCAAACAGATTTGGATCTTAACCAGGTTACCATTACAGAAAATGTGGCCGGAGACGATGCAGGAGCAATATATCTGCGTTACAGTTCAAGCGTATCAATATTAAATTCCATTTTATGGAATGATGAACCCCAGGAAATTGTATTCTCGCCTGTTGGTGGCGAAAATTTCGTTGGGATTTATTATTCCGATCTTGCTGGCGGTGTTTTGAACATACTAACCAATCAAAACGGTTACTCAATCTTCGGTTTGACTAATGTCATAAATCTTGATCCCATGTTTTGTCTTTTGGACAGCGTTGATTTTTCACTTAATTCAGGTTCGCCCTGTATCGGTTCTGGCGAGAATAGTTTAAACATGGGAGCCTATGGTATCGGTTGCGAACTGGCAGGTGTTAAGAATCATTCCGGATTAGCGGAACAGTTCATGTTGTATCCTGCATTTCCTAATCCTTTCAATCCTGTAGTCACATTAGATCTGTACATTCCTATTGCGCACATTGGCCGCACAACAGTTCAGATCATAGATATTACAGGCCGTACCAGGGTGACTTTGTTAGATGAACAGGGACAATCTGGATATACATCTTTGGTTTGGAATGGCAGGGACGATCATGGAACCCCCGTTCCTGCCGGTGTATATTTTGTGTTTGCCCGTACAGGTTCAGTTGTCAGGACACAAAAGATATTATTGCTCAAATAACTTTATTAATCATCGTGAAATATCATAATGAGCTAACGAAAACAGGATTATTTAGGAGATAAAATGGAATTAAAAGCAGAGATTCTTGAACAATATCAGAGAGAATGTTCATCAGAAGAATATCAGGAAATCAGGCAGTTGTATAAAGACCATTCCATAGCCGAAGAACAGCGAAATATTTTGGGCTTGCTGTCAACTCTCACAGAAGATTGCGTGTATACATTGCCCCAGGCTGGCCATAGTTGGGAAGGGCAAGAAGGTGCTGCCCAGTTTTATAATGAGCTATTAACTGCTTTTCCTGATATCGATTTTGAACTGGAGAATATAGTGATCGGACCCCAGGGTGTCTGCGAATTGGCCCGGGTGACAGGCACCCATCAGGGATCCTGGCTGGGTCGAGAAGCGGATGGACAAACCGTAGATTTCAAAGTAGTGATCTTTTTCCCTTGGGATCCTGAACATAAACTTTTCAAGGGTGAGATTATGTATATTGACCGTTATCATGAGCTAATGGAGAGAACTGAATGAAGACCATTGATCTTCGCAGTGATACAGTAACCCTGCCAGCTCAGTCCATGATGGATGCCATCGCGTCTGCGCAGCTTGGCGATGATGTATTTCAGGAAGATCCCACAACAAACGAGCTTGAATCCCTAGCAGCTGATACTATGGGCAAAGAAGCAGCCCTGTTGGTTCCCAGCGGTACCATGGCCAACCTTGTGGCAGTTCTATCTCATTGTGAGCGGGGCTCAGAAGTCATTCTTGGCGATCAGGCCCATACCTTTATGTATGAAGCTGGTGGTATTTCTGCCTTTGGCGGTATCCATTCCCGGCAGCTTCCGAATCAGCGGGATGGAACATTAAAACTGGAAGATGTGGAGAGTGCAATTCGCCAGGATAATGTTCATTTTCCTCCAACGAGATTAATCTGTCTGGAAAATACTCATAACCGCTGTTTCGGAATGCCCTTGACCGTCGGCTATACCAAAAGCGTGGCTCAACTGGCTGGGGATAATGGTATAGCAGTTCATGTAGATGGTGCCCGTATATTTAATGCCGCTGCTGCACTGAAAATCAATGTTAAGGAATTAACTGGATCAGTGGATTCAGTATCATTTTGTTTATCAAAAGGGCTATCGGCGCCGGTGGGTTCCCTGGTGTGCGGTTCTGCAGAGTTTATCGCTCAGGCACGCCGGAACCGAAAGGCACTGGGAGGCGGAATGCGCCAGGCGGGGATCATTGCTGCCGCCGGTATAGAAGCGTTGAAGACAATGGTTGATAGAATAAGCGATGATCACCGAAATGCCAAAATACTGGCAGATGGAATCGCCGAGATTGATGGATTAAGTATTGACATCGACACCGTAAAAACGAATATAGTTTATTTCTCCTTAAAGCGACTTGAAATAGCAGGAGAAGTGCTGGTGAACAGAATGTCCGAGCTCGGAATACACTTTTTTGAGCTCAGTCCCCATACCTATCGGCTGGTGACCCATGCGGATGTTGATGAAAATGACATGGATGAGGCGCTGAAGGTATTTAAAAAAGTGATGGCAGATTTATAGATGTTCCAAAAAAAAATACTAATATCTGTAATCCGTTCAATTGGAATATTATTTCTTTTTATCAATTCCAGTTACGCTGACGATAAAGTTTTTTTCCCGGGGACAATCTTTGATATTGATGGCGAAATAATATCCATCGATAAATTAGCTGAAGATAGAACGATCTGCGTAATCACTGTAAAAGCAACCTGGTGTCCAGTGTGTCGGGAGCAATTGATTAGGATTCGGGACCAATTGGCGGATTTTAGGCGCTGTAATCTGACCTTTCTTGTTCTGGTCCCTGGTGGACCGGAAGCGATCAAGCTGTTGCAGGAAAAAACACGTTTCCCTTTCCCTTTTATCCAGGATAAAGAGTTGCGAATTGCTGGCCGCTATGCCCTCGATCGTCCACCGGCAGAGATCTTTCCTGCCATATTTATACTGAACCAGGACCGTTCACTGCGCTGGATGCATCGTGGCCGGGGACCGGATTATTATAGTGATCAGGCTCTGAGCGACTACTTGGACTGCACTAACTGGATCTAACGCAAAGTTGTATCACATATTGACCTTATCTGCCTTCAGTGGGTAGATTTGCTTCTGTCAAAAAAAGTAGAGTCTATTATGAACAGAATCTTATCTGTATTAGTTATGTCTATCCTAGTGATCATGTTCACAACTTTAATGACAGCCAACCTTATTCCCGCTGATTCTAAGGTAAAATCTGTAGAAGTTGTAAAAGGTGATATTGTACTCTGTGCTCATGGCGGTGAAATTAAAGGAAGTGCCAATTGCTGCAATAAAGAGGCCAAGCGTTGCGGCTGCGGCGCAATCAAGGGTTCACCTGGATGCTGTGCCATTGCCATAGGCGGTGATGATGTTGTTCTATGCAGTCACTGTGGCCAGGAAAAGGGCAGCGATGTGTGCTGTATTGTAACTGCTGAAAAATGTGATAAGTGCGGGAAAGCGAAAGGATCTCTGGGATGTTGTCTCCTTGTTGAAGAAACAGGTAAGGACAAGCATGACCATTTAGATCAAGTGCCAAACTGATCTTTTGGTTGATCAGAACCTGAATAATTTTTAGGAAAGAGAAGAATATGCCTTACTTTAGTAACGGTCTTGCACTTTTAATATTCGTTTCATTACTGGTTGCCCAGCCTACATTGAGCGGTGCTTAATTTTGCTGGGCGGTGCCGTAATCGTGGGGGTCTATCTATATGATATGATTCATGAATTGAAAATGATCTATGACAAAAGGGAAGCGGTGCGCTACATATATGGAAAACAACTGAAGTTTTCAGTGCGCCCGTCCGTTGATCCCTTTGCCAGAAAAGCCGGACTAAGTCTCGATCTTTACTTTTAAACAAGAATCGTTTTTGGGCAAACTTGCACTCGTTCGGGAAATTTTTTGTTGCGCTGGGTTTGATGATTGCCGTGTTTGGGGTTATTTTGATCTACTTTAATGATAAACTGTCATGGATCGGTCATCTCCCGGGAGACATCCGCATCAGGAAAGGAAATTTCCAGTTTTATATGCCTATCACTACCATGGTAATACTGAATATTTTATTATTTATGGTCTTTCGTTTATTCCAGCGATGAAATGGTGTCTCTATATCATTTTGATTATCTCGTCTATAGCATGCCAGCCGGTAGGTAATTACGAAACACTGAGAATGGTTATGGTTGAAGATCAGATCATGGAACGGGGGATCAAGGATCCCCGAGTGCTGGATATCATGAAAGCGGTTCCCAGACATGAGTTTGTACCAGATGCGTATCGCAAGTCCGCCTATGAAGATGGGCCCTTGCCCATTGGGTATGGCCAGACTATAAGCCAGCCATTTATTGTGGCATTCATGACCGAACACCTACAGGTGGAGCCTACCCATAAAGTATTGGAGATTGGAACCGGTTCCGGTTACCAGGCGGCTGTATTGGGTCGATTGGCCGATCATGTTTATACGATCGAGATAGTAACTGAACTGGCCAGGGATTCAAAATCGCGGTTGAAAGCCATGGGTTATAACAATGTGACGGTCTTAGCTGGTGATGGCTATAAAGGGTGGCCGGAAGAAGCCCCTTTCGACCGCATCATGGTGACCGCTGCCCCTGAAAAGATACCGCAAAAATTAGTGGATCAGTTAAAAACTGGTGGCCGAATGGTAGTCCCGGTAGGAAAGCAGTTCGGGATTCAGTACATCTGGGTCATAACCAAACAGAAAGATGGAACTGTAATAAAGGATAAAGTACTGCCGGTCCGGTTTGTCCCCATGGTCAAGGGGAAATGATTTAACTTTACACTCCAACCCTTGTCTAACGGCACTATGAAAAAAACAATTATCATCCTGCTTGTTGTCTTCACAGCCGTATTTCCTAAAAACCTGTCTCTGGAATCCCGTTTCAACTCGCCCGCCCGGGAGCTCATGGACGTGGAACTCTTTGGCGATATCATGATGATCCCCGGAAACCTGGATGGGTATGACTTTTTTGATATTTCTGATCCGGCCAATCCGGTCCATATCTCAAATATTGAAATACCTATGGGCAACCGTGCCCTGTCCGGGTTCTGGGTAAAAGCAAAAGAAAATGTGGCCTATTTTTCCAGTAGAACACGGGGGAACGGTTCGGCCATTGTC
Organism: Fidelibacterota bacterium; assembly: GCA_012964275.1. GTDB lineage: Bacteria > Fidelibacterota > Marinisomatia > Marinisomatales > UBA1611 > UBA1611. Next base: position 11,022 of record DTUG01000244.1, on the reverse strand, counting down.
AATTTTAGTAATCCATCCAATCCGGTGCATATCGGTTCTCTTTCCCTGGATGGAGCCAATGTGAATAATCCATCGTTGGAAGGGATGGATATTTTTGGGGACCTGCTTGCTGTGGCAGCTCATGAGGACGGGTTATTCATGTTTGACATTGAGGATCCAGAGAACCCGGACTTGAATTATATGTTCGAATGCGGGAACGCCTGGGATGTGGCGTTTATTGATTCCAATCATATTGCCATCGGGAATGGCGAATATGGCCTGATCCTCCTGGAAATATCCTGCCCTATTGATCCCTGCATTCAGACCACTATCGAAACAGAGGGAGCCGTAAAAGATGTAGAGAGCCAGGATAGTTTACTTTATGTTGCTGAGGGGTCAGCCGGGGTCGCCTTGTATAATATTTCTGATCTGGAAAACCCGATCCATCTGGACCAATATGACACGGAAGGCTTCGCTAATAAAATTGCCCTTTTTGGCGGAAATAAAGTTGCCGTTTCCGATTGGGAGGATGTAAAGGTCTTGGAATGGACCGGGACGGAACTGGAACTGGTGGGATATAAAAAAACCGGAAAACGGACCATGGCCATTGCCGCCAGGGACAGTGTGATCTATTCCGCCGAATGGCAGCATCTCCAGACCTTCACTTTCGGTGAAATTAATGATGCGGATTTGGATATCAGTTCCTGGGATATTGCGTTTCCTGCTTTGGAAATGGGCCAAAGTGATACCTTTGGTCTTTTGATTGAAAATAATGGACAATACCCGCTGGGCTTTACAAATCCTTTTTTAAACCATAGTGATTTCCAGGCTGCGAATTTCCCGGAATATATGGATATGGGTGAGACAGTTTTAGCAGAGGTTATTTACACACGGTCCAACCAAAATGCATCCGGCGTCATGCAAATTTCTTCCAATGATCCCGATGAACCGGAGATTGCAATTCAGTTAGTAGGAAATTATGAAGGGGGAATTGTTGGCATCGAGGCACCGGATTTTTCCCTGCCCATCGTGACCAATGGAACAGGGACATTCACCCTTAGCGACCATACAGGTCAGATCGTAGTTATCGCATTTTTCGCGCCCGGGTGACCGGTCTGCAGTCCGGAGTTGTCGGACTTTGAAACTGCTATCTGGCAATCCTTTCCCCAGGACAGTGTCCTTATATTGGGCATCACCGCCGTGAGCCAGAACCAGATCAACCAGTTTGTGGACGAGAATGGGATCACCTACCCAATTTTGCAGGATGAACAATCAAGCGGTGGCAGTGGACCTGCCGGATTTGGCGGCGAGACCTACGACGATTATTACATTCCGAACCAGGGATCGCCCTATCCCCGGGATTTCATTGTAGATCAAAATGGTATCCTGGCCTATGCCAATAATGAGATTGATACGGAATATATGATCTATATTATTGAAGATCTGTTGGCAGGTGAGTCATTACAAATGGATGAATTAAAAATCATCCCGGATCAAATAACCATTTATCCGGCCTATCCCAACCCGTTCAATCCTGTGACAACAATCCGGTTTGATATTCCTAATGTAGAAACGTTGAGCGCAGCGTCTCTGCACGTATTCGATTTAAACGGACGGATGGTGGAAACACTGGTCGAAGGTGTTAAAGAGCCTGGGACACACGAGATCCAATGGAATGCAAGACATAACACCAGTGGGATCTATTTTGCCCGATTTGAATCCGGTTCAAAGATTCAATCCCAAAAATTGATCCTGTTGAAATAAATTCGACCCATGTTTAAGTGGGTGCTGCCAATTTTCGTTATTCTTTCGCTACTCTCTGCCCAAAAAAGATGGTACAGAGGAAACCTGCAGGGGATGAGCGAGTTTACCATGGATATCAGTATTAATGGTCTTGATGATCCTGTATGGGAAAAAAAGGTCAGGCAAATGGCACTCCTTTTTTTAGATCAGTATAAGATCAAGATCAATCCAGACCGGTTTTCACCGGTACTTCAGCTACGGTTTGATATTCTTGATTCCCGGATCAATCCACTCTCGGCATATAATTTTGAGCTGTCTGTCCTGGATTTTCATGTGCCCCATGAAGAATACACCAAGAATTTTTCAAAGGAAAAAGTAATTAAACGCTTCAAGTCAGGAAAAGTATATGAGCGTCAGGTTCTGGGTCAGGCTTCCAGCAATATGCTTCGGGAAGAAATGGAAAAAAATTTGATGTCACTCCTGGATGATTTTGTTGATCAGTGGTTTCGAGATAACCCGATCAAGCAGTTTTAGACCCCTTCTCAATTTTCACAAATATTTGACATATCTCTGCTTCAGTGTAAATTCGTTAGTTTTCTCAAAATATGATGTCAAAAAATATAGAAAAAACATTATTTCTGACCTTTATCGTACAGTTTGCTGTACTGACCCTGCTTAGCGCAGAAACAGTGAAATGGGATAAAGTAGACTCCCAGACGGGTAATCGTTTAGCAGTATTGGAGTTTCAGTCCACAGGGATTTCTGCGCCCATGAAAACCTTGTTAACTGAACAGTTTCGCGAGACACTCCGCAAACTCAATATATATGATATATTGGATGAAGGATTTAACAATCGTGTGGAAATATTTTATCCTGGAGAAGACGTTTATGGAGAGTGTACGTCAAAGAACTGTATCATCGAGCTCGGGAAAATGCTGGGTGTAAATTATGTGGTAGCAGGAACGATCAAAGAAAAAGATAATGAATATTTTATTAAAGGCCGTCTTTTTTCTATTGATCTGGAAGAAGAAGTAAAAGATTTTTCGCTTGAAAACATGGCCGAAGTTGATAGTGTGAGATTGGAAATGAAAAAACTGGCCTATGACGTGAGCGGCCTCGAAATACCGGATACTCTGACCATAGGTTCTGAAAGTACTGAATCCACCGTAGGGTCTGTTGAAGAACAGAAAAAAGGTCTAACATGGGATTTCCTGCCTAGGATCCCGGGAAAGGTAAAATCATTGCTTTATTCCACGGTCGTACCGGGAACAGGACAGATTTATTCTAAGAGGAACTATACGGGCTACGGATTCATGGGAACGGAAGTTCTTCTTGGAAGCCTCGCACTCCTTGCCCATTCCAGCTATAAGAAATCTTGGGGCGGCTTTGACGCTACGTATAAGAGTTATCAAACTGAAACAGACCCTGCCACATTATTGAAGATGCGGCCTGATATCATCAGCTATGCCAATGACAGCCACCGGTATAACACATTTATGAAGGGCATCCGGAATATCGGCCTGGCGGTGTGGGGAATGAATATGCTGCATGCCTATATTGTTGGTCCGGAAGATATTTTTGTGGTTACAGACCCCTTTGGCCCTGGTGCCAGCGGAGATGAACTAGGCCAGTTTGGACAATCACCCATAATAACGGTGTGGGATATTCTATCAGGTTTTGGTGCCCGCGGGATAATTCTTAGACCTATTTTCAAAGGGTCTTCCCTTTCAGCCTATGATCCATATACGGATGGCGGTCTGGCCCTGTATACTCCCCTGGGTTTATACCTGGGACCTGTTTTTACATCACTGAGTTTTGAGATGACGAAATACTCCTTTTATACACCGAATTTTAATAATGATGTCACCGGAACATCCTTTACAACCGCACTCAACTTTGACTTATCTAAACTGGTGCGATTTGGCGGGAACCAGTTGAAGAAATATGCCTTTGTGGGTAGTTCCAGTTATACGGGTGGGAAAGGGTTTGTTCTTGGTGGTGATGTAGGTTTCCGGCTTAGCTCTTTTCCTCTTTCTGTGGCATTAATGGGGCGGGCAAATATCGTTAACCTTGTGTCTACGGGCACCAGCGCCTGGGTAACCATGGGAGCGAACATTGGCGTGGATATACCATAAACCGGAACGGGTTATAGCATGCATTGCTGTAGCCTTGTTATTTTCTTGTAATGATGCCGAGTATCAGCTGGACAATGACTTTGATCCGGCGAATCTGGATCTAGAGCCCCCGGCTGCATTTTTTCACCCGGCAGAATTTTTTATCAACGTTAACAGTGACTCTTCCTTTCAATTATATAGCTATGACATAACGGGTGTTGCGGGGGCCCACCTTCAGGTGCTGTATGACTGGGGCAGTATAGCCATAGATACGGTCACCGTTGATTCCTTTTTTATGAATGAGAACAATGAGTGCATCATGTTCTGGGAAGATGAAGAAGGTGCGCTGGATGTTTTTCTTTTCTACCAGCCTACACTGAATGGCAGAACCGCCAGCGGCACAGGGTCAATGGCCCGTGTCTATTTTCGGGTCTTGAGTGACGGCATATCCGAGCTCGTCTATGGTGATTCCACACGGTTTGTAGATGAAGTTAACAGCCCGGTAACCATAAAAGAGTATGGGGTCGGATCCATCGATGCCACGAATCCATAAATATATAATCTCCGTTTTATTCTGTGGTCTTTCAGGATACGTGCATGGACAGTGTGAGGATGCAGTGATTGATCCCGGGAATTTTCCAGTTACCGTTAGCGGAAGCACCACAGGAGCTGGTGATGACTTTAATATTGCAGAAGTGGAATCTAATCTGGGCTTTAGTGCTGCCGATTTTATCTATCAAATAACCGTTGATGCGGGTGATACACTTAACCTGTTTTTTGACCTATGCACACCGGGAACAAACTATGATGCATCAATAGGAATCTTTAACAGTTGTGATCCGGATACGAATAATATGGTGGATGGAATGATCGGTAATGAATGGGAAGATTGTATGGGCCTTTGCGCACAGGCAGATCCTGCTTTTGAATCCCCAGGTTTTGTCCCGTTAGCAAGAGATGTATGGCTGGAACCCGGCACCTATTATGTTGTTATTGATGGTTTTAGCGCAGGAATGGAAGGCGATTTTCAAATGGTAGTGGGGGAGATGCTAGCATTTGAAGATTACACATTAGCTGGCAACAATAGTTATATTGATATTACCTTCAGCGATGGAATATATGGTGTGCAAACAAGTGGGGCAGATTGGAACCTCACCCCACCAATGCCGATCCAAGATTATTTTCTTATTGAGATTGAACAAAATGGTGGAAATGCGTCAGCCGTAGGTATTGTAAGTGGGCTGCAGTTGGATGGAGATCCCGTGGAACCGGGTGAATTGGTGATCCGTTTTACTTTAGATATTAATAACCCGCCAACTGGACAGGAAGAACTTAAAATATCGCCGCAATGGTGGAATTTAGATAATGATGGAGGGAATTATTATGGTCCACATTTGATGAACTCCTATGGCGTGCCGTTCACTGAGGAAGATATTCTTTGGGTAGAACTGAATTCAATGCTCCCCCCTACAATTGATTTGAGCTATGATTCCTTGGCAGATGATAACAGTTATGTGATCATCGCGTTCAGTGAAGGGATTTATACGGATTATGATGGTGACGAGGCATCTGGTGCAGTAAACTTGCTCGATTTTCAAATATCCCAGGGCAGTTTAGGAGATACCATCCAAAATATTACCCTTCCAGATGATTTGCTGCCTAGCGGTGGGGAAGACACACTCAAATTTCTAATTGATTTGAACCCTGCGAGCGGTGGGGAGACAATGACCATCAGTCCAGCAAGCGGAGCGTCCATTTTTAAATGGAATGGGGTTCCCATGCAGGCAAATCAGCAGATCACATACATTCTAAATGATGTTATGCCGCCGGTTCTCACATTCGATCCTGCTGATGGGGAAACAGGTATATCGCCAGATACTGATATCCTGCTGCAATATAATGAAGCCATTCGTTATAAAGATGATTCTGCTATCAGCAATGAAAATGTGGATGGTTTGATCACCTTGCGATACAATGATGACCAAGATCCCATTGCCTTTGATGCCACCATTTCGGGAGATAATCGAACGATCACTGTTAGCCCAGATTCTGAAATGGTTGAACTGAGAGAAGTGTATGTGGCCATTATTGGAGATACACTTGAAGATTTTAATGACAACGTTATCACATCCGGAGCCAGTGCAGTATTTACAATAGCAGATATTACTCCGCCGACGGTTACCGGGTACAGTCTTAGCGAGAATAATGCCTACGCTTACTTTGCCCTGAGTGAAAATGTTTGGTCAGATGAAGGCGCAACACAGGCCTTAACTGTAAGTGATTTTGAAGTATCTGAGTTTAATACGAATGATGGAAATGCAACTGCTCTGAGTATTATTTCAATTACGGATAGTTCAGGAGCAGCTCTGACAGCGAACGGTACAAATACCGTTCGCATCGGCCTAGAGATTAATGCCGCTCCTGCGGGTGTAGAGACTGCGGTCATCCGGCCCGCAGATGACCAGGTTTTCGATCAAGGCGGTAATGAATTAATACCCGGATCTAATGAGGCTACATTCTCATTTTTTGATCAATTAGCTCCTTTATTCCAGATAAGCACCGATCCGGAAGATTTGGATGGTTTTATAATGCCAACTGGATCCTTTCTGCTTACGGCGAACGAGCCTATCCAGCAAGCGGATACCACTGATTTGACCGACGAAAATATTGATGCTTATGTAACGTTATCTTATGCCGATGGGCAGCAGGAAAATGTAGATTTTAATGCCACAATCAATGTTTCAAAAACGGTTGTGACTGTTGCGCCGGATACCGCAATGGATGAATGGCGAGATGTTCTGCTGACGTTTGGAAACTCTTCAATTGTTGATTCTGCATTTAATACCATGACCACGGTATCCGACACGACCCGTGTCTGGGATATCACCCCGCCGGCTATATCGAATTCGAGTTTAGATTCAAATAATACATTTGTTTTTCTCACTATGAGCGAAGGGGTCTACACCAATGATAACGAGACGGGCGGGCTGATGGTAAATGATTTCGAAGTGACTGAATTTAATTCGAATGATGGTAATGCTACGTTCGTAGTCATTAATTCAGTTACCAGTAGTTCAGGAATCCCCCTATTTGGCGGTGAAACAGATCTGCGGATAGGTATAACAGTTGATGCTACGGCAGCAGGAAGTGAAACCGTTGCGATTGCACCTGTTAATAATGGTGTTTATGATCGCGGTGGGAATGTACTCTCACCAAGTGAGAATACTCAGACCTTAACACTGTTTGATCTGTTAGCTCCAACTGTTGTCTATGATCCGGAGCCGGACTCACTTATTTATCCCAATGAAGAATTTATTCTGACGTTCAACGAACCCATCGAGGACTCATCTGGCACACAATTAGATAGTGAAAATGTGGATGGATTATTAACATTAGAGTACACAGATAATAATGTACAAGACATTGAGTTTGATGCCACCATTAATGATGCAAAGACCGTTATAACCATAACACCGGATAATATTTTAACAGAAGCGCGTGTAGTACGTTTATCTTATGATGCTGTTTTTCAGGATACTTCCGAAAATAGATTGCCCGCCAGTTTCGTCCAGTACCCTGTTCGTGATGTAACTGCCCCCAGCTTTTCGAACGGGACTTTTGCACAGGATAATACCCATTTCTTGCTGACGATGAGTGAAGGCGTGTACACAAACAGTGATGGTTCAGGAGCCTTGGATGTAGATGATTTTGAATTAACTTTCACTCAAAATACTGGTACAGCGACCGGTATTACTGTTGAGTCAATCACTAATTCATCAGGGGTCGCTCTCAGTGGCGGCGAAACCATCATACAGGTCAATATTTTAGTGATAGGGTCGCCCAATGGCTATGAACTGACATCTATTAGTGCGGCTGCTAATGCGATATATGATATTTCCGGTAATGCAATGAGTGGAGCCGAAACTACCGAAACATTCAATTTAAATGCTGCACCCACATTCAGTGGTGCAGCTCTGGCAGATGACAATGAATATTTAGATATTAGTTTTAGTGAACCAGTCTACACTAATCATGGAGCTACTGAACCTGTAAATGTGCAGGATTTTGCTATTTCATTTGAGAGCAATGAAGGGAATGCCACGGATCTGGATATAGTAAGCGTGACCAATATGGATAACTCTGTGCTTGTTGGAGGCGAGGACACACTGCGTATTTATTTAGAATCATCAGGTATACCCAGCGGTGTTGAATTATTTGTTATTGGGCCAGTTTCTCCTGAAGCCATTTTTGATAATTCCGGGGTTTATATTGATGCAGCAGACGAGCTAGGTCCATTTATTCTGAATGATTTATTAATCCCCACGTATCAATTAAATATTTCCGATGGTGACCATGATATTGCAAATGATACAACGTTGGTTATTACCTTTAGTGAACCTATGAGAAATCTGGCTGACGATGAATCAACAGCACTGAATAACACCAATGTGGATGATCATATTATACTATTTGATGTCACCGACACGGTTGACATTGCCCTTGATGCTTCGATCAATGATTTGAAAACGGTTATAACAGTTTCTGCAATTGATACCTTCAGCAGCGAACACCAAATTAGGTTGGAAGTTGATTCATTGTTTGCGGATATTGCCGGAAATGCAGTGCTTCATGATACTACTGTTGCATTTATCATCCATGATTATATACCACCCAAATTTGATTCCGCCCTGGTTGCCCTGGATGACAGTTATATTGATGTTACATTTACAGATTCTATTTTTACTCAGTCTGATGGGACGGGTGTAATTGTCCCTGCAGATTTTGTTGCTCTCATTGATACTTCACAACAAAATGTGGGAAATGCAACGGAAGCCGTCATAGTTAGTATCAAAAATCTCGATGGCAGTTCACTTGATAGCGGTGAGCCGATTGTGCGGTTTAATATTGAATATGATAGAAATCCGGGGGGACAAGAAATTTTGATTATTAAACCGGCTGACAGTATTTCCGTTTATGATGATGGTGGTAATCCCATGGCCTGGGATGAAACCAGTGATTCCCTGCAGTTATATGATATTTTGCTTCCCACTATCGACACAATTAATATCTGGCAGGGGGATTATGTCGGATTAAACTCAGAATCCAATATAGGTCTGAATTTCTCTGAACCAATTGCATCTGTAAATTATTCGCTAACGTCTAGGGTAGATAGTACGTTCAGCTTTCGGGACAGCCTGACATCTAATTCATTAACATTTATATTAGATCCGCCCCTGTCCAGTGTCGATACCTTGGACCTAATCATTACCAATTTAACCGACACGGTTGGTTTATCTGCTGTTGCCATATCCTATAGATTCCAGACGCCTGTTTTGGGCGACTACAATTCTCCCCCAAATGATACGATTGGCATCGAAGACCTCAATGCACTTATTACAGCCTGGAACACCGATGACTTCACGAAAGAGCTCGGACCTGTTACTGGCGAAGCACCGCACTTTAAGGTATACCCCGATGGAAAATTCGGATTAGATGATGGAATGGTCTTTACCCAGATGTGGTACTGGTCCATCCAGCGATTTGGTGTGGATGAAGTTGCCAGGCAGATGACAGGGATCCCTGCAAGCTTGAATATTACTGGTAAAGATATTTACATCAGCCCGCCGGTCCAGGCTTGGAGCGGCCAGATCATTGTGGAATTTGACCCAAATGTTTGCACGATCGTTCCAGGAAACAACACCCAGATAAAAAATAAAGGCTGGTTTCTTTCCAGTGGGAATGAAATTTCCGGTGTGCAGGTAGTTGAGTACAGCTTACTGGAAAATGAAGACAGCAGGATTCATTTCGAGTTAATTGAAACTGGATCATCCGATCCGGATTTCAATATACGTTATTCATTTTTTGACCAGAATTTTAATTTGATCAGCCAAGCCGATAGTACCCTGCACCTGTCACCCATACCGGAGAAATATGCTTTAAGGAAAAATTTCCCAAATCCGTTCAATCCTTCTACCAGCATTTATTTTGAACTTCCGGTATCGACTCAAGTACAACTGCAGGTCTATGACGTGACCGGACGATTTATTAAAGGATTGGTTAGCGGCACGCTAAAAGCTGGTGTACACCATGCAGTATGGGATGGTCACGATATACAGGGCCGCGAAGTGAGTTCAGGTATATATTTCTACCAAATTTTAACTTCAGATTTCACTAAAACATATAAAATGGTATTGGTCAAATAATTTCCAAGGAGAGTTGGATGTTGAAATATCCTTCTGTAAGATATGATAATTATTAAACTGATATGAAAAAGCTTCTCACAGCAAAGGAATTGCGGAAAAAATATCGCCCGGATGAAGTTTTAACTGCCATCCAGGAGACGTTTACCCAACGTCGAGAACAAATAATAGAACTTTTTTCCAGTCAAAAATGTCCTCTTTCCAGGTACAAACCGCGTAAACAGATTTCATTACTGGAGACGAATAATTCCGCTGATCGGGAACCGGCAATAGAAATCGCTGATACTCTTCAAGATGCCGTCTATTTCATGATTTTACCTAAACAGGAACGTACTCGAGTAACACAGCGGTTGCGCTCCTTTGAAGCCAAAATAGTTGAAAACCAGTTGGCTCGGATCGATCTTTTACTGGAAGATGATCAATTAGGATCAACGATGCTTTGGGCTGAAAAAGAAGTAAGAAGGAAAGGGAGCACCCGACGCCGAGGACTTGAAATGGCGTTTGAAATTCTACGGGTTATAAAAAGTGATCTTGAAGCGGAAAATCGATATTGGAATAATGTTTCTCGATCGGGATACCTGACTGGGCTGCAAATGTCCATGGGTGAGTTTTTTGCTAGACTTAAAGCAATAGGTATGAATCAAAAGGATCAAATTACGATTGTACAACAATTATTTGATCAGTTTGAAGTGGATTGGGATCAGGGTGATCGTGAAAATATCAAAGTATCGCTGCAGCAGCCGGCATTAGATATCCTGGCCAACCGCAAACAGGAAATGAGAATTTCTACAGGTGTTACTATTTCAAAATATTTATCAAAAGAAATTTTACAGGATTTATCAGATTTATCTATACTCTATAAAAAAGAACTCCGGCGTTTTTGACTTTTGATTTTACGAGTCTGTTTTAACGACCTGTTTCTTTATAATCCCGTTCATTTTTACCAGTTAAATCTGTTTTAAATTTGATTATGGTAGATTATAAAC
>DTUG01000243.1 GCA_012964275.1 Fidelibacterota bacterium | reverse complement strand
GGTGTCTCCACCTGCCGCTGGGTCGGGTGTTCATCTACTATCTCCCTGGCCAGGTGACCCACGTCATGTACGCAATACTCCTGCATTTTGATCACAGTATTCGCCACATCAAAGTAATCACCGGATCCACCCATGACCAGAACTGTGGACACACCCAGGCTGTCGTATAATTCCCCCACCCGATCCACAAAAGGTGTGATGGGTTCCTGATCCTTATGAACCAGCCGCTGCATACGGGCATCCCTGACCATGAAATTGGTGGCGGAGGTATCCTCATCCAGCAATAATAGTTTGGTGCCAACTTCCAGGGCTTCCATAATATTGGCCGCCTGGCTGGTGCTTCCGCTGGCATCCAGGCTGCAAAATGAATCTGTACTAATCTCCTGGGGTAAATTGGTAATAAAAGGATCAATGTTTACTTTTTCAACTCGGCGACCATCTTCCGCCCTGATCTTCACTGCATCTCTGGTCGTGATCACATACTCGCGACCATCTCCCGGAATATGGGCATAAACGCACTTCTCCAGCGCTTTCAACAATGTTGACTTGCCGTGATAGCCACCGCCCACGATCAGGGTTACCCCTTTGGGAATGCCCAGGCCCTGGATCATCGTTTTGCCGGTGGGCAATTGATTGGGCACTTCAATAGTAATCTCCAAGGATTCAGGTGCCCGGAAACTGACAACTTGATCACCGGATAAAGGCCGATCGCTGATACCCGACTCTCGGGGCAGAACGGCACCATTGGCTACAAAAGCCACTAGACTAAACTCATCCAGCTTCCGACGTATCGCTTCCTGGTTCTCAACACATTTCACGAACGCGCGGCACTGCTTATGATCTAAATTTTCCCACTTCAAAGCTTGATCGACAATCTCCGGTATCTCTTGACATAGCATTACGGTTGCCTGTTTTCCAAGGATCCTTCTACCGGCTGCCGGCAGGCCCACCTGCAGGCGAGCTTCTACCCAATCTTCCTTGATAACCACTGCGGTACGTTCCAGAACCTCCTGCCGACCTGCATCAATAAATATGAGACCACTTTTTCCGGAACCTTTTTTCGGTGATACCAAATCCTGCACAGCCTGACGAACGGCCCGGGCAATAAAATCTTCCAGGGCTGCCAGGCGCACCGAATTGGGCCATAAGCCGCCTGGTATCTGGGCATGCTTTTGATCCACCCGAATGCGAACCTTGGATGGCAGGGCAAAAGGGTCACCCTGTACGTGATCGATGTACAGGTTGAAATCGGGAAATTCATAGCTGCCCCTAATCTGTTTATAGGCTTTGTAGCCCCGGCCATCAATACGGGAAAGGTGTTGCGTTAATTGTTGCACATCAGACATAGTCCTAGGGTGGATGAATGATTATATTGGAGCAAATATAGACCATGACCCCAACAGGAAACAATGCAGATAAATAAAACAACGTTGAGCGAAGCCTGATGTTCTGGAATCAGACCTCCTGTCTTGCCTGAAAGTTCATCATCCAGCTAACACCTGGTCCAGTAATCAAAAATGTTTATTTAAATTCTTTTTAATTTCAGATTAATGGTATAAAACAGTATGTTAATAATAGGATGGTGGTAAACAATAATTAAAAGAAACCCAAAAATGACAAAACTAAATTCACTACAAAATGAAATCCTCACTGAATCATTAAATAAACTATGGCAGACCGCCGCGGAACTGGAACAGTCAACGAATATCCCGCAGGAATTGGATGCCATTGAGGGCAGAAGATTCCTCCTGAGGATACTTTCGGCGTCGGTTGACGCATTTGTAGAATATATTGATGTAAACCGACCGGCGTTTCGCCATTCAGAGAGCGCTCACCGGAAAATGTTCGGGGATTGTCCCGATGCGGATTACCTGCAAGCACCCATTGACCTGAGAAACGGCCGCAGCTACAGGGTAAAAGGCCAAATTCCGAAAGATACCGTCTACGTAGGAGTTATGCTTTATGGACGCGGCGGGCGGATGGGTGTCCGCCTGACCGATCAAGAATTGAATGCGGACAATGAAGGCAATTTTGAACTTCTGATCTCTGCAGATCCCAAGCAAAATCCTGATTTATTGGGTGATGGCGATGAACCCCTGGTCATGGTCCGCCAGTATTTTACAGATAGAAAAACTCAGCCGTCTCTTTCACTGGAGATTGCATTCCTGAGTGATACTCCTGAGTCCCGCCCGCTTGATTCATCCTGGCTCGCAAAACGGATTGAATTATCCCGGCGGATGCTGGAATCCATATTTGCCCGCACCCTGGACGCTTATCAGCGCGTTACCAACTTTCCGGTAAATACCTTTGTGGATGTGCCCGTGGACCTGTTATTCCCTACACCTGACAACTCCTATAAAATCTGCTGGTATGAGATGTATGATGACCAGGCAATCGTTGTGCGTGGCTCTTTACCAAAAGCACGTTATTTCAGTTTCACTTTCTACAATGTATGGCTGGAAAGTTATGATTACACCCGACACTCCATAATCTTGAATCACGAGCAAATTGAACTGGATGAAGAAGGCAACTTTGAAATATATGTAGCCGGAGAAAACGCCGGGTATTCCAATTGGTTGGACACAGCGGGCCACAACTCAGGATACCTTGTTGCCAGGAGCCTGCTGCTTGAAGACACCCATCCGGATTTTGAGGTGCAGGTCATAAAATCCTGATCTAAGAATACATAGATTAAAAGTGCCTTGAAGAACATGAGAACAACCGTTTCTCAAAAACAACGCCCTTTTAAATTCTATGCTACTAATATTTTGGGAAGTTTCTTTCCATCAAAACCACATCTTTCACAACAGTATCTTCTGGATACCGCCCGAGCTTCCACTGGCCTGCAAGACTGGGGCAGCGACAGTTTTCTGGAAGGCATGCGTGTATTGCTTGATTCATGTTCCAGGGAAGCCCGGCTGCACTATTTCGGCAGGACATTATTGCAGAAGAGCTGTATCCGGTCGCTAAAGGACCGGTTAAGGCTTAAAAAAGCAGTTACGGATAATCCTGATATCCTGAACACACCTATTGTGGAACCTTTGTTCATTCTTGGATTACCACGCACGGGAACGACACTGCTTCAGAATCTTTTCTTCAGGGATGTTCGATTTCGCCACCTTCATTATTGGGAGCAGCTTGCCATTGGTCCTCAGCCTACACCGGATAATCTTCAGGATAATTATATTATTGATTCCGGGAGTGCCTTTATCAACAAATTAAAAAATATTGCACCGGAATTTTTTATCGCACATGAAATACTACCCCGTGGACCGGAAGAATGCAACGGACTGATGGAAAGAGATTTTTCCAGTATTATTTATATCATGTTAAGAAATATACCGACATATGTAGAATGGTTTCAAAAAAGGAATATGACCCCTACGTATGAATTTCACCGATTTCAGCTCCAGTATCTTGGATACCATTTCAAGGGAAAACGATGGGTCCTCAAGGCACCAGTCCACCTTCTTTTTTTAAAACACCTGTTTGAAGTGTACCCGGATGCACGGATCATACAATTGCACAGGGATCCATTGAAAGCTATCCCTTCCATGTGCAGCCTGGTTGCCATTTCGCGGGCGATCCATTCCAATCATGTGAACATAACAGAAACAGCAAAACAACTCATGGACCTGATGTCCCTCAACATAAAACGATCGATTGCTTATCGGGAAGCAATAGCACCCGGTCAGATCCTGGATATTTCCTTTTCTGAACTGGTAAAGAATACTATGGCAACCATGAACAGGATTTATACTTGGTTGGGTGTTGATTTTATACCTGAAACCGAGACAGCCATGTCAAGCTGGCTGCAGCAAAGCAGACAGAAACGGGCAGGAAAACCCCATCAATATTCATTGCAGCAGTTTGGCTTTAATGAAACTCGAATTCAGGATTTCTTCGCTCAGTATTATGAAAGATATGCCGATTATTTATAGGTCAAAATGCAGATGGAAAACAAAAGTCTCCGGCAGTGTCTAGTGTGATATTTGTTTAAATCCTAACCCTTTGGATGAGAGCAGAAAAATATGGTGTCTGTCATTTTATTTTTCTTTCCTACCACTTAATTGAAATCCTTTATAGGCGAGATATGCTGCCACGATGAAACCAGCAATGCTTATTGACATTGGTACTTCCCAATTTTCTATAATAACATTTCCACCAAACAAAATTCTAGCTAGATGAAGTAAGGATACGCCTGAAAACACGATTGCAGCTATAAAAGAGAAAGATCTCAAGTTCATATTATCCATCTTGTTCATCAGCAGGGTTTAATGTTCAGAGGAGTGAATGTTATAGAGTAAATAAATCATCATTATTCACTAGTTATCATTCAACTTATTGTTGGTAACAGGTAACGGGCAGAATGCACCATCTGAAAATCCTTGAGATTCCACTCCAAGAGCGTGGTCAAAACGGGCTCTGTAATTTTCCCAGGCTATTGCTGATGTCAATTCAACAATTTGGGCCTCATCAAAAAATTCATATAATGGCTGAAAAATTCCATCGGGGACTTCTGTTGGCGTGAACGTCATCGCATCTGCGTATCGTAGCACAGTTTGTTCTTCAGGTGAAAATAAAGATGATGATTCATAGTTATTCAGTCCCTGTAATTTGTTTTCGGCAACACCCAGTTCTCTGCTCACGGCAGAACCTATATCAATTCAGAAGGGGCATCCAATGAGAGTTGCTACTCTTATTTGTGCGAGTATTTTAATTGCACCAGATACTTTCTTGGCTTTGTCCTGAGCTAACTCCATCAGCCCGTACCCTTTTAGTATTTGCTTATGTAGAGCTTGAATACGTAAAGGAGTTGTGACTTTACCTACTTTTCTCTTCGAGAAGAAAAACGAAATTTGAGCAAATAACGAACCACCTTTGGTAATTCCTTCTATTCGTGCCATATGATCTCCTTTACTAAAAGATTGAATTGTTTTCTAATATAATAATTACCAGTAAGCCTAAATCTACCTGCACTTCCAAAAACAAAAAACCCCGCAGGACGGGGTTTTGATGGGCTGGGATTTATTTTACTATTTTGTTATTCTTCCTCATCAGAGATTATATCTTCTTTATCTTGATTGGAAGATTGATTATTGGTCCAATCGTAAATTCCATATCCTATTGCCCCCAATAAAAATATCCATGCAACTATAGTCATATCCATTTTATGCCTCCCTGAATGATAATTCTGATCATTTTATATGCGTTAAATTATTTCGGTTGACCCGAATTTCATATACCCAGCCTCCTATTTCAGATATGTCGTTATTCAACTCGGTAAGCCTTTTATGCATGTCTTCCGCGAGGTACAATATTTTTTCAGGTGTTTCTGACCGTAAATAATTTGATCCTCTTTCTGAAAATGTGCTCCATGGATTATATATTCTGTGAGCTGCACCCATGAACATTACAGATCCGGCAGTTAGTAAGACACCTGTTAATAACCCTATCAGATATTTCTTCATTTTAGACTCCTTGATTTACCCAAATCTAACCGCACTTCCACAAACAAAAAACCCCGCTACTTGGCGGTAGTGGATATTATTTCACGATCATC
>DTUG01000242.1 GCA_012964275.1 Fidelibacterota bacterium | reverse complement strand
AGTTACAACAGTACCGGTTATGTAATAAAGACCGACTCAATGGGTGTTACAGAATGGATCACAGAACTGCCCAGCAACAGAACTCACCATGGCAAAGATATTATTCAAACCACTGAAGGCGATTATGTTGTGGTAGGGACCTGGTATGTTTCTTCCGCGGAGACCAGCCAAAAGTCAGCTTTCATGGCCCGCTACAGTGAAAGCGGCAGTCTTTCCTGGATCGAACATTATGGTGGTGCATGTGATGAGGATATGTTTAATGCTGTTATTCAGAAAGAAGATGGAGGCTTTATTGCTGTAGGTCAGTTCGAGCATGAAGGGGGTGTATATAATTGTGACTTTTATGGATATACAGATCTTTGGTTTGTCAGTACAGATAGCGAAGGTCATGTACTTCACGAATCCATGGTGGGAGGGCCCTATTGGGAAGAAGCAACCGATATTTTAATGCTGATGGACGGGAGCTATGCGGTTTCAGCAAAAAAACGCCATACTATAAATCATCCTATTAATGCCTGGCTTTTGAACATGGACATGACGGGCAACATCCTTTGGGAGTGGGACGAGCCTGATTATTCCGGTGGTTTACGTCTTGGAGATGATTTGCAGGATATAATTTTATCTGGCGATGGCCAGACCATTGTCGCCATGGGATTTACGTATGACCTGCCCATCGATAATATAGTACCAAAGGTCTGGGCATTCGATGCCGCCACCAGCCAGCAATTATGGACCAATAGCTACGGCGGTGAAACAGGAGGGACTGGACGGGCAGGAATTGTTGAAGCTTTTGATCATGGACTGGTCTTTTTTGGATATACGAGTGGAAAACGTTTAAAGATTGTTAAGACGGATTCCAGTGGTTTTACAATTGAGTAATTATTAAAAGGAACTTTTTATGCCAAAACTCACAATATTGCCTGATAATAAAACCCTGGAAGCACAGGACGGCGACTTGATCCTGGACACCACGCTCAATAATAACATTGCCCATGCCCATGCCTGTAGCGGGGAAGGTAAATGTACCACCTGCCGGGTATTGGTCTTGGATGGTTTAGACCATTGCTCATCCATTACGGAAAAGGAGGAGATTCTCAAACAAAAAATTCATTCCACGGAAGAGTTCAGATTGGCTTGCCAGACTAATATTCACGGTGACATGACCATTCGCAGGCTTGTCCTGAATAAGGAAGATATTGAAATGACTTCCACTCTAGACGGCAGGGACTTGGGCCGTTTGGGTGTGACTAAAAAGATTGCAATTTTATTCAGCGACATTCGGGGGTTTACTTCTTTTTCTGAAAAAATAACACCTTATGACGTTGTTTTTATTCTCAATCGTTATTTTAACAGGATGGTTGCCATTGCTGAATCCTATGGTGGTCGAATTGACAATTATATCGGCGATGGCTTAATGGTTCTGTTTGGGATTAATGATGAGCCTGATCCTGCCTTAGCCGCAGTGCAATCTGCCCTGGACATGTGCGATGAAATTGATGATATGAAACCTTACCTTAAAACCATGTACGGCGAATCATTTGATATCGGCATTGGTGTCCATTTTGGTGATGTTGTCGTTGGAGATGTTGGCGCAGGTAAATCCAAGAGATTAACTGCTATTGGCGAAGCTGTAAACTTTGCAAGCCGTGTGGAATCTGCAAACAAACAATTTAGATCCCGGGTCCTGATCTCCGAAGAAACTCACGACGAGATAAAGGATGTATTAAAAGTTAAAGATTTTGTTCGCACTAATTTACCCGGTATCGAGGACCGGGTAACCCTATATGAAATCGAAGACATTACAGCGGTGGTAGAAAAAGCCGAGAAAAATGAATTCACTGAAAATAGTATTATTTGGAGGAAGTTTACATCCACTGCCAGCTTTGAAGATGAACCTCAACAAATTTTAGTGGTGAAGCGGGACAATATCCTGGTTATAAAATGCAATGAAAAGTTTTTTGCTATAAATGATCGCTGTCCCCACATGTTACTAAGCCTCAAGGGCAGTGATATAGATTTGGAAAACGAAACAATTACATGCCGTTGGCACAAAAGCGGTTTTTGCTATAAAACGGGTGAAATAAGAGCTTGGATTAATGATGGCAAGATGAGATTTTTCGCTAAAATAGATTCCCAAGCCAAAGAGATTTTAAATATAGAACAGACTCCGATGGATGTTTTCAAAACGCGGGTTATCGATGACTATGTCTGGGTAGGAATGGACCCAGATTATTAAAGTATGATAGATCTTTGCAGCGATACAGTAACCTTGTCTCTACCTGCGATGATGTATTCTATAATGCATGCGAGATTAGGTGTTATGGATATGACTGGTAAATGATTAAACACATCAACCCCCGCCAAGCAGCAGGGTTTTTTGTTTATAGACATTTGGGGCTGGCGAGACGTACATTTACTATGCTTGCAATTGACGGGTTTTTAAATGTATTTGCTGAAGAGTAAATGAGAATATCAAACATAACTATCTAGAGAATGACTTCAGCAAAAGTTGAAAGAAATATCTGATTCGACCATAGTTGATGTCCACGCAAGGCGTATCTTTGACGGATGTGCCCGACCATCCTTGGAAGTTGTCGTCACAACTAAATCTGCGCGAGTTTGCGCGGCACCATCATATTCGGATCCACGCAGTTCGGGAAAATATGAGATTAGGCATTTCCCAAACGGCGGTGTTCAGGGCAGCATCGACTTGATTAATTCGATAATTCGTGAGCGGCTCATCGGCATGAAAGCTGATTCCCAAGAAGAAATAGACGGTCTGTTTCTTGATATCGATGGCACGGAAGGGTTCGAGAATATTGGCGGAAACACTGCTGAAGCTACTTCGATGGCTGTAGCCAAAGCTGCTGCTGCCAGTCTAGGTTTGCCCCTCTATGAATACGCAAGCTTAAACAGGGAAATCGGCGTACCACACCAAATGCCAAACATTATTGGTGGTGGTGCGACAATGGGCGACGAAGGTTGGAAGGGCCGCACACCTGATATTCAAGATCACATTATTCTAGCTGTTGGATGTCAATCAACTTATGAAGAGATGTTATGTGTCAGTGATGTATTCCACAGAACGGGGATCTTGCTTCAGGAAGCAGACCCAAATTTTACGGGTGGACGTGACGAGGAATACTGCTGGTTGCCAGGGCTCGATGACGTCACCTGTCTGGACGTGCTAAAGCAAGCGTGCGATGAAGTAGCGGATGCAAGAGGTGTGGCTTTCCGGCTTGGTCTGGATGTTGGTGCTGCTGATCTTTGGGATGAAGAAAAAGGCGTCTATGTATATTTAAAGGAAGGCATCGTGCGAACCCCTGACGAACACGCTACATATCTTGCGAGCCTCATAGATCATTATAACCTTTTTTACATAGAAGATTCATTCTTCGAGGATCATGTAGAACTTTATGTGGAGCAAATGCAACAGTATGGTAATCGGGTGTTGGTTTCCGGTGACGATTTGCTCGCTGGAAATCTACAGCGCCTTGAAAAAATGGCGGGACGATGCGCGATAAACGCGGCGGTAATCAAGCTGAACATGGCAGGTACGGTAACGCGAACTCGTAAGTTCGTGGAAATGTGCAAAAAGAATGGTTTTTCGACAATCGGATCTTGTCGAACCTACGATAGTCCTGATGACACTATGGCTGACCTGATAGTAGCTTGGGGATGCAATGCTTATAAGTGCGGTTCGCCTGCCGGTGGTGAGCATGCAGCAAAGTATAATCGATACATTCGAATTGACAAAAAACTGGGTGAAATCCCTACTTTCGCGACATTTCCTGGAGTCAAACCATGAGCGGAGAATCGCAACCTGTCCGCAATATTACCTATTTGAACAAATCAGCCCTGGATTCACTAGATATCAGCATGTCCAGTCTCGTGGACATACTCGAAGAACTCTTTCGACTTAAGGCTGAAGGTCAAACGTTGATGCCTCCTAAGATTTTCTTTCATTTGCCAGGAGACCGCTTCTATAGTGCAATGGCAAGTTGTTGCCCGCCACTTGGTTATGCTGCCAGCAAATGGCAGAGCGGTGACCCGTCAAATCCATCGCGAGGGCTTCCTTACATACAAGGCTTGCTTATCGTCAATGAAAATGATACAGGTCAGATGGTGGCTATCATGGACGCAAAGTGGGTCACAGGAAAACGAACAGCAGCAGCTTCCGCATTAATCGCTCGGTACCAGGCATGTCGAGATTCTGAAATTCTGGCGCTTCTAGGTTGTGGTGTCCAGGGTAGAGCACATTTGGAAGCAATGGCTGGAGAGGTTTCCACTCTCAAATATTGCCAGGTCTACGACATACTCCCGGAACGTCAGGCAGCATTTGTCGATGAATTGAACGGCCGGTTCAACGGCATTCAAGTCATTGGCACTAACAACGCTGAGAACGCTGTCCGAAACGCAGACATTATCATCACGGGAGGCTCAATCCAAATCAATCGCGAACCTACAATTGTTTCCGATTGGATTAAGCCTGGCGCTTTGATAGTGACAATTGATTACGATTCGTATGTAACCGATGAGTGTATCGACGCGATGGATATTGTGCTTACTGATGACTACGAACAATTAGACGATGCACGCAAAAAAGAAGGTAAGTTTTTGGGCGTAAATAGGATTGATGCTGACAATGCACAGATGATTGCATACGGTATGGCGATAAGGGAAAACGAAAAACAAAGAATTTTAGCGTTCAATTTGGGGATTGCGTTGGAGGATGTCGCAACCGCAGCAGAAGTTTTACGACAAGCAAATAAGAAAGCGATAGGAGTATTACTGGAACCATAATCGGTTCAGATAACAATAAGTTATGGATAAACAATATAAAGTATTAATCCAGATTAATGGTAAATATGCTTCAAAAAAGCATTCCAGACAGCTAACTAGTTATTTGAAAAACAATTTAGAGAATGCGGATAATGTTATTATTGAATCAATAGTAAATGATGAGTATAATTTTAATATTTCCATCGAAGGAGATGAAATATTTGCAAAACGTAGGTTTTGGAATAAATATCCAAATTATATAACCATCTTGAATAAGATTAGAAATTTTTTTGAACAGAAGGAAGTTTACGTCGCTATTAAAGCATCTTACGATTGGCACAATGAGTTATTTTAATCATGCTGATTTATGCTATCTAAATTCCCTTCCAAAAAGCGGGGTTTTTTGTTTCTGGGGATGAGATGTATTTAATTACTATGAATGGTAGTTATATATAGAGACTTAAAAAATATTGATAAATGTATTGTAGTGGGGATTATCGCAGATAATCCCATCAATAATCCAAAATAAATGTTCTGTAGGTTTTGAAAAGGATGCCTAATAGCATCTTGAAGCAGACCCTTGTATCCTTCTGTTCTTAGACTCAAATTAGTTTCGTGTTCATACATTTCGGTCACTTCAGTTACTTGATGGAGCGAATCAAAAAACCCAACAATCCAGCCCGAAATGGTAAATACAAATAAAACCCAGAATGTAGCTAATATGGCAATAAGAATATCGATTGAAAGGTGGGCTATGTATGCGACATTACCTTTATTTCTCAATGCTCTTTTAATAATATTAATTGTAATAAAAAATGATAAAC
>DTUG01000241.1 GCA_012964275.1 Fidelibacterota bacterium | reverse complement strand
AGTTTTAATCTGTTATCGTTTCGTTATTATATAATTAGAGAGTACGTAATCATAATACAAAATAACATTATTGGATTCTACGATTGGAGATTCTTGCAATTTGTAAAAAGAAAATCCTTATTCCGTACCAGAAAACTTATTACCAGCTCGTGCATTACTTTGTCTATTGGTATCCTGTTAGGAAGTGACCCTGCGCCTCCGTATACCGATTATTGTAAAATGCTTGAAAAAAATATTGCTGGAATACAACATGGATTTCTTGCAGGAAATAAGATGTATTATGTCGGCGGCCAGACAGGGGCCTTCTGGGATGGCATAATGGAAGAAGAAACCATCGGATTCACACATCCTTTTTTCAGAGATATGAGATCCAGAGGTTTTGGGATAACAAAGGATGATTATGGCTCGGGTCATGATAAATGGGGTTGGGAATTCTATCGTATGTCCAGGGCCGCATATGGTACCGTAATTGCCAATGGCAAACGCTATGTACATCCTAAACCTTCTAGCATAATATGGAGGCCAGATCGTCAACTTACTTTTTATGAACTAGATGATATTAAAATAACAGAGATCAAGTTTATAACAGAAGAAGACGTTGTGTGCGCAATTATTAAATCTAGTAAGCCTGTAAAGATAAAATTTGAGGGAAGTAGTTACTATAATAACAGAGATATTCCAACATTTGATGGTGATACCAAAGGAATCCCGTGGCAACAAAATCCACAATCAAAGATCAGCTTTGATAAAGTAAACAATAGTATCCGTATAGATGAGTCGGGGGATATGATGGTTAAGCCAAACTGGGGTGAGAAAGCGGTTTTGGGTAAAATGATGTATGAAGGGATGAGCGTGCTTATTAGTTCATCCGAATCAATCCATAATACATATAATTTCAGTACCAATAATAAAAATATCGCGCTCTACGATTTCACGGTAAGCTGTGACACATCGGGTATCGTTCTTTTCTATGGGATAGGAGACAGTTATAATGAATTATTGCGCAACGTCAATAATGTCAAAATAGACGCAAATAATGCACTGCAAGAAAAAACAAAAGCAATAAATGAGTTATTAAACTATCAGATACCTTTTTTTAGATGCTCTGACACTACTGTTGTAGAGACATATTATTATTTGTGGGCAATCTATTTTATGTACTTTCTTGATGTGGGCGAAGGGTACATCCAATATCCGCATACCCAGACCGCCATTAACAATTTTATGGGGCTCCATCTCTGGGACTCATCCGTTTATACAAGAATGGGTTCCTGGGTTGTGGATAAGTGGAACTACGGATTCGGTAATATGCTGAACTGGAAGAATATGCTCCCATTCCGAAAGAAAGGAGGAAGGTTGCCGGATAATTTTGGTATAGACTGGTACTCCCCGGTCTGGTTTACACCGGTATACACCATACCAGGTGCGTGGATGCTTTACCAGCATTCAGGTGATAAAGAGTATCTGCAGGAAGTCTACAGTTTTCTTGATACACTTTACGAAAATGGAATACAGGCTGGCCCACCGTTTGTTTTAATGGCATCATCCTATTTAAAAAAAATGGCAGCGGAGCTAGAACAGTATAATGCTGTACATTCCTGGCAAGAAAAATACGATAACGCTCTGGAAAATTTTTATACGCCATGGGAGTCACAGACAGAACACTATTACGGAAGCTATAATCACCTTGGGAAAGATATCTGGCATTTAGCGGCGGTAATGGCTGATGAGTTCCCTGATGCCTGGGTGAAACAATTAACCGAGACCTGGATTATGGATACCGAGAAAGGATTTTTAGGACCTGTTGCGCTTGATGTCCGTTCGAAGAAATCTAAACAAAACGGTATTTTTGAAGTTTCAACAATAAGCACCTGGCAGGTGATAGAAGGTTTGTTTCAAAATAACGTTGATAAGGAAGCAGTTTTTATTACACTTCATCATATTAATGGTATGAACCGTGACTATGGGTTTCCGGTAGCACCAGAAGTCTGGACACCTGACTATAAGCCCTGGGGATCAATGTATTACAATTGGGATGGTGCGATGGTACTACCTATTATAAAAAGGCTTTCGGGATTTGATTATTCTGTTGAAGACCGATCGATCAGTATTTCAGACCATGCTCCACCCAAGTGGGACTTTATACACCTAATGGTTCCGATAGATCAAAAATCAAAGCAGCCAAAATGGGTTGATCTGTACATTGAACGAAAGAAGAATAATATCAAAAACCTAGATGGATCAGATCAAATAATAAAACAATATACGGTCTTAAATGCAGGTAGCTGGGATGTGGAGATTACTCCATGGTTAGAAGACAGGAATATTTTAGACTCCCAAACGTCATCGAATGGTCTAAGAAAAAACAAAATAGGGGAGCCAATCTACTTATTCCCCGAGTCTGGGCATCATACCCTAGAGCTCACACTAGGTTCTGATAATAATCCGCTTGAGCCGAGGGTTCTTGTTACTCCTGAGGCCAGGCAATTCATTGATAAACAGACTGTCACAATAAAAAATATGATGCCAGATGGGAAGGTATATTATCAGACCCCTGGATCACAAAAATTCAGAGCCTACACTGTGCCCGTAGAAATCAACAATTCTGGAACCCTAAAGGTACAGGTAAAGCAGAAAAATAATATTTCTTCAGTCTATGAGTTTGACTTTAAAAAGGAAAAACCAATTAAGTCCGTAAAAAAGAAAAATAAAACACCAGGCCTCCACTATAAATATTTTGAAGGTTCATGGGCCAAGCTACCTGATTTTAAAACTAAAACGCCGGCGAAGGAGAATAACTGCGACAATATTTCAGTTGATCTCGGTTCAAGAGATGAACATTTTGGTCTGGCTTTTAGTGGCTACATTGACATTCCTGAGAATGGTATTTATACATTCTATTTAAGATCGAATGATGGAAGCCGATTAATGATACAAAATAAAATTTTATCCATAATAGATGGAATCGCGGCGCTTGACCCTATCTATGCCGCTCCTGCAAGGGTTGCGCTTGAAAAAGGGCTCCATCCCATAGCTGTAGATTATTTTCAGAGCATAACTAGGAAAGCACTATTTGTCGAAATCGCCGGACCAAATATGATGCAACAAATCATTCCAGCCGAAA
This sequence comes from Fidelibacterota bacterium, assembly GCA_012964275.1. GTDB lineage: Bacteria > Fidelibacterota > Marinisomatia > Marinisomatales > UBA1611 > UBA1611. Next base: position 2,573 of record DTUG01000241.1, on the reverse strand, counting down.
TGTTCTTTAGAGATAATTAATCAGTTTAAATATTCAAATTTTATTTATTATCAAGATGACCTGGTACACTGGATGGGGACCACATATCTTCTTTTGAATAAATGAGATCAAATGAGTCAACTCGACCCTGTGATTTCCTTCCCAGATCGTCTCTTGTTTTTCTCATCCAATCTACCATTCTCTCCTTCATGCGTCTTAGCACAGCCCGGTGACCTATTCTAGGAGCTAAATTGTGGATCTCATATGGATCACTGACAAGATCATAAAGCTCATCAACACTAAATGGATTATAGACATATTTCCAATTCTTGGTCCTAACCATTCTTATTGATGTTAGGCAAGGCTCATAACCATGAAACTCTGCAAAAATATCATCTCTCCAATTAGTGTTTTCCATTTTTAGTAGCGGCAATAGCGATTGTCCATCAGTACTATTGGGCGTACTTAATTGACAGTATTTCAGGATGGTGGGCATAATATCTACGTGACTAATAAATGAATCAATCGTAATGCCGTTATTATCCTGGTCGGGATCTCGTATAACAAAAGGAATCCGGTGCGTTTCTTCATACATCTGGAATCCCTTATTAAATATTCGGTGGCTGCCAATCATATCCCCGTGATCAGTAGAAAAAATAATGATGGTGTCATCGTATATCCCATTTTCTTTCAGACAATCTATAATCCTTTTTAGTTCGTCATCTATGTAGCTGCAATATCCCCAATAGACTGCAATCATTTCTTGCCAGTCTTTCCAGGTAAGATGACCCGCATTCCAGCGAAGTATCTCTTTTTGCTGTATCTCGGGCTTGTCAATAAATGGGTCATCAAAATTTCCCCATTTATCAATTGATCGGGGGTCATACATTGTGTCGTAGGGTGGAGGGACCATATAGTCCCAGTGTGGCCCTTTAAAACTGGTGAAAACCATAAAAGGCTTATCTTTGTTGGCGAATTGTTTTATTGTTTCTATGGTTTTGTTTGATGACCAAGTCTCCTGCATCTGTTCATACGATAATCCGGACCTTCCCCATGATGGAGGGTTTGTGATACCCCACTCCGATTTCATGCCGGAATCACCGTGATAATCAAAAAAGTTTTCAACACCTTCCTGGCGAAGTTCATCATAGTAGTCTCGGTAAAGGTGCCAGGTATCAATGCCCCAGAATTCATTATCACCTTCTCTTGGGATGTGCCATTTGCCTATATATCCAGTATTAAAACCTGAGTCATGCAGTGTTTTAATCCATGAAGGTTTATCAAGAATGTTTTTATCAAATACCCCGTTAAAATTAGAAGTGTTTACTAACTGACCGTGGTTGTGCGGGAATAAGCCTGTGATTATTGAGCCCCTAGCTGGAGAACAAAGTGCAATAGGGGTAAAAGCGTGTGAAAAATTGACACCTTCTTCCGCCAGTTTATCTATGTTAGGGGTTTGGCATTGGGGTGCGCCATTGCAGCCTAGGGTGTCAAACCGTTGCTGGTCTGTAAGGATGAATAGGATATTCTTCTTATTTTTTTTCATTTTATTAATGAGCCCTTTAACGGTGGTTCAGGATTTAACCAATTATTTTGGATGTCATTACCAGCAACCAGTACACCCTTAGCTGCCCACCCGGCATAGGCTTTTACATCAGGGGTGCAATATCGAAGCGAGAGACCACATCTTCTATACTCTGAGATGTTGGGGTTAGATGAATGCAGCAAGAGATCGCTATGAATAGATATTTGCCCTGCATTTAGTTCAATGGGTAAAGGATCGCCGTAGTTTTCTGCTTTATGTACGGTCTGATTGAGAATATTTTTCTCTTCATTCTTGCTCATTTCATAATCAATAAGACCGAAACGGTGGGAACCTGGAATGAATTTCATACAACCATTTTCAATGGTCGCATCATCTATTGCTAGCCAGCATGAGACAGTATTTGTATTGGAAAATGGCCAATAACTTGCGTCCTGATGCCATGAGATTCTTTTTACATCACCGGGTAGCTTGCAAAAGAAATGAGAGCCCCAACCTATGATATTTTCCCCTAGCAAGTCACCAACAATACTAACCACTTTTTCATTTAATAATAGATCATAGACTTTTTTATGTTTCAGGTGTGCAGTGCTTATAGAATAACTATCGTTACCTGATGCCACGGTGTTTTGTAAGAGCTTATCAAAATAATCACGAATATCCTGAATCGCACTATTATTAAAGATCTCTATCCCTGATAAGAACCCACGCTCATTAAATGATTCAATATCTTCTTTTGATAGTGTGGTTGGTTGTTTTTGGTTTATTTTTTTAAACGAGAATTCTCTATTGATTCTTTTTAAAAAATCAAAATCATAAACCTGGGGAAAGTTGTCTTGTGTTCTCATGGCGTGAATTAACTCCTGCGATGAAGATTAAAATTTAAATTGTCTTCTCTCTATTTACGACTCTGATATTTTTTGATTGGGGATATCACTTGATGCAAAGGATCTTTTGGCTCTGGAATCCATTCTTCCACGATAAAGTAATGAAATATACTCCACTAGTAATCTCAAGACCATTATGGTTTTTTCCATACCATTTGAGAATA
>DTUG01000240.1 GCA_012964275.1 Fidelibacterota bacterium | reverse complement strand
ATGGAGTTATAAAACATGTTTGGAAACTAAAAGGCGGATTCTAAAAAATAGCGATCAAATAATTACCCCGTGATTTTCAACCCGTGAATTTTGCTTCCCGTCGGTAGTTACCCCGTTAATTACCCCGTAAACACGTTAAAAAATGGTTAAAAACGGTTAAAAATGACAAGTCTATAAGATTTTGCTTATAAAGAAAAACCCCCCGTTTCCGGGGGGCTTCTCGTCGGTAAATGTTATAAATACGGATCGATTCTGTTTTCTCGATGAGTACCCGAGCACGGATTATGAGTCCGCTGCTCTAACCAATTGAGCTATGGGCCCTTAGCGGGGCGAAAATTATATAGGACATCTCATATTTTGAACAATTATAATTGTTTTTCAACCTGTAGTCCGACTTCCTAAGTTTTCATTCCATTGAAACGATAACAATGAAGAAACAGAAACAAACCAAATTTCAGCTTTTCGGCATCAATAGTTGTATTGCTTTGCTGCAAAGTACAAAATACACCATTAATCTCATCTATGTTGCTCGAGGAAGCAGGGCAGATAAAAACAGTGTTTTAGAAAAACAATTGAAGAATGGTTTATTCCCGGTTGAATTAATTCCGAAAAAACAGTTTGATCAGCAATTTAGCGGTTACCGCACTCAGGGGATAGTGGTCAATTTTTCCGGTCCAGTAGTTAATGATTTACCAGATTTTAAAAATCAAACTAATCAGGTTTGTCTATTGGCATTAGACCAGATAGAAGACCCCCAGAATTTGGGTCAGATCATCCGCACGGCTGAATGTGCCGGGATTGATGGCATTTTTTTCCCCAATCATCATTCCGCCTCTATATCTGCTGTGGTTTTGCAGGTGAGCCAGGGTGCCTTTATGCATATGCCGCTCTACGAAGTGAACAATTTGCGGGAAACAATTGCCCAGTTAAAAAAAGATGATTTTTGGATCATTGGGATGGAGAACAGCATTGATGCGAAACCCTGGACAAAGATTGACTATTCCGGGAAAACAGTGATCGTTGTTGGCAGTGAGGGCAAAGGGATTCGTGAAAAAGTATTAGCAGCATGCGATTTTCATGCCACCATCCCCATGCAGGGTAAAACCAATTCACTCAATGTGTCAGCTGCAGTGTCGGCAATATTATTTGAAAGATTAAGACAAATAAAAGAGGCAACATAATGGCGTCTACTCACGATTACGAATTCGACAAACGGAACGAAGATATTCAGGTCCATATCAATGGAGAATTTTTCCATCGTTCGGAAGCTAAAGTATCTGTTATGGATAGCGGGTATCTTTTAGGAGATGGTGTCTGGGAGGGGATTCGTTTACATAGAGGGCACTTGGTTCATTTGGATGAGCATTTGGATCGTCTTTATGCCGGGGCAAAAGCTATTGCCATGGATATTGGCTTAACCCGCGAAGGATTGGTTAATGCACTACGGGATACCCTAGAAAGAAATGGAATGGAGTCCAATGTTCATATTCGCCTCATCGTTTCCCGCGGAATCAAGAAAACGCCGTACCAGAGTCCAAGGGTCACCATTGGGAAACCCACGGTTGTTATTATCCCTGAATACAAGAAAGCCAGTGAAGAAGTGAAAGAAAGAGGTATTACCTTAGCTACAGTGAAAACCCGGAGAGATCATTTTGTCCAGGATCCTAAGATCAATTCTCTAAGCAAACATAATTGCATCGCCGCCTGTATCGAGGCCGATCGGCTGGGAGTGGACGAAGGTTTGATGTTGGATCCCCACGGTTTTGTTTCCACTTGCAATTCCACCAATTTCTTTATAGTAAGAGACGAAGAAGTTTGGACATCAACCGGCGAATATTGCCTGAACGGGGTCACTCGCGGAGCTGTCATCCGGCTCTGCAGGGAATATGACGTCTCTGTACTGGAAAAGAATTTTATTCCTAAGGATGTGCATTCTGCCGATGAAGTATTTGTCAGCGGGACCTTTGCCGGCGTGATACCCGTGATTTCAGTGGACGGCAATAAAATTGGCAGCGGTACTCGTGGGCCGGCAACAAAAAATCTTCAGGACTGGTATGCCTTGGATATTGATAAGCGGACTGTGGGTTAATGACTGATAAAGAGGTTCGTATTGCCATGTGGTCCGGGCCGCGCAATATTTCTACTGCTCTGATGCGTGCTTTTGAAAATCGACCGGATACTGCTGTTATCGATGAACCATTCTATGCACATTATTTATATAGAACTGGAGCTGACCACCCCGGTAGAGATGAGGTAATAAAATCCCAAAGCACTAATTGGCATACGATTGTGGAATTGATCACTGGCCCAATTCCACATGAGCGGTTCATTTGGTATCAAAAACATATGGTTCATCATGTAGTGGATGCTGGTGATTTAGATTGGATAACAGGTTTCAGGAATTGTTTTCTGGTCCGGCATCCAGCGGAAGTTATCAACAGTTATTCCCGCCAGAATCCGATTCGGGAGATTCGGGACCTGGGATTTATCCAGCAAGTGGAATTGTTTAATATGATTATGGAAATAACTGAAGCCGTACCTATTGTGGTTGATTCGAAAGATATCCTGACCAACCCGGATAAGTATTTGCAGTTGTTGTGTGATCGATTGGGGATTGTTTATTCTAAACAGATGCTGGCTTGGCCCGCAGGATCTCGAGATACAGATGGGGTTTGGGCACCTTTTTGGTATCAAAATGTAGAAAAATCCACTGGTTTTATTGCTTATCGAAAAAAGAATGAACCTGTTCCCGCTGAGTATCGGAGTTTTTTGGGCCAGTGTATGCCCTGCTACGAATATCTCTCAGGGTTTAAATTATAATTGACATGATCCAATAAATTGCCAAGGAAACTATAAAGATGAAGAAACATAGCCGCAGGAATTTTTTAAAATCATCAATGGTGCTGGGCGCTGGAGCAATAATGCCTAAAGGTCTCACCAATATGACCAAGATAAGCACTAAATCTTTCAGTGATCATAACAGAATTATTATTGTCGGAGCGGGGCTTGCGGGCCTGGCATGTGCCTATGATCTTGATCAATCCGGATATAATGTTCTGCTTTTGGAAGCCCGTTCACGGCCCGGTGGACGAGTTCGCACTTACCGAGACACCTTCGCCGATGGTCTTTATGCCGAGATGGGTGCAGAATATGTGGATTCCAGCGATAAATATTTGCGTAAATATTGCGAAGATTTTGGATTAAAAGTTTTGCCAGCAAAACAGTATGATGGGATATATGTACGGGATCAGCATATCTCAATGAAAGATCTCAAATCCGGAAAAAAGAACCTGCCTTTCAATGGTATTAAAGGGGGTAAACTTTTTGGTCAGGAATCAGCATATATTCAAGACTGGATTGAAAAAGTCCGAAGCCTTGGCCCGTCCTCTGCGGAAGTGCAGGCCCTGGATAAAATGTCTGTGGCAGATGTGCTCAGGAAAGGCGGCGCGCCGCAGGACATCATTGATTTGTACACTTACACGAATGCAACTGAATCCACCACAATATCTTCCCAGATGTCGGCCCTTAATATGGTGTTAGCAAACTCAGAAACATCCGCTTTCAGTGAAAATACTGAAGAAGGGCGTATACTGGGCGGGAACGATCAGGTCCCCAAAATATTTGCTAAAAAATTAGGTGAGAAGATCCGCTATAATCGGCCCATTGTAAAAATTGAATACAACGAAGACCGAGTTACAATTTACTTTGCTGAGAATGGAAAACGCCGATCAATGTCTGGGAACAATTGCGTGTTGGCGTTACCAGTTTCCATTTTGCGCAGCATAAAAATAGATCCTCCATTTTCAGATTCTAAGATGCATTGTATTCGTAATCAGTCTTATGGTCATGTAATGAAAGTTGCAATGCAGTACCGCAGGAGGTTTTGGGATGAGCCGGGTTCTATCGGTCAGCGTGTGTTTACAGATACTCCGTTAAGGCGAGTGTACCATTTTTCAATTGATCAACCAGGTCCACGAGGTATTCTGCTTTCATTTACATCAGGGTCGGATGCAGAGAGGCTAGGCAGAATGAATGAACAAAGGAGAATGAAAGTAGCCCAGGAAACCTGTGCCGAAATTTGGAATGATGCGCCTCAATACTGGGAAGGCGGAGTTACAAAATACTGGAATAAAGATCCTTGGCTAAAAGCCAGCTATTCTGTTGCTGGAGTTGGTCAAAAGGATTTCAGAGAAATATTGGCACAACCTGAAGGAAGATTTCATTTTGCTGGCGAGCATACCTCAATTTACCGGGCATCTATGAATGGAGCGATTGAATCTGGTATTCGGGCGTTTAAGGAAATTGTAAAACGTATTTGAATAATTATTTGATCTCACCATATTAAAAAATAGACAACAGCTTAAACTTCCTTATAGTACTAGGGCTTGAATAGAATGAACCCGTTTAGTTTGTAAGTATTTCATATTAATTTTATCGATTGACATGACTTATAGTTTTAATACTTCGGTAAGATACCGGCCCAGCATGAGACCTGTTTTATACATATTATTAATTGCATTACTATTCATCGGATCGGCATGCTCCTATTTTAAAGTGTCCCCCAAGGAAATAAAACCGGTTCAGACCGTTAAACCTGATTACCGTATTGTTAAAAAGGAGAATCGTTACACTCAGACAAATATGATTCGACAAAAATCCAATGGATTCTTTGTACAGTTTGAAGAGGAAAGAAGATCTGTTGATATAGATATTGTTATTTCTTCATTAAAAGTTCCATATTTACGTGTATCCTATTATGGAACTGAGCGGCTTTCTATTCCCAGTGGCCAAACATTAACATTTAAGGTAAATAATTCGGAAATTAAATTGAGTTCTAAACGTGAATCTAATCGATTGTATAGAGGGAAAGAGGTTGTAGAGGTCATCTCTTATTTAATAACAAGAGGACAAATGAAAAAAGTTTCTAGTGCTAATAGAGTAACCTGTACTCTACATACGTATACATTTCCCATTCCCCAGGCAATGAGAACCAACTGGGGCAATTTCATTGATATGTACTGGAATTAATCCACAGGTACAAAACGCACTATTCGTCCGGGGTCTTCAAGGGCAACATATATAAACCCAAGAGGGCCGATTTCCACATCTCTTACACGGCTACCGGCATCGTAAATGATCTCCTGTTCAACCACCTTCCCATCAAGGATCTCAAGCCGGTGCAGCCTTTCATACTTAAGTGACGTTGCAAATAAATTATTTCCCCATTCCGTGAATACTTTCCCTTCGTAGAATGTTATTCCGCACACCGCAATTGATGGTGTCCAATGCAGCACGGGTTGTTCCATCCCATCATTGTGAGTTAGGTGACTTATGATTGTACCGTTATAATTTTTTCCATATGTGATGACAGGCCAGCCAAAATTTTTCCCCGGATATATTATGTTTAACTCATCTCCGCCCCTGGGACCATGTTCAGACTCCCAAATTTCTCCAGTTCGAGGATGAATTACCAATCCTTGTGGGTTGCGGTGGCCGTAGGACCAGATTGATGATAGAGCCCTTTCATTGTCAAAAAATGGATTATCCCGGGGGACGGTTCCATCATCATGCAAGCGGTGGATTTTCCCGTTAGGATAATTTAATATCTGAGCTTTTTCACGCTGACCCCGGTCACCAATGGCAAAATATAAATAACCATCGTTGTCAAAAATAATTCGGGTTCCATAGTGATGTTTTTCCGAGGCA
>DTUG01000239.1 GCA_012964275.1 Fidelibacterota bacterium | reverse complement strand
AAGGGAACTGGGCTCATCCGTGATATTTTTGATGAAAAAAACATGGCGCGCCTGCAGGGTAACATTGGTATTGGACATACAAGATATCCAACAGTTGGTGGGTTCAGCATTGAAGAGGCACAGCCGGTGATGACTCATGTACCCTATGGTATTGCCATGGCACATAACGGCAATCTGGTTAACTATTCGGAACTTGTGCATGAAGTATCTGAACAAGATCATCGTCATATCAATTCTTCAGTTGATATTGAAGTTATTCTACACATTTTTGCCCATGCTCTGGATCATCCTGATTCTAATATGGATGGACTTCCCTTTTTTGATCAGATCTGCACTGCCGTTGAAACAGTGTTCGATCGTGTTATCGGTGCTTATTCGGTAATTGGAACAATCATGAATAAAGGTATGATCGTTTTTCGTGATCCTCATGGTATTCGTCCACTTACTAAAGGCATCCGTAAAAACGGTGATAGCACCATCGATCATATTTTTGCTTCCGAGACGACTATGTTTTATGCCTTAGGATTTGAACCGGCTGGAAATGTAGCTCCCGGTGAAGTGATTTATATTGATGAAGATGGTCACGTGCACAATCGAATCTTACGTGAAAAACAATTTACACCCTGTGTTTTTGAATACGTCTATTTCTCACGGCCGGATTCAATGCAAAATGAGATCAGTGTCTACCGTTCGCGCCTGCGCATGGGCCAAAACCTGGCCAAGCGCTGGAAAGAGCGACATCCTGAAGTTGTTCCGGACATAATCATTCCTGCTCCATCCACAGCAAATACAGCTGCCTTGAGTTTTGCCAATGAAATGGGGGTTCGGTTTTCAGAAGGTCTATATAAGAATCCCTTCATCGGCAGAACTTTTATCATGCCCGGGCAGGAAATGCGCAAGAAATCCGTACGTTACAAACTGGTGCCACAGGAATTTGAAATCCGTGACAAAGATGTGCTCATTGTTGATGACAGTATTGTTCGCGGCAACACCAGCAGGGAAATTGTGAGGATGGTACGGGAATTTGGCGCCAAGAAAGTATACTTTATCTCTGCCTGTCCGCCAGTCAAATTCCCCTGCTTCTATGGCGTTGACATGCCAACCAAAAGAGAATTGACCGCGGCACAGCGCACCGTTGCTGAAATACAGGAATACATGGGTGTGGATATTCTCATGTACCAGGAAATTGACGATTTGACTGAGGCAGTCACAAGAAAAGGTGAACATAACATTGATCGACTCTGTATGGCCTGTCTTGATGGCTGGTATGTGACCGGGGGTGTGGATGCACAAAAAATGGACAGCATGGAGGAGCAACGGAACCTTGAGAGATCACATTTGAAATGACCATATTGCTTATTGGCTCTGGCGCCCGCGAACATGCCATAGCCAGAGCCCTGGACAGATCCTCCCAGAACAAATCAATCTACTGCCTAGCCTCTAACATGAACCCCGGAATTGCCGAACTCTGTGTAGAAATCACAATAGACAACTTTAATGACCCTGAACTTGTATCCAGTTACGCCAGTGAGATCGGGGCTACCTTGACGATCATTGGTCCCGAGAACCCATTGGCTGAAGGTGTGGCAGATGCCCTTTGGAATAATGGCGTAAAAGTAGTGGGGCCTAAAAAAACCCTGGCTCAGATCGAAACCTCCAAGTCCTTCACCAGAGATTTACTTACAGAGTACAATATTCCTGCCTGTCCAAAATATAAAACATTCTTAGCTCTGGATGGCGTAGCGGAATTTTTAAGCAACCTGGAGGAAGATTATGTTATCAAATATGACGGTCTAGCCGGGGGCAAAGGTGTTAAGGTCGCCGGCGACCATCTTAACTCTCATGAAGAAGCGCTGGCCTATTGCAGGGAATTAGTAGATAGGGGTGGTAAATTTGTTATTGAAGAAAAATTGATTGGACAGGAATTTTCTCTGATGAGTTTTTGTGATGGGGAGACGCTCAAACACATGCCGGCTGTCCAGGACCATAAGCGGGCTTACGAAGGCGACATTGGACCAAACACAGGCGGTATGGGAACCTATTCCGATGCAGATCATTCGCTGCCTTTCTTGACTGATGAGAATATAATCCAGGCACATGAGATCAATAATGCCACAGCCAAGGCGCTGAAAGACAAATTCGGCGATGGCTACAAAGGCATTCTATACGGTGGGTTCATGACCACAGCAGACGGAGTTAAACTCATCGAATACAATGCCCGTCTGGGCGACCCGGAAGCCATGAATGTATTGTCCTTGCTTGAATCTGATTTCATTGCCATCTGCCAGGGGATCGTAGACGAAACCCTAGATAAAGTGGATGTGCAGTTCGCAGACCAAGCTACGGTCTGCAAGTACGCCGTACCAAAAGGCTACCCGGATAACCCAATCAAGGGTGAACCCATTGATATTTCCAATATTGAAAATTTGGAAAGGCTATTTTATGCGTCTGTTGATTTCAAAGATGGCCAGTTAGTAGAAGCCGGCAGTCGCACTGTAGCTGTGGTAGGCACGGCTAATACGATTTCTAAAGCAGAAAAAATTGCTGAGAAAGAAATTTCAGCTGTAGAAGGACCACTCTTTCACCGGAACGATATTGGTACTGATGAATTAGTGCAGAAAAGAGTACAACATATGGAATCTCTCAGATGATCAGACTAGGTGTTTTGGGTTCCACTAATGGAACAGATTTACAGGCCATACTGGATGCAATCTCTGGAAGGAAACTGAATGCTAACGTGGCTGTGCTCATCTCCAACCGGGCCAACGCCTATATCCTGGAGCGGGCTCGAAATCATAATGTACCTGCCTTTTTCATTTCTCATAAAAAGAAAACGCGTAAAGAGTTTGATACAGAAATGACAACAGTTTTAAAAAAACACAACGTTGATCTGGTTTTACTAATCGGGTTCATGCGTATCCTGTCTGCAGAATTTTGCCGGGAATGGCAGGATAGAATTTTAAACGTCCACCCTTCCCTCCTGCCCAAGTACACTGGCGGTATGGACATGAACGTCCATACAGAAGTCCTTAAAAACGGAGATAAAGAAACGGGTTGCACGATCCATTTTGTCACGGAGGAATTGGATGCTGGGCCTATCCTGGTGCAAAAAAGTTGCCGTGTTGAGACAGATGAAACAGTGCAGAGCCTGAAAGCAAAAGTTCAGGCTTTGGAAGGGGTTGCATTTATAGATGCGATTCAACTTGTGTATGGAAAGAATGGAAAGCCCAATGGATAAAAAAGATATAATAGCGAAAATGAATGCTTATGCCGCCAATACGATGGTTGAAAAACTGGGCATTGATATTAACACAAGCCATTTGCGGCCTGTTTCCGATGGCTGGGTCTACGGAAAAGTGACTCCCTCGCGAATTGGAAAAAGCATCCCGGTTTAGGGTGTTCAAATTACGGATGATGAAGAAAAACTAATCTGTAAAAGTCGTCTGACCCTGATCGTGGTAAAAAAACATGATAAATAATCCAACATTAAACCGGGAACCAATAAATATAAACCGGGCACTTATTTCTGTGTTTGATAAATCAGGTGTGGTGAATCTGGCACAAACCTTAAAAGAGCTCGGAATTGAAATCCTTTCCACTGGTGGCACAGCAAGAGTTCTTAGAGAAGCAAATATTGCGGTGGTGAATGTAAGCGATTATACCCGGTTTCCGGAGATTATGGATGGACAAGTGAAAACCATAAACCCCATGGTTGAAGGAGGAATTCTTGGGTTAAGAAATAAACATTCTGCTGATGCTGAAACAAACAATATTAAATGGATCGATCTGGTAGTCTGTAATCTATACCCATTCTCGGAAACTATTTCACGAGAAGACTGCGATCTTGCACTAGCGCTGGAAAATGTGGATATTGGCGGACCAACCATGATCCGTTCCGGTGCCAAGAATGTTGGCTGGGTGTGCGTTGTGGTTGATCCAGTGGATTATTCTGCACTTAGGAACGAGTTGGGATCAGACGGTGAGGTTTCTTTTGAAACTCGGAAAAGGTTTTCGGCAAAGGCATTTGGACATACCGCCCAATACGACACAATCATTCATAATTATTTAAAGGAAGAAAAACTGTCTGAAGATTTTTCACTTACATATACCAAGCATTCAAAAATGCGTTATGGAGAAAACCCACACCAGCAAGCTGCCGCATACCAAATCCCAAACAATACCTCAAACAATATCCTGAATGCAACCATACACCAGGGCAAGAAGCTTTCTTACAATAATATTATGGACGCAGACGCGGCCCTGGCCTGCTTGAAAGAATTTGATGAAACTGCCTGCATCGTGGTAAAACACGCCAACCCCTGCGGTGTGGCTGTTGGAGATGACCTGTTGGATGTCTACTCTCGCGCTTTCAATGCTGACAGTTTGTCTGCTTTCGGCGGCATCATTGCCATCAACCAAGAATGTACGGCAGATGTAGCGGTAGAGATTAGCAAGGTATTCATTGAAATTTTACTGGCGCCAGCGTACGATCAGAAAGCTCTTGATTTGTTTTCCAAAAAGAAAAATTTACGCGTGCTGAAAGTTGGTGAACTCAAAAAGCGAAAAAAGAAACTGGAGGTCCGAAATGTAGATGGTGGAATCCTAGTTCAGGAAACAGATACATCCACGTTATCAGGTGATGACCTCAACACGGTTACAGAAAGCAAGCTAAGTTCAACTGAATTAGAAACCATGCTTTTTGGCTGGAGGGTTCTCAAGTATGTGAAGTCCAATGGTGTCCTGATCGTGAAGGATAATACAACAGTTGGTATTGGTGCCGGCCAGGTCAGCCGGGTGGATGCAGTAGAGATCGCATTACGTAAAGCGGGTGACAGCCTGAAAGATGCCACGCTGTGCTCCGATGCCTTTTTCCCCTTCCGGGACGGCATCGACAAGATCGCTGGCACAGGCATAAAAGCCGTGATCCAGCCCGGGGGTTCGGTGCGTGACCAAGAAGTGATCGATGCCTGCAACGAGCACAGGATCGCCATGGTTTTTACTGGACAGCGCTGTTTTAAACACTAATGACCACAGTATATGATTTATAAAGATAGTGGTAAGAAATCCCTTTTTTATGTTTTATCAAAAAAATATGTTTATGTCCAAAATATTTGTACAATTGACCCGGTCAATTAATTTCCATATATGTCATTATTGAATAATACAGAGCATATCAGAAATACACGGGTTGGATCTATTTCCTTAAACCCGATCGGCAATTTATCATTAGATGGTTCAATCTTTAATATTTCAGCTATTCTGATTGGTTCTTTTCTAATCGCGATCCTGGCCCAAATCAATATTCCTGTACCTTTTAGTCCAGTCCCTATTACGGGTCAGACTGCAGGAGTATTATTAGTGGGGGCCTTATTGGGTTCCCGTGTGGGAACTTTATCTATCTGTGCTTATATGTTGGAGGGTGCCCTTGGCCTGCCTGTATTTACTGGATTCAAGGGTGGTTTAATAGTCTTCGCGGGTCCCACGGCCGGATATCTTTGGGGATTTATCCCGGCAGCTTTTATAATGGGCCGGGCAGCGGAAAGTGGCTTCACATCTCGTTTGACGTTATCTCTACTCTTTTGTACAGCGGCTAGTCTGTTGATCTTGTGTCTGGGCACATTATATTTTCTCATTTTTCAGATAAATATCTCTGATGCAATAAAAATAGGTTTTTATCCGTTCCTTTTTGGAGATATAGTCAAATCGGCAGTAGTTGCCATGATTCTGGCGGGTATAGAACGAAAATTATAGTCCAATTTCAGATCTGGACATTTTACCATGTCAATCTGTTTTACCTGGGTCCAAATAATAACAGATCGCATTTACGAATAATAAATCATCGTGAGTAATAACGATAATATCAGTATAGGAAAAAAAGTCATTCGTATT
>DTUG01000238.1 GCA_012964275.1 Fidelibacterota bacterium | reverse complement strand
AGAAAGGAAAATTACGGTTTGCAATTGTCAATGAAGGCAAAAGCCCGGCCACATATATCAATTTGAGTGTCAGACCAGAAACCAGTGATGCGAGTGAAATTGAATTTGATCATGTGAAGATCATTAATACTTTAGCTGTGGATGAGGCGAAATATTTTGAACTGGATATAGCTAGTAAACTCAAGGTGCCAACTGCTGATTGGAAGTTTTTACTAATAGTGACCGAATCTGAAGGTTTTGATCTTAGTGAACCTTATCCTTTCTCATTTCAGACAAAATCTGTAGATCCACCAAAACTTATTCTTGCCGACTATGCGATCTCCAATGATTTTGGAACCCATTACATTCCAAAAAATGAATTAGTGACATTAACATTACGAATTCAAAATATCGGTGAGGGGTTTACTGAGTATGTGAATCTCGATGTAATTGATAATCACACTTTTTCCATGCCGAATTCCGAAGGCTATATTGAACTTCCCGAATTGGAACCTGGTGAATACGCTGATATTGATTTTGATATTAAAAGCTTAAGGGATCATTTTGCCATTTTATTGAAAGCAACTGATTATCTAGATCAAGAATCGTCATTTAAAGTTGATCTTGAGTTAATGAAACATTATAGAAGTAAAAAAGAGATGATGGTTCATGATATTGGGACGGCAGGTGTAACTCCCTATCCGGATAAACTGAGTGAGATAGATGTGGAACGAAATATTCCCATTGGAAGAAAGAATCCTAATGCAATGGCTGTGGTACTAGCCCTGGAAAACTATGAAGATATTTCATTTTCTAGGGCTAAGTATGCCGAGCGAGATGCCAGAATCTTCCGGTTGTACCTTCAAAATGCATTTGGATTGGATGATTTCCAGATATTGCCATCGAAACCCTGGCAAATGGAATCCGGTCCCACTCGAGACGATTTTGAAAAAATATTTGATCCCCATCAGGGTGATTTGCGCAATCGAATCTTTTCAGCCAGTAAATATTCCGGCATTGATCAGGTTGATATCTATATCTATTATGCTGGTTTGGGTATTTGGAAAAAAGGAAAACCCTATTTGATTCCTAAGGATGGACATAACAATCGAATAGCTTCCTTTTATTCGTTAGAAAAAATAATATCTAATCTGTCGTTATTATCAGTTCTGCAGAATATTCGCACCATTACCATATTTTTAGATATAAGGTATATGAATCCTGACAAAGCTGGGCAGGAATGGATATCTCCAGACTTATCAAATAAGATTTGTATTTTAACAGCTTCCACAGGTAGCGAGACTTCCAACATATATGAAGAAAAGAAGCATAGCATTTTCACCTATCACTTATTAAAGGGTTTAGGCGGCGAATCTAGGGGAGATGATAATAAAATTGAATTGGGCGAATTAGCCGAATATATTTACCGTAAAGTACCTGAAACCAGTAAGAATCTTTCGGGCAAGGTTCGTCAGTCTCCGTCCTTTTATGGTTCGGATTTAAAGAGGTTATTGCTTGATTTGCAGTAATGCATTTTATTGTATTTTCATCTAATAAAAGTGGAGAATATTATTTTCTGTTTTATTAATTTATATTAATATTTCCATTACAAGGAGCTTATGAAGTGACATGAATCGAGGGTTTGCAATTTTTTTAATCGTTTTGGTAGGCGGAGGTCTTTTTGGCTGGCGCGAATACGAGCGGAGGCAAATCGAAAAATTTCGTCAAGACCGTATTGAACTTAAGGTAACCAGGGAAAGAGAGAAAAATGAGCAGATAGAACAGTTAAGAGAATTAGATAAGGTAGAGAAAACAAAATTTAAAGTTCAGGTACGTCATGATAGCAGACCAGAAACCAATACCTATCCCATGATATTGGATGCCACTGGTTCATTTGACCCGGACCAGGGTGACCGAATACGCTATAATTGGAAACAAGTTAGTGGGAACCAAATTAGGCTGAGACCAAATTCAAATTCAGGTATTGTATCCTTTGAAGGTACTCCTGGAGAATATACTTTTGAACTCACCGTTTCGGATAATTACGGTGCATCCACAACCATCAGTAAGACGGTAAAGATCGAAGCTGAACCAAATCAGTCTCCTATTGTAGACCTTGAGATTCGCCAGGGAACTGGTACCAACTAATCCTATCCCGGGCCAGAAGTTTTTTCCCTGGAGAAAGTAGATGGTATCTTTTTCATTATGGCCCTTAGCTATAACCAGAATAAAGAATTTCGATTAATATTTATTAATTCGATTGTTATCAGAATTCTACCCTACTGGTTTTTAATATCAGGTTGTGGTCTTTTCAATCCGTCATCGGAAAAAGAATCTGGTACAAATGATATTCCCATACCAGATCCGTTATACATACGAGTTAATTACCCGAATGGAGGTGAAGTATTTGATCCGGGCAGTATTGTAACGATCTTGTGGGAAAGTAACCTGGATACGTGTGAATGGGGCATGGAAATCTCACTTTATATAGAAAATGATGAAGATGAGTTGGTTCATGTTAACACAGCAAACACCGGCTTATTTCAATGGTATATCAATACTGATTTAGGATCAGGGGATCATTACAAAATCTGGATTGAGAGTTTGTGTGCTAATGGTGAATATTGCGGCGGATGTTATGGCGATTTGAGTGATAGCATATTTATATTGACCGATAATATCATTGAACCATACGTAGGGGTCATCCACCCAAATGGAGGTGGAATATATACAATTGGAAGTCAGGTTGAAATTTTGTGGGATTCAAACCTGGGTAATTGTACATGGGGAATGAATATCTTATTGACCAAGGGTACGGATCCAGTGCTTACGATCAATCATGGGCCTCCTGACTCTGGAACTTTTAACTGGCAAATCCCTGATACATTGGATGTGGGAGATGATTATAAAGTATTTATTGAATCACTTTGTTCCGGGGGTGGATCATACTGTGCAGGGTGCCACGGAGATGAAAGCGATGATAGTTTCAGCCTGGTAAACAATTAAATTTATTTTCTGTGTACCGAAACTTTCTTATTCATTAACAGCTTGTCATAAATTCCCATTCAATGGATTGCGCATTAGGGATAGATATCGGAGGTACTAATACTGTCTTTGGGCTGGTTGACAGAAATGGAAGTGTACTGGTAAAAAGATCTATTTTGACGATGAGCCAGAATCCCGTAAAGGAACTTCTGGATCGTTTATTTTTTGATGTAAGTGTTTGGGAATCGGAAATGAATGATGGAGTTAAACTGGCTGGTATCGGAATAGGTGTACCGAATGGGAATTATCATACCGGAATGATTAACCCTAATCCGCCAAATTTAGGAACCTACTGGGATTCACTAGACCTTGTTAACACGATAAAAGACTATCGTGATTTACCAGTTATTGTGACAAATGATGCTAATGCCGCAGCAATAGGTGAAATGTATTTTGGTGCGGCTAAAAGAATACGTGATTTTGTTGTTATAACTCTAGGGACGGGTTTAGGGAGTGGGATCGTTGTAAATGGTAATGTCCTCTATGGCCATGACGGTTCTGCTGGGGAGTTGGGGCATATCGTTATAGAGAAAAATGGACGCATGTGTGAATGCGGAAAAAGTGGCTGTTTAGAGATGTATGTCTCTTCAAAAGGTTTAGATCTAACAGTAAAAGAATTCAAAGCCAGATATCCAGATGATACATTTTTGTATAATCTACCCGATAAAAAAGTCGATGGTAAAGAAATGGATGATGCCTTCGACCGCGGAGAAGAACGAGCCAGAGAGATCTATAACTATATTGGCGGAATATTGGGTATCGGTTTAGCGCAGGCTGCCACCATTCTAAGCCCGGAAGCATTTATATTTTATGGCGGGATCAGTAATGCAGGGGATCGTTTATTGAAACCAGCGCTCGCCTCTATGAATGAAAATTTACTTAGTCAACAAAAGGGAAAAATCACATTGAAACTTTCGGGACTTCCAGATGGAGAAGCAGGGATCTTGGGAGCCACATCCTTAATTTGGGATAATGTAAGAGATTAATCTATAACAAGCAGGTTTATTTTAGAAAAGATGGATTTGTCAAGGTAGAATATTTCCACTGGGGTCGGTCTTGATATGTAACACATCGCTGCCAGTAGCATAGGAATTGGTTGTACCAACTATAACAAACCCACCATCGGAGGTTTGTTCAACGGATATAGCAAATTCGTGGTCATTTCCCCCAAATGTTTTTTCCCAAATGATAACTCCGGTTTGATCCATTTTAAGCAGCCAGGCCTGGCTATTTGATTCGGAACTTATTATCCCCGTCAGTAGAAAACTTCCATTGTCCGTTTCTACCATACAGTGAATTGCACTTTGGTCGCTGAGATTTTGAATCCAGATTTGCTGACCAGCTCCATCTGTTTTGATCAGCCAGGAACCGGTGCTATCACCTTCATTATCAGTAGAATACCCAGCAATGGCAAACCCGCCATCGATAGTTTGCAAAACAGCTTCAGGGTAATCATATACATCGATATCAAAAGTAGTTGACCAGCTCGTATCTCCACTCGCATCAACATTGATCAACCACACATCGGAAGGTCCTTGGTAATTTGTTTCAATTGCGGCGGAAACTATATATCCATTATCTGAAGTCGCACTAATGGAGTATCCATTCTCAATCAAACCCTGGTTCTCATTCTCACTTGTTAAGGTAATGCTCCATTCTTCAATACCCATGGAGTTGGTTTTCAATAACCAAAGATCGGAATCCCTGCCGATATTCGTATTGTATGTTCCAACTATTATGAGACCGCCATCTGGTGTTACCATCATATCACCCCCGATATCGATTCCTTCTCCACCAAAATTATGAGACCATTCTTCGGAACCATTTGCATTTGTTTTTATTATCAGAATATCATGGTCATCATCAATGTTTGAATTCGCCAATACCACGTAGCCCATATCACTTGCTTCTTTTACCACAACCCCGGATTCAGTTGAACCGTAATCAAAAATATAATTCCATGATTCCAATCCTCCTTCATCCGTCTTCAGCAGCCAGATGTCATCATTTTTTGATCCTAAGATGATATAGTTATCTGTTTCGGTTTGAATTCCAAAGTTTCCTGCTTCAGTTTCACCATTGCCATAATCATAATGCTGAATAAAGGTTATATATTCGGGGTCTATTGATTCTATATTGCTATAAACTTCAAGCCCCCAATAATCAACAACCGAAACTTGAAAATAGTACGTCGTTTCGTAATTATTATCTAAGGATATGTAAGTGTTTTCGGTTGGGTCAGAAGTGGTAAAGATGATTATTTGGTCAGCCATATATTCATCCTGAGCTTCATAGAGATTGTAGTGGGAAAAGTCATCATCCATTGCTACAGACCAGGCAATGGTAAAGTCCGATCCAAATGCATCAATCGGATCTAATGTTGGTTCTACAGGTGGTTCATCAACTTCGCTGGTCATGCCCGTTCCAGTTGCGTTGAGACCCCAATGATCGGTCACTTTAACCCAGTACCAGTTTTCGTGGGTTGGATCAAATTCATTCATGGAATAGGATGTCGTGGATTGTTCATTGGTTATTGCTATTGAGATCCTATCGCCGTATTCGGTTTCTGAGTATAACAATTCATAGGATGAAAAATCATTCGTAATGGTTCGCTGGATCAAAGATGATTGCCTGGTCATAAGTTGCTTGATTCTATCCAAATTGGGAGAATATCCTTCCCATGTAACGGTCATTGATTCCAAATCATAGGTTACAGATGTAATATTTACTGGATTAGGTTCTAAATCAATTGAGTTAGTCATTCCAGTCCCAATAGATGTGAGATTCCAGAAGTCAATTACCTTTATCTTAAACCAGTTCTCTTGAGTTGGGTCAAACTCCGTTATGGAATGTGATGTGGTTGACT
>DTUG01000237.1 GCA_012964275.1 Fidelibacterota bacterium | reverse complement strand
CTCCCAAAGCAGGTGCGCTAACCGGACTGCGCCACACTCCGTGGGGTGAGCGATGAATATTCATTTTTTATAGCGGTCATTCAATCCTTCATTCCTTAAAATCATGGGGATGATCTTCTGGAGCCGGTTTTCCCTGGTTTCTATCCGCTTTGCACTGGCAATATAATCAGCGAATTCACGCTGCTTGCCTATCGTGAATTGATCGAAGCAGGTTTTCAGTTTACTGTTTCCCCGCAAGGCTTCCGATAGGTGCGATGGAACAACCAGGCTTTTTTTGCGCTGCGGCAGAATCTCCCTGCCCAGTTTTTGATTCTCGATCGCCTCCTTAACATACTTTTGCACCTGCTGCGGATGAATCTCATCAACAGCGAAGAATCGCCACTGCCGGAGGGCTTTTGTGGTTCCTTCCTGGGCATTAATTAACACTTTATCCTTATCTTTTAAAAGGGCACCTTGAAAAAACCAGAGGGCCACAAATTCCTTAAATGCTCCTATTGAAACTACATTCTTTCCGTTCATCGTGTAGCAGGGGCTGCCCCATTTTACCGTTTCTTCCAATTCTGTGGTGTTTAAAAGTCTACGAAGTAATTTGAGTTCGTTTTGCCACTTATCCTTTTTTAAGATGTATCCATCAACAGAATTATTCTTTTCCATAGCTAATATTTTTAATTAAAATTCTATAATCACACCGCCGATTGGCATCGTTTTGTACTGCCACGCCATTTCTTTGGTGCCATCCGCTTTATAAATATACTCCCAGGGATTATCAATGTTAAATGCATTTAAAAAATCCCAAAAAGCAACCACGTTCACCCTTTCAAAATAGAATCTCTGCTGGAGCATCAGGTCCAAACGAATATACGGCTTATAGCGCTCCGTATTCCAGGGTTGGGATGAATCCACGTACCATCTGCGAATATTATGATCATAATTTCTCTCGGTATAGGGACGGCCACCCATGTATCGGAACTTGAAACTGATCTCAAATTCATCGCTGGGCATGAATGGGAACCATAAGAAAGTTTTAGCCCAGGTTGTTTGCTTGAATTGTTGATACCAGTCATAATCAGCATAGCGGATCTTGTATCCGCCAATGATGTTAACCACATCCCCATAATCATAGGTCCAGGGGTAATATCCATTGGTTCTGGGGTCAACCCCTTCCGCGATGGAATGGGACCAGGCCAGCGAACCATACCAGTTCCTTGAATATTTTTTCTGGATAAATAATTCCAGGCCTTGTGACCTGCCCTGGCCGCCATTGACCACATTCTGATAATTCAAGCTGTCCCTGCCATCTGATCCGATAAGCATCTCAAAGGTGACCATATCTGCGTATTCCTTGGTAAATGCTTCCAGGGTTATGCGCGTATCTGCGGTTGGAAAATATTCCAATCCAATGGCAGACTGGTCCGCGTAATAATTTTCCAGCGTTTTCGGATTGCCCCGGGTAGAGTTAAGGTACATGTTGGCAGGTTGTTGAAAATACCGTCCTGCAGAAAAATTCAATGACAGCAGATCATTGAAATGGTAAGACATCCCGAACCTTGGCGAAGTACTGCCGACTCCGGTGTGATCCAAATGATCGTATCGACCGCCTATAGAAAGCTCCAATGCCTGAATGGGCTGAAAAGAAACATGAATAAATCCGCCCTTCTTTTGGTAATCAAGGATGGAATTTGTTATTATCGTGTCCAGAACTCCGAGTGTATCCAATGGTGTAACGATTGTAGCGGGGTTTTGGAAATAAATTTCATCAAACTTATCACGAGTAACGACTTCTGGTGGTTTATTGGGAAGTGAATAACCGTAAAGGGTCGTCGGCCTGGTTTCAAACCAGTTATCATAATCAAGACTGGACATTTTAATTGAAAACCCGGCATTGACCCCTAGCCCGGGTCCAATCCTGTAATTCACCTCGCTACGAATCGTTGCTTCATTTTCCAGGTCACGCTGCCGGTAATAAATATTTCGCTTATACTTTTCAATCAGTTCGTACACTTCTGCATTTAATTGTACCAGGCTTTGGGACAATGAAAGAATACTGTACCCCTTTTTTGAAAACAGGTTTTTATAGGTGATGCCGATCGTGGCCTGCTGTGAATTAAACTTTACATTTTCCGCACCGCGCAGGGATGGATTTCTTTCACCTTTAATATGGATGGCATCTATCCCGCCAAGGAAATTGATCATCATTTTTTTGGTGGGTGACAGGTCGTAAGTGATCTTTCCCTGGCTGGACCAGTACTGGGGTACAGCCTGGAGCCCAGTAGATATCATCACAAAATCCAGGAACGATCTTTTCAACGAAAACAGGTATGAGCCTTTGTTCGCCAGAGGTCCTTCCAGGTTAGCTCCAAAACCAGCCATATTCATAGTAACCTTACCCAGGCGCTTATCCCGGGTTCCCGATCTGAGGGTGACATCCATTACTGAAGAAAGTTTTTCGCCATATCGTGCCGGGAATGCGCCGGCATAAAAATCAATTCGTTCAATAAAGTCCGTATCCACCATGGTTACCGGACCCCCGCCTTTGCCCTGTTCCGGGTAATGATTAGGGTAAGGAATCTCCAGGTAATCCATCACAAATAAATTTTCCCCCGGTGCCCCGCCGCGAACGATGATTTCATTATACTGGTCGGCACCAGAGACCACGGAAGGCAGAGCCTGCATCATGGCCATAATATCGTAGGCACCGATGGGATCGGATCGAATTTCCTCAATATCCACCGTTCTGCTGCTGGTGACTGCATCCTTCGTTCGCTCAAAAAACTTTGCCGTAACAGTCACTCTTTCGCTTTCCAGCACGGTTGGATGCAGGTCAAAATTAACAGTGGTGGTTCGCTGGGGAACGATATGTACATTGGCACGGGAAACTGCTTCATAGCCGATCATAGACACACGAACATTGTAACTTCCCACGGGTATATGATCTATCCTGAAATTTCCATCCGTGTCAGTGGCGACGCCCAACTCTGTCCCACTGATGATCACATTTACTCCAACGAGCGGCTGATGGGTAGAAACATCGCGAATGAGACCATTTAAATATCCAGTTGCACTGAATAAAAATCCGCTGAGATAAAATATAAATCCAATTTGTTTCATTTTTCCTTATTCAATGTAGCATTCCATAATCCAGAATTATTAATCCATTCACCTGACCCTGAAATAAAATTACATCCCTAAATAAACCAAACCTTCGACGCAATGAATAAAAAACCCCCGATAAATCGAGGGTTTTTTACTCACGAGTTAAATAGAAACTATTGTTTCAATCGGTATGTGGCGCCTTCTATGGTCTTCAGAAATTTATCCACCTGGCTCTGGGTGTGAAAAAGTTCGTCCATCGGTACAAAAACATCGCTAGGGTACGCTGTTTTATTATAATCCCGTAGAAAATTTGATTCCAGTTTAATAACAACATCGCGAATGACCATAGGTGGTATTTCTTTACTGCGCATGAAGTTAATTTGCAGGTTCAGTTGACCAAGAGAAGTCATGTGAAAAAGCGGCACGTGGCCTTCATCACTATTACAGCGGTAGGTCAAGGTTCCATGCTCCGCACCACGGCCCCAGCTAATATCTGCAGCGTGACTTTCTGAAAAATTTATAATGGATTCACCGACCTTGGCTACCTCGCGGCTACAATTCTCCCGCATATGTTCTGTAAAATTATCTTTATTCCAAGCTGGCATGTACTTTCCCCCTTTAAAAATTCAATTTTGATCAAAAAAGCGAGCTATAATTTACAAAACTAAAATGATGTACGCATAGTTTTACCTGCCAACAGCGATATCTGGGAATACCAGCGCTACCCTAAATCTTTTCTTAATCCAATCGAAATTGTTGGGTACCTTAGATTCCACTTCCCAGCTTTGGTAAAGAGGAATAATTATAGGGCCCAGGGTAAATCCAGCTGAGACGTATTGGGATTCTTCAAAATCAGGGCTGCCGGCAATATCAAGGAATAGATTTCCAGGGAGAATTGGTATAGATTGGTCAATCTTCATGTGCCAAAATATATTATCGGTGGACAGTAATGGGTTATCAATCATAATCCCCCTGATGCCGGAACCATGATATGTATTATAAAGGACTTTGAAATCACTGCTGGTTCCAGTTCTGTCAATCACCAGTTGTTCAAAATCGGGGTCAACAGTCCCGCTCAGGTAATAACGGTTTTGCAGGGGAATTTTTTCGGATACGAGAAACGATCCAACTCCAGCAAATATCGATGTTTTGATCTTTTTTGCCATCCTATAGGTAAACCCTGAATTCAAGCTGCCCTTTACAAACCCATCTCCCATTTTAATGCCCGAGCCGACAAAATATTCCTTGAAAATACTGGGACGCCAACGTTTCTCAAGTTTCAGGGAGGCGATAGTGTGATTTCCCGCATTATAGAGTTCTGGATCCATTGCATTGCCATCAAGACTGTGATAATAAAGATCTGCATCTACTTTGGCTATCGGGCTTTTTGTTAATGGCTTTTTCATGGTACCGCTGAAGCTCAACTGCAATCCGCTCCTGCCGGCCATGGTTCCAATTTTCACACGCCCTACACCCGAATGGAAGAATTGGATTTGGTCAAAGCCCTTGCTGAATAACAAACCGCCAACCAGTTTGTTATTCTTGAAATCATACATCAGGTTCAAGCCCGCAGAACGCTTATCATAGCCGGGAAGAAAACCGTTCCAGACAACCAACCCAGGCGTAAAACCATTGTAGGTGTTATACGAAAAAAGCCAGGGCACAATGTTAATATCCCTGTCGTAGTAGCTGGGTTTATCAAAGATAAAATGTGTTATTATACCACGTTTGGTGGCATTGTTGACGCGATATATGTCAGGCATGACTTGGTCTGGGTCTATGGTGGCGCTGGCAGAATTGGGTGGCGCGTCCAGTTGGGTGGTTGTATCATTTGTCCTGACCCATAACCTGCTAATCTCCTCCCCTGCTTCATCATAATAGGCGACTTCCACCGGTACATTGAAAGTTCCGGAGTTTGTTAGCAAAAACATATTGCCATTTTTTGTAATGCTAAAATCAATATAACTGGTTTTTTCAAACACATTTTCAAAAAACCATGTGATATCTTCATCAAGATGCTTCTCAAAAAAGGATCTGAAATCATCCGGCTGTGGATGGCGAAACTTCCAGGTCTCATAGAAATCCTGCATGATCTGATCAATTTTTTCCTCGCCCAGATAATGCTGTAGAAAGCGCATCATTACCGCAGTTCTCGTATAATTCTGACCATAATTAGCGTAGGAAAAATTTTCATTTGCAGAGATATTTAATGGCTGTACATCCCGGCTTTTTCCAGTCCCTGCAATTGATAAGTAATGAAATAGGTGAATATCGAAGTTTTTACCTATTCCCAGTTTGTTCTGGACAAAATCCTGCACGATAACCTGATTGTCCCTGTCCGAATACTTTTTTTCCCAATAACGAATATTGGAGTATTCATTTAAGCCCTCGTCAAGCCAGGTATGGTCACGCTCATTGTTCCCTAAAATACCAAAAAACCAGTTATGTCCGACCTCATGCATAATGACATATTCTAATAGATCCTTGCTACGGTCTCTTGAAATGACTGTGATATTGGGGTATTCCATGCCGCCTCCGGCGGACATATCACCATCTACTGCTGTGATATGGTTGTAGGGATATTCCCCATAGAAGCGGCTGTACCAATATCCTGAATCATGTAAATATTCTATAGAAGATCTCCACATTTCTGCATTCTTGGGCAAGTACATGCTCCACAAGATGATATATCGCGTGGAATCTTCCAGCCATAGTTTTCCTTTTTGCACGATCCAATAAGGATCAGCAAACCAAGCAAAGTCATGAACTTTATCCTGCCTGAAATGAACCGTTTTCATCACCGGTTCTGTATCCTTCTTCTTTTTCTTTTTATTCTTTTT
>DTUG01000236.1:18589-25813 GCA_012964275.1 Fidelibacterota bacterium | reverse complement strand
AACCTTTTCTGGAAATAAGGCCTTACATCACCCCGGATTATGAACAATATCCAGTGAGAGCGCATGTTGATCATAATTATCCAACCCAGACACCGAATGGTATTTTTGATCGTTTTGATGGCAATAGTTTTGATGAAGATATTATCGCTTTTGACTGTACCAACGGTATATCCTGTTATGATGGACATGCGGGTGTTGATTATTATATGCCGGTCAACACACCTATACTGGCTCCTGCTCCTGGTTACGTTGTATGGTCAGCATTCTCGGCTGGTGCCGATCCATGCCCCGGGGGCATAGACCCCAATGGGGACACTGGTATTATCATTGTCGCACATGGCAATGGTTATTTTTCATGCTACCTGCACTTAAATCCTCCTTTGAACGTGTCTGTAGGAGAAACGGTGAATACCGGGGATACGCTGGGCTACGAAGGTATGACCGGGTGCGCTGATCAGCCTCATCTACATTTTGAGATGCGCAAGGATTCCTATTTCTTTGATCAGGAAATTCCCTGGGTCATAGATCCATTTGCCTGGTGGGGAGATTTAGATGATCCCATTAAGGAATTACGCGGTAATCGCAGCGTTTGGCTCTGGAAATCATCTGATATAATCGATGATGGGGATAATGGATTTCAGCGTTACTATGGACCTGATTGGCAGCGGTTAGAAACAGGCTACAATCAAGATTGCTGGAGTGCACCGTTGGTTAACAGCTTTGAAGAAAGTCGCCACTATGCTATTTGGGTACCAGAACTGGCAGACAGCGGCGAATACAATATCGACGTATTTATACCTGAAGGCTATGATGCTGCCAGTGGCGCCCTATATGAGGTGTATGTTCAGGATGAAAGTGGGAATAATGAAAAAACGGTTATCACGTATGATCAAACATCAAACCCCGGTAATTTTTCAGCGATAGCTACAATGGATCTCCCAGCTGGTTCTAAATGCGGCGTCATTTTAAGGGATGTAGTCGATAGTTCATCATCAGGTTCAGTTGTGGTTTTTGATGCGATTCGATTTACGAATACATCAACAGTGGGAATCCTTGAAGAAAAAAATGAACACTTTGATAAAGGAACAATCAATATTTATTCTGCCTATCCCAATCCCTTTAACCCGTTCACTATTATCAGGTATAATCTTACAGCAGCAAGTGATGTGAGTATCGGGATTTTTAATGTGCTTGGAAACAGGATAAAAAGTTTTACTAAAGTGAATCAGGCGGCAGGTATGCACTTTTTGCGATGGGATGGAGTTAATAACCATGGTAAGAAAGTACCTGCTGGCATTTATTTTTATTCGATCAGGGCTAGTGATTTTATTCAGACGAAAAAAATGCTATTCATCAAATAATTAGTTAGTTTTTATGACCCAAATACTATGATAAAAGGAGGAGAAATATGAAAATTACAAAAGCTATTTTTATCAATTGTGTACTATTCAGTTTTATTTCAGGTCAAAATTTGTGTCCACCCGGCTATTTGAACACCCTGTTTTACGATGAGCAGGTCAACCTGTTTTGGGATGTGCCCGATACGGCCAATTACGGGGACTTATTTTTTGATGAATGTTTTGAAGCCTGTTCCACTGCTTCAAGCGCAATGGATATCCTGTGGGCCGTTGATGATAGTTCCGGCGGCTGGTTCCGGAATAGCGCTGGTGACGCCATTGACTGCGGATCCGGAATGTTTCCCTGCAGTGATGGCGGAAGTGATCATTTTTCCGCTTGGGCGCATTTTACCGATTCCGCAACGGTCACAGTAGACAGCAGGTTAGTGACTCCCACAATAGATCTGACATCCTATACCACGGCTCATATCGAATTTATCGAAGCTTATGAATGGGTAATAGATGCCAGTGATTCCAACATGGTGGAAGTTTCCATAGATGGTGGAGAGACCTGGGAAGTAGTTTATGTATCGCTTCCTTGGGATGTCGGCGACGATGTTTGGTTTATGACGGGGGATATTTCAGAATATGCCGGAAACGAAATCATTGTTGCATTCCGTTATTATGATAGTGTTGGGTATGGTGAAAGCTGGTTTGTGGATGAGATCCGTGTTTGGGGTGGAACCGGTACCGAGACCAATGTATGCGGTACGTTTGAAGGATATAACATCTACCAGGATGGTGCCCTGATTGAAACCACGGACACAGAAGAATATGTGGTAACCGATCTTGAGAATGGGACCGAATATTGCTTCGAAGTCACTGCCGTGTATACAGAAGGCGAGTCTGACCCATGTGTAGCAGTGTGTACCACCCCGATGGGTCCATTCCAGGTCAATCCACTAGTGTTGAATTTTGATGAAACGAATGCCGGTGAATACCAGGAGATGACCCTTATAATTCAAAATTTTGATACTCTGGACTACGAATATGATATTTTTTCCCTGGCAGTCGCCGATATTGAAATTGCCATTGACCTTTTGGTGGATCCCATGGAAGGTGCCTTCAGTACCTTTTTCGATCCAGGCGGCTTATTTGAAGGATCCTGGGGGGTGGGCGACTCTGCATTTGCATCATCTACGTACTTGGATTATGCTGTGCCATGGGATGGTGGTGAATTTGCATATGTCAATGATGACGCAAATGGCGATGGCGCCGATCCTACAGATGGGTGGCTGATCTCTGATGAAGTAACCCCATATGGGATAGGACCAGTATTTTTATTGGCAGATATCTTTTTCCCCAATCCGGACGGAATTTGTGCGACCGGAAACCTCTATTCTGATGATGGATTAATTAAGGTATCGACTGACGATGGAACAACCTGGGCGGTCGTGGATTCCGTTTTTTCAACCGGTTGGAACTGGCAACGCTACATGTATAACCTATCACCCTATATCGGCGACGCTGCCAGTTTTAAGGTCGCTTTCGAATATCATGACTGTAATGGCAACTGGGGATATGGTATTGCGGTGGATAATATTATGATCAAGGAAGGGGATGAATTTACCTGGCTCACTGTTTCCCCGCGGAAGGGGACCACTCCATATGCAGGATCGTATAATGATTCAATCACAGTGACCGTTGGCGTGTATGCTCCCTACGATGGGTTTACTGGAACAGATGATATCCTTGTTACAGCTGGTGAAAATGAGATCACGGTTCAGGTCGGTGTAGGTGTCCAGGTAGCAGTGGACGGATCCGGAGTTTTACCACGCCAGTTTGCGCTCCACCAGAACTATCCAAATCCATTTAACCCGGAAACAATGATTTGGTTTGATGTTGCGAAGAAAACAGATGTGGCAGTATCTGTATATAATATTTTAGGGAAAAAAGTATCTACGCTTCTGTATGGAACAATGGATGCCGGTATCTACCAGGTGAAGTGGAAGGGCCTGATGGACAGTGGGGAACAGCTTCCATCGGGACTGTATTTCTATGAATTAAAGAGCCCGCTGTTTAATTCCGTTAAGAAAATGGTTCTCGTCCGATAAAGTAGATCAGTACCCTAATAGTTAGAAACCATAATTCTATTGGATCAAATTTGAATTCAATGCGTCACCGATACATCTTATTAGTGGCGCTATTGCTGGTGCAGCTTGCCATTGCCGGGACTACAGGGAAACTCGCCGGTCGGGTTACAGCAAAAGAAACTGGTGAACCTCTCATCGGTGCCAATGTGATGATCGAAGGTACACCCTTGGGTGCAGCCACCGATCTCGATGGCAACTACTACATCCTACAAATTCCACCTGGATCTTACTCCGTTCGATTTTCGATGATCGGCTACCAGACGCTCGTCATCAATGAAGTACGTATAAAAATTGACCTAACCACAACCATCGATGATGCCTTGGCGGAAAGCGTACTGGGGATGGAAGAAATTGTGGTTCAGGCGGAGCGCCCTATGATTCAAACGGATGTTACCTACTCACAAGCGAGTATCAGCAGCGATGAGTTGGAAATGCTGCCGGTGGAAGAGTTTGAGGATGTGATCGCGCTACAGGCAGGAGTAGTAAAAACAAACGGTGAGATTCATGTAAGAGGGGGTAGGGGTGGTGAAATTGCCTATATGATTGACGGAATCACTGTTACAGATCCGTTTAATTCAGATATAGCTGTAGAAATTGAAAATAATGCTATACAGGAACTGCAGTTTATAAGCGGGACATTCAATGCGGAGTATGGTCAGGCCATGTCCGCGATTGTAAATATTGTAACCAAGGATGGCAGCTTTTCAGATTATTTAGGGAGCGTCTCTCGGAATATGGGAGGATACTACTCAGTCGATACCGACATTTTCCCAAATATAAATTCCCTCAACCTTGGCAGTATTTCTGATATCAAAGGGAATATAGAGGGTCCACTGCTATCGGGTAAGATCTCCTTTTTTGCTTCCGGTCGTTATAAAAAGGACCAGGGTCATCTTTACGGACAACGAATCTTTTACCCTGATTCATATATTTGGGCCGATGCAGAAAATATATGGGTGATCGATACTCTTCTTGGGATAGGTGACGGCACTGTCCCAGCTGCTGATGACACCTTGAAAAATGTTTTGGACAGTTTGCGAAACCAGGATGCTTTTGATTGGGTGCCAATGAATTGGAGTGAAGAGAAGACAGCACTGGTAAAATTGAGCTGGCGAGTCACACCGACCATGAAGCTGAGTTTTAATCGAATGTTCAGTGACACCAGGTCACAATCCTACAGCCATGTGTTCAAATGGAATCCTGACGGGGCTCCCCATGCATTTTCGACAAGGATAGGGGATCTGTTGAAATTGGATATTTCACTTAGTCAATCCACGTTTGCGAGTGTGATGTTTTCGCATGCAGTAAACCATTACAGAAGTCATTTGAGTTCTGCTTCTGACACAGATTTGAGTAATGTTTTAGATTCGAATTTATACATAGTTGACCCGCGAATCTTTGATTACACACCTGACAATAATTTTTATGTCGGCGGTCAATCCATGTATTATTACAACCGGGAATCCGATATAAATACGTTCAAAATAGAGCTCACCAGCCAGGTCAACCGGAAGCACCAGGTTAAGAGCGGCATCGAGTATCGCAAGACAAATATTTCCCTGAACGATCTGACCGTTCAATATAACGATAATACAGGTTTTCAGCCCACCTACCATAATCCAATTTTTGCTACTACCCATGACTCCTACGGGGATGAAGGGAGAACCCCGGAAGAATTTTCCGTCTACATCCAGGATAAACTTGAATCAGACGAAATGATTATGAATATGGGATTAAGGTTTGATTATTTTGATCCGAACTGGAAAGTGATCAATGACCCGGAAGACCCGAACCATAGATTTCCCCTGAAACCGATCAATAAATATTTCGACCTGGATGGAGATGGTGAGATCTCCGATGACGAAATGACGGATGATAATTTAAAGAATGATGAAGACCGGTTAGCATCCAACGGCAATGGTGATCCATGGTACAGGTATATAGACCCCAAAACACAGTTAAGCCCCAGATTCGCGTTAGCCTTTCCCATCACAGATAAATCGTATATGCATTTTTCCTATGGTCATTTTTTCCAGAATCCAAGCTTTAGTTATATTTATGACAATCCTGAATTCGAAGTGCCCGCCGGGTCGGGGATTAACTCGACCATGGGGAATGCCGATATGGAACCCCAGAGGACAACTCAATATGAGGTTGGGTTTTCCCAGCAGATCGGACAGGACATTGGAATTGAGATTACAGGGTATTTCAAGGATATCCGGAATCTGAACTCTACGAAAATCTTGAAATCCTTTGTGGCGGGTGACCGTTACGGACAATACGTGAATAAAGACCACGCGAATTCAAGGGGGATCACGCTCGCGCTTTCTAAAAGACCTCTCCAGAAATTTTCAGGAAATATTGATTATACCTTTTCCATCTCGGAAGGGAATGCGTCCGATCCAACCGCAGCATTCTATGATGAACAATCGAGTATAGAACCGGAAAAAATGCTTGTGCCATTGGATTGGGATCAGCGGCATACATTGAACGGTACCATGACCTATCAGCCTACGAATAACTCAGGAATAAGCTTTATTGTTAATTACGGCAGCGGGTTTCCCTATACCACCCAGTTTGTCGGGATTCGCACTTCCTTCGAAAATAATGCATTGAAACCATCGACATTCAATGTGGCTTTGAGAAGCTTTTATAATTTTGTTGTCATGAACAAATATTTGATTTCTGCTCATATCAATGTCTACAATCTATTTGATATCCGGAACGAGCTGACGGTTTACAGTGATACGGGACGCGCTACCTATTCCCTGGTCCGCACCTATACACCTCAGTATACCGGGCCGGGTTTTAATTCGTTAGATGAATACCAAGTCCGTCCGGATTATTATTCCGCACCGCGTCAAATCAAGATCGGATTTAGCCTTTCACTGAAGTGAATTTATGAAAACAATTCTCCTATTATTTTTAATCATTCCCGTGTTGGCCCAACCTCCGGAAAAGCCGGTAACGAATTTTAATCCGCTTAATCGTATGGCCGGTAAAACGACCGCCAGTATTGATAGGAAATATGGCGATCATGCCGGGAACAGGATCTTATGCCGTTTTTTTAATTTTGGTGGTATCGGTGATGCCGGCGGACCTTTCTCAGGGATTTATCCCATCGGATCCGGCTATGCCTACTTTTTTGAATTCACTCCGGTGGTAGCCGCCAGCGTTGTAGATACAAGTGGGATTCGAAGGCACATTGTTTCGGATGGTGCTATCTGGCTCACTGA
This sequence comes from Fidelibacterota bacterium, assembly GCA_012964275.1. Taxonomy (GTDB): domain Bacteria; phylum Fidelibacterota; class Marinisomatia; order Marinisomatales; family UBA1611; genus UBA1611. The sequence goes on along the minus strand of DTUG01000236.1, from coordinate 19,087 downwards.
TGTTTCACCTGAAGGGACACCGTGGGGTTTCGAACCTTTGCCGGGATATGCCAATCCTAACCAGGAATACATGGCCATGAGCAACATTGAAGATTCCTGGCCGGAATCCTGGCCCAACAAGGATTCAGACTGGGATGGGTATTGGAACGGACAATACGGTAAATATACCCGTGCTGATCAGGAATCTTATTTCGTCATGGACGATTATTATAATGATGAATATAATTATTTTCCGGATTCCACAGATATTGGTCAGGTTGTTCGTCGCTCAGGATTGGGAATCCAGATTGAAGCCCGCGGATATCAATGGAATCACCCTGCCGCAGAGGATATTATTATCATCACCTATTGGATCACAAATGTAGGAACCAGTCCATTGGACAGTGTTGTTTTCGGCATGTATGGGGATGCAGATGTGGGCGGTTCCAGTGATTTCCATGATGACGATGCCTGGTTTGATACAGAGAATGATATGGTATTCCAGTGGGATCATAACTC
>DTUG01000236.1:0-18570 GCA_012964275.1 Fidelibacterota bacterium | reverse complement strand
GTCTATTTCGGGTGGAGTTTTCTGGAATCTCCGGGAAATCCCTATGATGGGATTGATAACGATGAAGATGGCATGGTTGATGAAAGCCAGTTTGATGGAATTGATAATGATGGCGACTGGCTGGCAGAACGGGATGATATTGGGTCTGATGGACTGGCAGAATACCACGAAGATTATTCCGGTCCCGATGAAGACGGTACCGAAGGAAATGGGGTGCCCGATGTGGGTGAACCAAACTTTGAGATCACCGATAATGATGAATCAGACCAGATCGGGCTGACCAGTTTTTATTCTGCGCCATACCCGTCGATCGAACCTGACAATGATGTAATCATGTGGAACCAGCTCACACCAGGATTATTCCAGGTTCCAGGACAAAATTTAGACCAGACATTCCTCTATGGTTCGGGATATATTTCCTTGGAACCGGGGGAAAGTAAAAAGTTTTCCGTGGCCATGGTTTTCGGGAATGATGAGGATGATATCACCCGGAATACCACAACCATGCAGAATATTTATGATAATGATTACAGTTTTGCAAAACCGCCACTGAAGCCGACCTTAACCGCGGTCCCCGGTGATAACCAGGTGACTCTCTACTGGGATTCATTTTCAGAAAAATCAAAGGATCCTATCTATGGGGAAGACTTCGAGGGGTACCGTATCTACAGGAGTACCGATTCCGGTTTCATTGATTCTTACACCGTTACAGATGCGTTTGGGAATATCACCTTTAAGGACCCCTTGGTAATATTTGATCTGGTGAATGGTTTAGAAGGCCCTCATCCCATAGGCTTTAACGGTCTTCAATTCGATATGGGTAAAAATTCAGGGTTGGAATACATTTTCATCGATTCAGTTAATGTGATCAACGGCCAAAAATATTATTACGGTGTCACGGCCTTTGATAAAGGATATGACCTTGACTTTTTTGACCTGGGAATCAGTGATAGAGCGAATCTACTGGAGATAGCCCCATCGGAATGTTCTATTACCATGGACCTGGATTTTAAAGGAAATGTAATCAATGTTAGCAGAAATGCAGCCATCGTTACGCCCAATGCTCCTTCAGCAGGATATGTACCCCCGAATACCATAACCGTTGGTGAAAAATTTATTAAACACCTGACCGGGTTTGGTTCAGGTGTGGTTGAAATTTCCGTAATTGATCCCTATGCTGTTAGGGACAATAATGAATATCAGGTGGTCTTCGACACCTTGAGCGCGGCCGATGAGGTTGTATTTAATATCCGGAATGAAGAAAACGTCCTGGAAACAGTGACAATTCTGGATAGTACGGCCCGCAGTACCTACGCATATATTGATTCAGCATCGATAATGGTCACGGATGTATCGGGAAGCTATACCTATTCTGACAGTGTGGATTATGAAATGGATTACGAACGCGGCATAATAACTGTATCTAATAACACCTTACTTGAAGCAGGGTCAGCGACAATCAGTTATAAATATTTTCCGATTTTCCATAGCGCGTACATGAACGGTGAAGATAATAATCCTGTTTTCCATGGCATGAAAGTTTTTCTGTATGATTCGGATGTTGGCCTCAATCATGATTCCACGAAGTGGACCATTGGTGAAAGTAATTATCGCCATGAGATCAACCCGATCCGTCTTTATCCGGCTGATTTTGAACTACAATTTGAAGGAGACATTGGTGATTCTGTTACAGTGGATAATTATGGTACACGGTCACCCTTCCGTGTAAAAAATGTGACCCATGATAATTATCCTCCATTCAGGATTTCGGATTATGACCATGACGATGAGTGGGATCCGGATGAACCATTCATGATCAGGCCTTATGAAGGAGAAACATCTCCGGTAATTGCGATCCGTTTTTACCTTGATTCCTTGGTCATTTCGGGTACAACCATATATGATACAGTGTACACAGCCGGGGATACTGTGTATACGGATACTACTCTTTATGATACTACATATCTAGAAGTAATTCATCCAAAAATGGGCGATGTTTTTCGCGTGGCCATCTATCGACCCTTTTCCATGAGTGACATATTTTCTTTTACTACCCTTGCCTCCACTATTGATAAAGAAGCAGCGAAAAACCAGTTGGATGAAGTTGCTGTTGTTCCCAATCCATACGTTGTGGCCGCATCATGGGAACCAAGGCATATTTACCAATCCGGGCGAGGTCCTCGAAAACTTGATTTTATTCATCTGCCCAGCCAATGTACCATTAAAATATTTACCCTGGCGGGTTATCTGGTGGATACCATCGAACATAATTCGTTAAATGAAGATGGTTCAGAGTCCTGGGACCTGCTATCCAAGGATGGCTTGGAAATAGCCTTTGGCGTATACCTGTACCATATTTCCGCTAAAGGTATTGGTGAGACTACTGGAAAATTTGCACTGGTGAAATAATGTTGAAACGCATCTCAATTTTAACCATCTTTTCCTGGACATTAGTTGCACAGACCAATGTAGCTACCACCGCTGGATCTTTTCTTGGAATAGGGGCTGGTGCTAGGTCCCTATCGCTGGGTGGCGCATTTGTATCCATTGCTAACGATGTAAGTGCGCTGTACTGGAACCCGGCAGGAATTGTGAACATCGAACGTCCATCTGTGCATGTTTTCCATTCACCATGGCTGGTTGAGACCAATTATTATTATGGCGGTGCGGTCCTTCCTATGGGTAAAACAGGAACTTTAGGGTTTGCTTATACAGCGGTGACCATGGATGAAATGATGGTACGCACCGTCCAAAGGCCGGAAGGAACCGGAGAGCGATTCAGCGTGAGTAACCTGGCCATGGGAATCACCTATTCCAAACGGCTAACCGACCGGTTCTCTTTTGGCGTGCAAACGAAACTGGTCCAGGAAAAGATCTGGCAAATGACGGCAAAGGGGATCGTGGTTGATATTGGATCCCTGTTTTTAACCAGTAGTGGAATGCGGATCGGGATGAGCATTTCCAATTTTGGTGGCAAAATCGGATTGGATGGTTTCAATACATTGGTTGATTATGATGTGGATAAAAACATTTATGGAAATAACGACCGCATTGATGCCCATCTGGATGCAGCCAAATGGCCTCTCCCCCTGATTTTTCGATTCGGAGTTAGTAAAGATTTTAGGTTCAGCGGCAACCAGAAGATCACTGTGGCGACAGATGGTATTCACCCTAATAACAATGTGGAATATGTGAATGCCGGTCTTGAATATAATTATTCCGACCTGGTCTTTCTCCGTCTCGGTCATTCCAACCTTTTCATGGAGAAGGCCGAGCAGGGGTTAACCTATGGGGTAGGACTAAATTATAAAATACCCCGCGGGCCCCGCTTACAAATTGATTACGTTTTCAGATCCTTTGGTGTGTTTCAGAACGTGTCCGGATATTCGATTGACCTGACCTTTTAATTTTCCTGAATGTGGTGCAGGAAGGTTAGATCGGGCACTTGTAGAAACACATTTATATCTTTTATCTTTATATCAAAGTTTACTAAAGAAATTCCGTTGGCTATACAGGTGGCAGATCTTCACCTCGGGACAGCTTGAACAGCTGGTCCATATCCAGGGTATCTAGAAGCACAAGTTTATCAGAATGAGCTTCAATTAAATCTGCAAAGGCCAATAGATTTTTTATAAAGGGAGTTTCACATACCGCTTGGAGGTTATTGACTGTCCGACCTAAAACCAATCACTCTAGAATATTCAGCGGCCTAGACTGTTCTTAGATACCAATCCAATTCCAGGGGTGTTATGTGACTATCAAATTTCTGCTTTTCCTTATATCGGGTTTCGTAGTAGACATGGAAAAAATCAGCGCCGAGGTAATCCCTTATGATATTGCCATTTGAGAATGCTTTAAGGCTTTCCACCCAGGTTAGCGGCAAGGAATGCGGATGTTTTGCTATGGCATCCCCTGTAGATATTTTCGGAGGGTCAATTCTTTTTTTGATACCATAATGGATGCCTGCAAGTAACGCAGCAACTACAAGGTACGGATTTGCATCTGCACCGGAAACCCGGTGTTCTATCCGTTTAGCATCTTCTGGACCGGTGGGAATGCGCATGGCTACCGTACGGTTATCCATGCCCCATGTAGGTGCCATGGGAACATACAGGTCGGGCTGAAACCGCCTGTAGGAATTTGCATTAGGGCAAAAAATTGCCATGCTTTCCTCCATGGTGCTTGCCAGGCCCCCAACTGCATGGTGGAGGGTTGATGAACCGGTTTCGTCCTCGGGATCCATAAAGACATTTTCCTTCTTTTCATTTAGAAGGCTGATGTGGATATGGGCCCCACTTCCGGCCTGCCGGGCATAAGGCTTGGCCATGAATGTGGCATTCAACCCCAGTTGACGGGCAACCCCTTTGATCAGACGTTTCAGTAAAATAGCATTATCACAGGCGGATAACGGATCGGGTTCATGTTTTAAATTGATCTCGAATTGGCCTGGGGCGTATTCTGCCAACGCAGTGTCCGCAGGAATTCCCTGAATGTTCGCGCCTTTAGTGACTGTTTCCAAAAACTCATCATAGTCATCCAGGTCATTAATGGAGTAGACTTGGGTATTATTTTCACGTTTACCTGAAGTGGGAGAAATAGGTGGTTGAGGATTTTTGTTCCGGTCTCTCCTTTTATCCAACAGGTAAAATTCCAACTCAACCGCTATCACAGGAGTAAGTCTCAGATCTTTAAACTGTTCAATTACTCTGCGGAGAACTTGACGCGGATCAGCAAAAAATGGCTGGTGATCTGCTTCTACCATAGTCAAAAGCAACTGTCCCTTTGGTTTTTTCTGCCAGGGGATATTTGTCAAAGTGCCTGGTATATGAAGGCAGATCCTGTCCGAATCTCCTGACTCTACTCCCAAACCGGTTTCTTCTACCGTGGTCCCGGTTATATCCAGAGCAAAAACAGATGCTGGGAGACAGATCCCTTCTTTAAATACCTTCTCCAATGCACCTGGCTGTATGCGCTTCCCTCGCAGCACACCATTGAGATCAGCAATTAGCAGGTCAATCCCGATCACATCTGGATTGTTTTTGAGGTATTGACTGTATTCAACTGGTTTTGTCGTAGGCATCCATTCAGCCTTTACTTTAAATTTGCCTGTATTGGGGCGTGTGGAGACTAATAAATTGCTCGGTATTCAGCAAGTGCTCAATACAATTTTATCATCAGTAGATTTATTATCGAATTATAAAGATCATCAAAAAAGCAACCAACCAATAGATATCGGATCGTGTTCATGTCCAAACCTGTCATTGGCATTTCCACCTGTTTTGAAAAACAGGGACATCATAATTACCATCAGACCGCCGATAAATATGTCGCCGCTGTATTGAATACTGTGGACGGATTACCATTATTGATACCGGCATTGGGTGATAAATTGCATCGGGAAAAACTTTTGGAAACTGTAGACGGTCTTTTGCTTACAGGAAGTTATTCAAATATTGAACCCCATCATTACAGTGAAGGTACAAGCGTCGAAAATTCCAAGTATGATCCCAACCGAGACGCCACTACCCTGCCATTGATCCCTGGAGCGATAGATGCTGGGATTCCGATTTTTGCTGTCTGTAGGGGATTCCAGGAAATGAATGTGGCATTTGGCGGTTCGCTGCATCAAAATGTGCATAGAGTATCAGGCATGTTAGATCACCGTGAAGATTCATCATTAGATGTTGAAGAACAATATGAATTCGCTCACCCAATCATCATCACAAAAAATGGTGTTTTAGATAAATTGACTGGCGAAAAAGAACCCATGGTAAACTCCCTCCATTGGCAGGGAATCGATCAGCTTGGAAAGGGATTAAACCTTGAGGCACTTGCACCGGACGGGTTGATTGAGGCGTTTTCTGTGGATGATGCTAAAACTTTTGCCCTGGCTGTTCAATGGCATCCTGAATGGAAGGTGATGGAGACCCCATTTTATCAAACCATTTTTGAAACGTTTGGTGCAGCCTGTATAAACCACACACAAATAAAAAATGGATAAAGGGCAGTTTGATGCCATCTTATAATACAAAACAATTACAGGAAATTGACGGACAGCACCACTTACACCCATTTACAAATCACAAAGACCTGATGGAAAAAGGAAGTCGTATAATTACAAAAGCTGATGGCGTCTACTTATGGGATTCAGATGGAAATAAAATTATTGATGGTATGGCCGGACTATGGTGTATTAATGTAGGATACGGCCGTCGTGAATTGGCAGATACCGCGCACAGGCAAATGCTGAAGCTCCCCTACTATAACAACTTTTTTCAAACCACACATCCACCAGCCATTGAATTATCGAAAGCTCTTGTCGATATTTCTCCTCCACAATTCAATCATGTCTTTTTTACCAATTCTGGGTCGGAAGCGAATGATACAGTTGTTCGCATCGTCCGTCACTACTGGGCTCTGGAGGGGAAACCTGAAAAAACAGTTATTATTAGTCGGGAGAATGCCTATCATGGTAGTACCGTTGCTGGCTCCAGCCTGGGTGGAATGAAATGGATGCATGACCAAGGCGGCATCCTAACCGACATTGAACATATAGCTCAGCCGTATTGGTATCGAAATGGCGGTGAACTGACTCCGGAGGATTTTGGATTGAAAACAGCTCAGGCGCTAGAAACCAGGATTAAGGAAGTTGGGGAAAACCGTGTGGCTGCATTCATCGGTGAACCAGTGCAAGGGGCCGGGGGTGTCATTATTCCGCCTTTTACCTATTGGCCGGAAATTCAGAAGATATGTGAAAAATACGGAATTTTATTGATTGCAGACGAGGTTATCTGCGGTTTTGGGCGGCTGGGTGAATGGTTCGGTTCTGAATATTTTGGTATCAATGCGGATCTAATGCCTATCGCCAAGGGTATGTCTTCAGGTTACCTACCGATCGGTGGTCTTATGGTCGGTGACCGTGTGGCTAACACCGTGATCAATAAAGGCAGTGATTTTAATCATGGATTTACATATTCAGGTCATCCGGCCGCTTGTGTTGTAGCATTGGAGAATATCCGTATCCTCAAAGAAGATAACATTATTGAGAGAGTTAAAAACAAGACCAGCCCTTACCTGCAGCAGCGTTGGTCAGGTTTGGGTGATCATCCATTGGTGGGCGAAGTGAGAGGTATCGGCATGGTCGGTGCACTGGAACTGGTAAAAAATAAGGAAACCCGGGAGCCATTTCCCAAGGATCAAAATGTTGGAATGATATGCCGGGATTTTTGTTTCAATAATGGACTCATTATGCGAGCAGTCGGGGATACAATGATTATATCTCCATCATTGATTATGTCTAATGATGAAATTGATGAGTTGGTAGAAAAAGCTCGGCTGTGTTTGAATCTGACAGCTAAGGAAATCGGAATCAGTTAATCAAACTTCATTTTTTATTTAAAAAGACTCACAAAACGATTCTCATTCAGAGTACAATTTAATTTTATGCAAAGGAAAATATGGCAAATGCAGGCATAAACTATCAAATACCTAGGGGTGACCGTATCAGCATTGATTATGTTCTCAAAACAATTATGGTATTTCGGAGTGTGTCCAAATTTTTGATCGAATCGATCTATTAGTTTTCCCTTTCTGTTGATAAATAGTTAAAAAAAAGAATAAGTTGATATATAGAATATTATTGATAACATTTTAATAAGCTTAACTATGAAAATTCATTCTGAAATATATCCATCAATAAATGGAGCAATAGACAGGATAAGAATCGCCATGGTTTTTATCCTATTGATTCTTGTATCCTGTGCATCAGTGAATCAAGGGTCTATAACTGAAATAAAACCAGGATTTGACTCCGCAAATTTGCCTCAATCCACTGTTGCTTCACTAACCGAAAAAGAATTCCATAAAATATTGGAAGCTGAATGGGAAAAAGGTTTACTTGAAAATCCGGAATGGGCAACTCGTTTGGGAGACAATCGCTATAATGATCGGTTAAATGATGTATCGTATGATGCGATTAAGAAAAGACAGAAGGATAGAAGAGGTCTACAAACCAAGCTGAAAGAAATAAATCGCGACGAACTCTCAGTGCCTGATCAATTGAATTATGACCTTTATCTTAACAAACTGGAGCAGAGCAATTTTGGATACCGATTTAAAACATATTTCCTGCCAATTGACCAAATGAGTGGTATCCAAATTGGTTTTGCTGGTCTACAGGATTATGCACCTTTTAATACAGCCAAGGACTATCAGGACTATCTTGCCAGGTTAAAAGCATTTTCGAAAAAAGTTGACCAGACAATTGATTTAATGAAACGCGGCATCGAAGCTGGCTGGGTTCACCCAAAGATTATCCTAAGGCTGGTTCCAGATCAAATTAAAGCACAATATGATAGACCTGTTGAGGAATCACCGCTTTTTATACCGTTCAAAAAGTTCCCTGCTTTAGCACTAACTGCCAAAAACATTATAAAAAAATCTGTTTATCCAGCCTATATCACGCTATATAAATTTATGAATGAGACTTATTTACCAGCATGCAGGGATAAAATTGCTGCTGCTGATCTTCCCGGTGGAAAATCCTATTATGCTTACAAAGTGAAAAACTATACAACTACTGATCTTACTCCGCAGGATATTCATCAATTAGGTTTAAACGAGGTCGATCGAATTCGACAAGAAATGGTGATGATTATAAAAGATGTTGAATTTAAAGGCACGTTTGCCGGATTCCTTGATTCGTTGCGAACGGATTCAAATTTTTATTACCTGGATGAAAATGATCTGTTAGATGGGTACCGGGTTATTTGTAAAAAGGCCGATGCGCAATTGCCGCAATTGTTTGGGTATTTGCCGCGGTTGCCCTATGGAGTAAAGCGAATGCCGGATTATCAGGCTCCTGCTTCTCCGACTGCTTACTATAATTCTGGATCCCAGGAAGCCGGAAGACCCGGGTTTTTCATGGCCAATACTTATTTAATCAATACTCGACCCAAGTACGAAATGGAAGCCCTGTCGCTCCATGAAGCGGTTCCTGGCCACCATTTACAGATTGCTCTAGCCCAGGAGCTTGAGGACTTGCCAAAGTTCCGCAGGTACGGTGGATATACTGCGTTTGTGGAAGGGTGGGCTTTATATGCTGAAAAATTAGGTGAAGAAATGGGGTTCTATCAGGATCCATATAGCAAATTTGGTCAACTGACCTATGAAATGTGGCGTGCGTGCCGTCTGGTAGTAGACACAGGTATACATGCTCTAGGTTGGACCCGCCAGCGAGCCATTGATTTTATGCTTGCAAATACTGCCAAAACAGAGAATGATGTTATTGTGGAGATTGATCGTTATATTGCCTGGCCTGGCCAAGCATTAGCCTACAAAATCGGTGAGCTTAAGATATTGGAACTTCGGGCTAAAGCTGAAAAACAATTGGGCTCGTCTTTTGATATTCGGAAATTCCATGATATAGTTTTACGTAATGGCGCTTTGCCTTTAGATATACTTGAAAAACAAGTGTTAACCTATATTGCTGGAGTTCGGCAGTAAATGATTGTTTTTCTATTCTTTATATTTAAGTAAACTATACATATGATCAGGAATATACTTTTATTTTCATTTTTGATCATGTTCTGGGTGCAGCCATTATCAGCCTGTAGGCTATGGGCGGTCTGTACTAAAACCGATGTGACGCTTAATACGGTCTCGGCCCAAGAACTTGCCATCCTAAACAGCGAACTGTATACTTTGTATATCCAAAGCCAATACAATCCTAATGGCTGGGCATTGTTACGCTATGATCACGAACAAACTTATCCTTTGGAACCGCTCATGCGATCTGAACAAGCGGCTTATGAAGATTCGGCAATTTATTGGCAGACAGTAAATATTTTACTCCAGGAAGGTGCTGGTAAAATTGGTATAGGCCATGTACGTGCCGCTACATCTGGAGCCAGCAATATACCGAATCCTCATCCATGGTTATTTCATGATGACCGAACGTATTCATTTGCTCATAATGGAAATGTATCCAAGGATCTGCTTTATGATTTAATCACGAATCAGGGGATGGACCAATCTTGGCTCGATGAACATCCGCCACAGACTTTTGGAGGGGGCAACTGGCAATCTGATGGTTGGTCTTCCGTCGTGGATTCGGAATTAATTATGCTACTCATCATGCAGCAAGTATCTGCGTATGGAAATATATTGGCTGGTCTTCAGTCTGCTTTTTCAATGATAGTTGGTCAAGGTGTTAGCCCTATTATGATTAATTCTATCTTTTCTGATGGAGAGTCATTGTACGTGTACGGTGGAGCTAATGGGTTGTCCATTGCTGAATCGGAATGTTGCTGGTCTATTCTAAGTGGTCCGCCTTCCGACGGCGCTTCAGCAAACCTGATGTGGGAACCACTATCTGATGGTGAACTAATAGTTATACATGAAACTGGAGTTGAATATTATCCTTCATTTGCTACCATTATCACAACAGATTCTGTATTGCCGGAAACAGTAAATTTGTTTCCTGCGTATCCCAATCCATTTAATGGTCAGGCGACGATCGACTTTAAAGTGTCGGAGAATTCCCCTGCATCCGTTGCGATTTATACTCTTATGGGGCATGAAGTATTTAGACAACAATTATCGCCCGCAGATAAGGTTAGAGGTAGCCTGGTTTGGGCACCTTTTGATAATCATGGTAAACTTTTGCCGTCCAATACGTACTTCATACAGCTCGAGTCTGGATCAAAACACCTTAATCAGAAGATATTATTTATTAAATAGTTTAATTTTTGTAGATTGTCTGACTTTTTTCGTAATGAATTCAACGAATTGGGGCCCCATCCTTGACCAAAAAAAATACACAGAAAAAATCGCAAGCTGAATTGGCTGGAAATAAACCTGTCATAGTTAAGAAGAGCAACGGGCAGAAAAAATTATTAGTAAAAAAGCAAAGTAAGGTTTCCAGCGGTAGTATAAGCATGTACTTGGCTGAAATTGGAAAATTTAATCCGTTACCACCACAACGTGAAGTGGAACTTGCTATTCGCATTCAGGCAAATGATGAATTGGCTATGAAGGAACTTGTGGAGGCCAATCTACGGTTTGTGGTTTCGGTAGCAAAGAAGTATCAGGGAAATGGACTTTCGTTGGCAGATATCATCAATGAGGGGAATTTGGGCTTAATTAAAGCGGCAAAGCGATTTGATCATACTCGTGGATTTAAATTCATTTCCTATGCTGTATGGTGGATACGACAGTCAATCCTACAGGCTTTAGCAGAACAATCTAGGTTGATTCGTTTGCCCTTAAACCGAGTCGGTACCATTACCAAGATTACTAGGGCCGCAGAAAAGTTGGAAGCGGAAGTGGAACGTCAACCAAAAGGCGATGAAATCGGTGGACAACTTGAAATGAGTGGGGATGAAGTCCTGATGGCCATGCAGTATTCTCGCCGGCACAGTTCACTCAATTCTCCATTTCAGGAGGGGGAGAACAGTAGCTTGATGGATATCATTCAAGATGACCAGATAGAGAAACCTGAAGCAAACATCATGCGGGAATCAATGTCAGAAGAAGTTGCTGGTGCCTTGGGAACATTATCTGGGCGGGAACGGGCTGTCCTTGAAATGTATTTCGGTATCGATCGTGATAGTGCCATGACCTTGAATGAGATCGGTGAAGAATTTGATCTGACCCGGGAACGAGTCCGGCAGATTAAAGAAAAAGCAATTCAGCGACTTCGCCATCGATCACGAAGTAAAAGCCTGCGGCGTTATCTTGGTTAAGAATTATTAATCTGAAAAAAAGGAGCAGAAATGCTCCTTTTTGTTTACGGATATTTTATATCATTAATTTTCACTATGGATTCAAAAGATTTGATTCGTGTTCAATTAGAAAACCGTTTGTATGACCGGTTAATCAAAAAATCAATTGAATACGCCACCCTTTGATGAAAATTGGTTTTGGAACGAATTATCTGGTTTCGGTGATGGTAAAAAATATCTGTCGGATATCCATTTCCACCCGGAACTTGTCATCACTGGTTTTGCACAAAACAAGGATTGGTTATCATTCAAGCGAAAACAGCCCTTTACTACAAACAATAAAGCCATAAGTACTAGAATTATTAACCGGGTTGCATCTCTTAAGAATTTATCTTCTTTCAGCTCGCTTAATCCTCACCTTTACGACTCGATTCGGTCGGGAAGTTTTCTGGTTTGATCAAGCAGGTTTCTTAAAGGTTAGGCAATAGTGGTGGAATGTGTTACTGACCCAGGTATGTTTATATCCGTATGGCGCAATTTTCAGGTCATCCTGGCACCAGAAGGCTACATGTACCAGCGGTACATGCGGTAAAAGCTGTTCGGTCAGGTCAGAAGCAAGGGGATAGTGCTCTCCCTTTTTTTTCACATTTTTCACTACGATAGTCATATACCCGTCCGGTTTGATGCACTTTATGGTATCGATATAGATATTGGATAAAACAGCTATAAAATCTTTGTAATCGCTAAGGTTACCTAGATCGTTTTTATCATCTGAATAATTAGTTTTTAATCCCTTATAATGACGATTAGCTTGGGTCTCAGCGCCTTTCATGTTCAGCATATCCCAATAAGGAGGCGAGGTAATAACATAATCAAATTTGGGGAATTGAATATTTTTGATTTTTCGGGCATCACCCTCCACTATTTCCCAATTAAGATCTGTATCTATTTGCGTGCACCGCTCAGAAGCGATGTGATGGAACATGGAACTAAGCTCGATACCATATGCTTCACGGTTCAATTTCAATGCTTCAACCTGGGTTGTACCAGTTCCTGTCATAGGATCAAAAATAATGTTATTGGGCTTTGTATAATTTTCCAGATACAAGCGAACCAATTCTTCAGGGTATTTTGCCGGATGCTGTATTTCCTGTTTTTTCCGGGGCTTTGGTTTCAAGATAAACCATTCTGGAATTTTATGCACTCCGGGAATATGCTTCATTTTAATCCATGCGGTTTGTAATGATGAGCATAAAGCTGTGGTTCGGTCACCTATCCGGTGGTCCTTACGGAAGTAAAGTGAAACCAGTGTGCCCGTTTGGTCTGGCAGACAAATAATTTTTTCATCCTTTTGACACAGTATCTTCGCCATTCGGTTAGACAATTCCCAGGCAGCTGGAAAAAACACTCCATCAATAAATACATTTTGAGCAAGGATCCATATAAATTTTCTCAGGTTTAATGATGAAGATGTTTCTTTGATCCATTGCACTGAATGGTCCAGAATTTTATTTACTGATTCAAAATTATCCGCTTTGTTCAGTTGATGAGTAATGTCCATGCATATTAAATCTAAACTGGATATATCTTTTTCATCGCTATAACTAATCTTGATATTCTTAGCTTGAGTTTTGACCATTCTTTCAAAATCACTGGAGCCCTTTGCTGTTACAATTGGGGTCGGGGATAAAGATGGTTTCGTGAAAAATAGAAGATTATCCCTGATCAATGATTTTTTATCTTTGAAAATGGAAAATGATTTCTGGAAAGGCAGCCATTCTTTAGCAGAGAGGTCATTGAACCGGTTTTCCATGAGCAAGAAGTTTACTAGGAAATAAATTTGGCTGGCAATAAGCTAATTCAGGTCAAATTCAAAATTTGTCGAACTACAATAGAAATTCTATATTAATTATCTTTATTGAATAATAAATGATAAATGGCGAAGTAATCTGTGTTATTATAATTTCCCACTGTAAGCAATAAGGGCATCATGGATAAAACGGCAATCATTTTAATATTTATTTCGGTATTGTGTGCTGATCATCCGCCAAGGAATTCTACTCGAAATCGGGTTGTAGATATTCTCCATACTCGTATTGATATCCGCGTGGATTTCACAGCTGAGCAAGTAGTGGGAAAGGTGACCCATACATTCAGTCCTTTAGTTTCTTCCTTATCCCATTTAAATATGGATGCAGAGGATATGGTTATCCGCCGTGTAAGGCTGGATAAAAAAGATATTCCGTTTTTTCAGAGCGAAAATCAGGTGCATCTGGATCTGCGAAAACCCTACGGTTGGGCCGATACTTTAAAAGTAACAATGAACTATACGGCTACGCCACGTACGGGGCTTTATTTTTTCAAACCTGATTCCACATATCCAGATAGGCGCGCTCAGGCTTGGACCCAAGGCGAGGAAACAGATAACCATCATTGGGTACCGCTGTACGATTATCCCAATGATCGTGCAACTTTTGAAACTATTTTAACCGTGGACAGTGAATTCGAAGCGATCTCTAATGGTGAATTAGTATCGCAAGTGGTTAATGATGACGGTACTCACACTTTTCACTGGCGGGAGAATTTTCCTATGGTAAGCTATCTAATATCATTCGCAGTGGGTAATTATGTAAAAGTAGAAGATAAATGGGGTGATCTGCCCATCAATTACTGGGTCTACCCTGAGAATCAAAATGAAGCCCTGAGATCATTTGGCAAAACACCCGATATGGTTAAATATTTTAATAATGTAACCGGTGTCGATTATCCTTTTGAGAAGTATGATCAAGTGATCGTTTCGGATTTTATGTTCGGTGGCATGGAAAATATTACATTGACCCATAATACTGACCGCACCATGCATGATGCCAGAGCAGTACCAGATCATAGCAGTGACGGCTTGGTAGCTCATGAATTGGCTCACCAGTGGTATGGTGACATGATTACTACGCGTAACTGGGCTAATATCTGGCTCAATGAAGGTTTCGCTACGTTTTTTTCTCGCTTATATCAGACTCATAATTTGGGACTGGATGAGGGGGATTATATCAGACTTGGCGAGATTCGAGGGTACCATGGAAATGATAAAAGAAATCGTCGGCCAACTGTCCATTTTGAATATTTTGTACCTATGGAGTTATTTGATTCCCATGTTTATGCAAAAGGCAGCCTGATTTTGAATATGATAGAGGATGTTTTGGGTGAAGAGGGCTTTTGGCGAGCTATCCGTCATTATACAAATGAAAATAAAATGAAAAACGTGGAAACTACTGATCTGAAAAAAGCTATCGAAGAAATAACTGGGCAAAATTTAGACTGGTTTTTCAAACAATGGGTTTATGAACCAGGTTTTCCAGAATACAACGTAAGCTGGTCTTATAACCAGCGTACTAAAACCCTAAAACTCCATGTCCGCCAAACACAGGATCTAAAAAAGTCAAACTTATTTAAAATGCCTGTTAGGGTTCTAATCGATAATGGCGAGGTTACAGAACATACTGTATGGGTTGAAGATCAGGAAACCGTTTTCGATCTTCCCTGCACCTTCAGACCAAAAATGGTGATATTCAACTCTGGTATGAGGATTCCCAGCAAACTCAAGATGGGCAAATCAGTGACGGACCTCAAATACCAATTGCAAAACGCATCCAATGTATTGGATCGGATCTGGGCTGCGCATGAATTATCTAAGAAAAAAGGTAGGAAAGTTGTTGAGTATATACTTTTGGAGGCAGCTAAAACGGATCCCTTCTGGGGAGTTCGTAAAGAAGCTGCAATTGCATTTGGTAAATTAAAACCAAAGATACAATTCGAGGACTATATTTGGATTAATGAGGAGCATGACAGTCGGGTTAAAAGAGCACTTTTAACTGTTTTAAAAAATTATAAAGGTAATGCTGGTGTCAGCAACTTTTTACAATCCGTTATACGGGCAGATACAAATTATTATGTTATTGCGGATGCGTTTAAAACTTTGGTTTCAGTGGATTCTTCCAGTGCAAAAATGTATGTAGATGGATTATTAAATACGGAATCGCATAATGATACGGTTCGTAAATCCGCATTGGTTTATTTTAGTACAGTTAAAACTGACCAAAACTATAGCCGCCTTCAGGAATTGGCATCATATGGCGGATTGAGTTGGGAGGCACGACCATCGGCAATTAAGGAACTAGGCGCTTATGTGAAAACTAAACCAAAAACTGTTGATCTTTTTATTGATTTTTTAGGTGATAAGGACCGCTTTGCTCGCCGCGAGGCAATTAACCAATTAGGCAAACACGGCAACAAGTCTCATTTTGCTGCGCTTGATAGTGTCAAAGAGTCAGATCCCGTTCTCACTGTGAATGTTCTCCGTGCGAAGAAAGCCATTGAAATGCAAAAAACAAAAAAACAAACAAAGAAAGAAAAGGATGTTATTGAATTGCGCCGTATGGTGGATGATATCCAAAAAATCCTGGATCAATGATAGAACCTTTTTCGGTGTGGCTTATACCGGAGCGAGACAGCCGTAGACAGTGCCGTCAGATCATTAATAAACTGGCCAGGAAACTTCAATTTCCTGTTTATGAACCCCACTGTACTTTATACGGCAGGCTGAAGTGCGATCCATATGAAATAGAACCACTCATTAGTCATATTGCCACCAAACATGCCGAGTTTTCGACGAAAGTAAAACGTATTAAAACAGGAAATTCGAAATGGAAATGTCTATACTTTTCTTTACGAATTAATGACAGAATGAAATCCATGTTCTCAATTTGCAAAGACAATCTTTTGTCGTACCGGCGATATGCATTTGATCCACATTTAAGCCTTGCCTATGGTAACTATGAATCGGATGAACTCTTACACTATGCCGAAAGGATTCCCATACCGGAAAAATTGAATTTTTCTGCTATTTCTCTTGTAAGAACAGGTGAAACTGTCGATGACTGGGAAGTGCTTGTTCACCGTCACTTTGGTGCGATTTGATCATGCAGAATCCATTATTGGTCATTATTGATGTTCAGGAAAAACTGTTTCCTGTTATACATGAAAGAAATGTGTTGGAGAAACAACTATCCATTCTGGTTCAGGGATTCCAATTATTCGAACAGCCTATCATCTATACCGAGCAAACACCAGACAAGCTTGGACCGACTATCAAACCGTTATCTCAATTTCTTCTAAAACATTCCTGTATTGAGAAAACGACCTTTTCCTGTATGGATGATGATACGTTTCGCCTTACCCTCGGTGAAATTGATTTTGATACTTTAATACTTGCCGGTATTGAAACCCATATCTGCATATACCAGACTGCCAACGATTTGGTGCGAAATGGATATGATGTAGAGATTGTTGCAGATGCCGTATCTTCACGCTATGATATTAATAAGAATGTGGGGTTGGAACGCATTCGAGATGTAGGTGCAAAACTAACCACTGTTGAATTACTGCTGTTTTATTTGCAAAAACAAGCGGTTGGCAGTAGGTTTAAAAAATTGATCAAGTTAGTCAAGTAATGAAAATAAAAAGGAGTTCAATAATGAAATTCACATCGATAATTCTTACAGTTATTTTATCCGTTGGAGTAATTGCCTGCAGTAAAAGCCGCGCAGAAATAAACCTGCCTACTATTATGTGCGGTATGTGCGAAGACAACATTAAAAATGCGCTGAATGATCTTGAAGGTATAAAGATTGTCAAAATTGATGTTGAAAAAAAGGTTGGTGAAATAACATTTGATAATCAGAAAGTCGATCTGACAAGCATCGAAAAAGCCATTACAGCCATTGGCTATCAGGCGAATGATAACAAAGCAGATCCTATAGCTTACGAAACATTGCCGAAATGCTGTAAAGTTGGAGGATAATACCAGATTCTGATTGTTGCAGAGTAGAAAACACTTTAATATGTCACCGCATAGCCAAATTTAATTCAAATCCCACCGGAGGTGTTCCTGCATAAATAATGCTTGGAAGATTGGTGTAGTTTTGTAAATTCCGTCCGTAATTCGAGTTACACCCCACATGATGAAATTTATATCCCGGCTGCTTATATGTCTATTTCTGTTCGGCAGTATACCTTTGTCGACCGCAGGATCCGTCTACTCTGGATTCGCTGAAGCAGCACAAAAGAAGAAAAAGTCATCTAAAAAGAAAAAGAAGAAGAGTAAGGGTAAGAAGAAAAAGTCATCTAAAAAGAAAAAGAAGAAGAGTAAAGGTAAAAAGAAAAAATCATCTAAAAAGAAAAAGCGTAAAAAGACAGTTTCTGCCGAACCGGTCCAGAGTCCTCCCCCCGTTAAGAAAGGTCCCCGGATCAATACCGCTGCTTATGCAGACGAGTTATTTATCTTAACTGGGCAGCTCGCAGCTTCCAATAAGAAAATGGCAAAAGCCACCCGCTATCTTTATCAGGAAAAACCACATAAAAAAGTTGTCCGGCTTGATTCCAAACCATTTTTGACAACGGGCGATTATGAAATGGATGCTCGCAATAGCCCGGAGAATATTTACTTGCAGCGGCAGTTGGGACTCCATTACGAGTCTATTAGCGATTGGGAAGGTGCTAAAGACGTCTATCTGAGAGAAGTCACCAAAAATCCAACCAACCCTGATGCGCATTTTTACCTTGGTTCCTTTTATGCAACCCTGGGTGAGTATGAAAAAGCCAAACATTCCTTTGAAGAAGCGCTTGAACTGGACCCGGATCATAAAGGAACTGTTGATGCAATGGCTATGTACACGAATACACCAGATCAGCGAGCATTAAGCCAGGATATATTGGGTATGTCATCCGAAAGGGTTCCGGATGGTCCAGCTCAAAAATTAACCATTATTCGCCAACGGATCAGTGAAGGTAA
>DTUG01000235.1 GCA_012964275.1 Fidelibacterota bacterium | reverse complement strand
AACACTTGCCGCTGGAGGCGGACAAGCGATTCGTTTTTCACCTTTAAAATCAAATTGAGATGCAAAATAATATTTTATCCAATTTATATCCTGTTTCCATTGCATAGGAGCATTCTTGGGTAAAGATCTAAGTTTCATAAGAATAATCATTATTGCAAAAATGATTATGAACTTCTGTTTTGGTTTGGATGTGACCTTTCGCTACGTCGAAAGACCGAATGATGATTTTATTCGTGTTTTTGTTCCAGGAACCATGCCGCCGGGGACTTCTAATGATTGGGGCCCCAATTCTAATGGTTTTATTAATCCCAGTGCACCGTCCCAGATGGTTCTGAATGAAAATCTCAATGCTTATGAAAAGACTTATACATTAGATGTAGGTCAACAATATCTATACAAAATACATTTCCATCATAATTCTTCCGGAACCGACTATACTTGGATTCCCGATCCCCTGAACCCGGAAACCACGGATGATGGTTGGGATAATTCAATCCTGGATGTGAGTGATCCATTGTTCTTCCAGCCGGTACGCCACCTTGGCCAACAAGGACTTGTTGATGGGCTAAGTGTTGGCATATTTACATTAGGGAATATTGATTCAGTACGCTACTCAGTAGGTGTTGATACTGTGTCTGCTTCAGATTTAATTGATGATAATGGAGTTTTTTATGTTGCTCTGGATCCACCTAGATCCCTTTTTGAATCCTACTGGGTACAGGCTTCCATTGATGGACAATTATACACGGTATACGATCAGCCTGCTATTGAGATCAATGATGAACCTCTTCCTGATGGTATAGATATGGGTCCAAACTGGACTAATAATGAAATGGTTCTTGCAGTATATGCTCCGCAACAGCCCGTAATACAGGTCATTATCACTTCTCCAGGTGAAACGGGCTTAGCTTCAGATGCCTTGGTCATGAATAGAGCAACTAATTATGAAGATGTTTGGTGGATAGAGTTAAATCTTTCTGCGGGGGCATATGAATACGAATATTTATTAATAAGCGGAGATCGTCTGGCAGATCCACTCTCCAGAAGGGTCACAAATGGGAAAACAAGAATTGAAATTGGGGCGGGAGGTGTCACAACTGCTGATGATTATAATTGGCAATCTGATTCTTATGTACGGCCTGAACTGGATACCCTGATCATTTATGAGCTCCATGTGGATGATTTTGCGGCTCAGGGAAGTGGCCAGGGGAAGTTTGAAGATGTTATCGGTTGGCTTGATCATTTAAAGTCATCTGGTGTAAATGCCATCGAACTCATGCCAATTACAGAATTCCCGGGCAGCCATTCTTGGGGATATGATCCTGAACTCATGTCCGCCGTAGAATCTGGATATGGAACACCAGAAGAGTTCAAGGAATTGGTAGATGAAGCCCATAGCCGGGGTGTAGCTGTTATTCTGGATCTGGTTTGGAATCATATTAGATCATCGAGTCCTGTCTGGAAAATTCAACCAGATTATGATCTGAATCCTTACATCAAACTGCATACAGACCTAAATCCTAACGAAACAGAAGGGACCTGGGGTATGTTGGATTGGGACCATTTCAATTCCCATACCATCGATTATATAAACAGGGTCAATCGAATATGGGTAGATGAATACCGCATTGATGGATTTCGGTTTGATGCTACAAGAATGATTGGCTGGGATCTGAGCCAGCCACAGTATGGAATACCAGCCTGGACAGCTGCTCTTGCTGAATTGGATTCGACTGTCTATCAAATCGCAGAACATTTACCGTCGCATCCTTGGTTAATTGATAACACCAGTTTAACCTCATCCTGGCATGATAGTTTTCATGATATTTTATTAACTGACGCCCATGATCAATATAATTCCGCTGCCACCTTTATGTACCAGGTTGTGGGCTTACATGAATATTCCAATGTTGGAAATTCTTACTCAGATCGAAACCAGGCTGTAAAATATATGATCAGTCATGATGAACAATCTATCATCCAGGAAATGGTGGTTTTCAATAATTTTACCCTGGAAGAAGCACGAGAGCGGGACAAATTCTATGCTACAATTTTACTAACAGCCATGGGTGTGCCCATGATCTTTCAGGGACAGGAATTTGGGCTTCAAACCGGGTGGACAGATGCTAATGGCAATGGAGATTATGAAGAAAAATTGCAGTATCGTCCTATAGACTGGTCATTATTAGAAACAGATGTCGGTCAGGCTCATCTGGAGCATTATTCTCGTTTAGCTTCCTTTCGAAAAAAAAATCCTGCTTTTTCAAAAGGTACTTTTTATGATTTGTGGCGGTACGAGGGGGAGCGAGTTATTGTTTATGGCTACAAAGATGAGTCGGAAGGGAATAACAATGACCAGGTTGTTGTCATAGCCAATTTCTCAACTTCTGATAGAACTGTCTACAATGTACCCTTTCTCTCTGATGGAAATTGGTATAACATTACAGATCCAGGCAATGACCTGGTTACAAATGATGGAAATTATGGGGAATACTTTATTTCAGCTAAAACTGCAATAGTTTACGCTAACCATGAATGGCAACTGGGAATCAGTGAAAAACAAATATTTCCCAATGAATTTCAAACCCTCAATCTATATCCTAATCCATTTAATGGTCGGGTTCAGATCCACTTCTCGGTGCAACAATTGACCAGTGGCACGATTGGTATATATGATCTCGGCGGGCGCTTGGTTAAATCCTTTGATAAGGTTCAATACAATGAAGGAAATCATTTCATAACTTGGGATACAGATACGCAAAATGGTAAACCCCTGGCATCCGGTGTTTACCTTATTTCCCTTAAGACGGAACTGGGGATAACAAACGAAAAAATCCTTTTCTTAAAATAATAAACTAATTTTCCTTTACCAGAATCATTCCAAATGTGGCATAAAATTCTTCCTGTTATTTTATTCCTTGGATACTTGTTTGCAGATGATTCTTGGAAGGTTTATGATGATTCTGAGATTGCCGTGATCCATATTACATTGGATCCCGAAGACTTTCAGTGGATATATGAAAATGTACAAAGTGATTCACTTCATCCAGCCACGGTCCATTTTCAGAACGCTCATATTGATGAAACGATTGATTCTGTTGGTTTCCGCCTGCGGGGAAATACTTCTCGAAACTCAGCAAAAAAATCCTTCAAGCTGGATATCAATCATTTTATTGATGGTCGGGATTTTTATGGATTGGAAAAGCTCAACCTGAATGGAGAGCATAATGATCCATCCATTGTCCGCTCAAAGATCTGCTGGGATCTT
Source organism: Fidelibacterota bacterium (assembly GCA_012964275.1). Classification (GTDB taxonomy): domain Bacteria; phylum Fidelibacterota; class Marinisomatia; order Marinisomatales; family UBA1611; genus UBA1611. The sequence goes on along the minus strand of DTUG01000235.1, from coordinate 2,705 downwards.
TTCCAGGATATTGGAATGGTTAGCAGCAGGGCAGCACATGCAAAGGTTTTCATCAATGGGGACTATTATGGACTGTACATCTCTGTGGAACATGTTGATGATTCTTTTCTTTCCAGGAATTACGCCGATGATTCGGGCAATTTGTGGAAATGTCTCTGGCCAGCGGATCTAACCTATAGAGGAGATGACCCGGAAGATTATCATCCCTATTATGATGATAAAAGGCCCTATGAATTGAAAACAAACAAGGATGAATATGATTTTTCTGCTCTGGCCAGGCTAATCAGAATCATTAATCAAACTCCTGATTCTCTGGAACTTGTCATCAGCATGAAGGAAGTATTGCAATATTTTGCCATCAATATATTGACTGGTTCCTGGGATGATTACCGGTTTCTGAAGAATAATTATTATATCTATCATGAACCATTAACAGACATGTTCCACTGGATCCCTTACGACTATGATAATACCTTTAGCATTGATTGGTTTGATATCGATTGGTCAGATATTGATCCTTATAGCTACGCAAATCACGATGGTTCGGACCGTCCATTCACCGAATATATCTTTGACCAGTCCAGGTACAAGGATCTGTTTACACATTTTATTGAGTTCTATTTGACGGAGGCCATTAATCTGGACCTTTGGGAATCAGAGCTGGCTTACTGGGTGGAATGGCTGGCACCATCTGCAGAAGAAGATATATACCGTACTTATGATTATGGTTTTTCGATGGGCGATTTTGTGGATAGTTACGGCTATAGCTATTCCAATCAGCATGTTCAGGAAGGTATAAAAGAGTTTTTGATCCAACGGATGAACAGTTTGGAAACACAGCTGGATTATGATACGAATGAACCCTATATCTACGACGTAAAAACAGTTCATGGACCACTTATCACTGGCTCAGTTTTTAACCCTGTTGCAGCGGTTTTTTCATCTGGTGGTGTGGAAACTGTGATATTGCATACCCGACTGAATAGCAGTGAATGGCAGTCTGCCGATTTTACTTTTAGTCCTGTTACCCCGTCAAAACAAGTTGAAGACCACGATCGTTGGACCCTGAATACTACACTGAATCAGCCTGGAGAAATGGAATGGTATTTAACCGCGATCTCTGCCGGAGTAGTGGATCGTTATCCAGTTATTGGTTATCTTCATATTTCCATCCTGGATCAATCTGAAGTGGTGGATGTGGAATTGAATGAATTATTGGCAATCAATGATAGTATCAATACAGATGCAGCAGGTGAGTATGAAGATTGGCTGGAACTTTATAATCTACAGTCGGAACCTATTATTCTGGATGGCTATTACCTGACAGACAAACGGGATAACTTAACCAAGTGGCAGTTTCCGTTAACTGGTATTGAGATTCCATCAGGTGGGTTTCTCCTTATTTGGTGCGATGAAGATCAGGGACAAGACACCGATTTACATACGAATTTCAAATTATCAGGCAGTGGTGAATTTCTTGCTTTGGTGGCACCGGATGGAAGCACCATCATTGACTCACTTTCCTTCCCTGGACAACAATCGGATATATCCTATGGAAGGACAGATGATGGGAGTGAAACATGGACATATTTTGAAGTTCCTACTCCTGGATCTTCAAATAATATGCTTAGTTCATCAGATGAAATATATTTCCCGACACATATTCAGATTCAGTCTATTTACCCGAACCCTTTCAATGCGGCTTCAACAATCCAGTTTCAGGTACAGGAGCCAGGAGAGACCATACTGGAAGTTTACAATATTACTGGCCAGTTAATCCGTCAAGAAGTATTAATGGTCTCTCTTCCAGGAATCTATAAATGGATCTGGGATGGGACGGATCAAAATGGGGTTTACGTAGGATCCGGTATTGCGATGGTTCGCATAACAAAAGGGAATGAAAAAGCCACAGGGAAATTGATATTGGTTAAATAACAGGTTTTGGCTGTCCAACCGTCATTTAACTGTAGGAAGTAAAATAAAACCATGGTCCATGCGCACTTCTTCCAATAGATCATCATAGCCCACACAACGGCCTTTTAAGGTCAACCTTTTTCCAACAGCAGATTGTTCATTTATTATTTCGGTTGAATCCAATATGCAGACTACACCATGATCGATGATGATCAGGTTTGTTTCAATACTTGTCACTTCTCCGGTAATACTTAATACCTGGTTCAGATATTTCGAATTCGCTTTTACAATGTCAGAACGGTATGCCGATAATAAGTCAACAGCATTTATTTCATAAGCAGGTTCCATTTGGTTCCACTGAGGGTGTGGTTTATAAAAAATATAAATGACCAGCAGAAATCCCATCACGGCAACCGGAAGTAGGAGCCGTGCGATCGCCCAATATGTTAACCGCTGTTTCATGGATCAATTTTCAAAATAAGGGTTTTGCATGTGTATTCCGTTTACGTGGTAAATTAAATCAAAGTAGTAAATAATATCTCAATGAAAAAATCGTTATTATTAATCATCGCGGTAATCTTTTACGCGGGTTGCGAAGAAAATGTTGAGCAAGATTACATTACTTTTGATTGTGATGAATTACGGTCTTATTATACCTATTTAGTTAAACCCATTCTGGAATCCAATGGATGCACTGGCTGTCATGTCACATCTAATCCATCTGGCGGATTAACCCTGGATTCGTTTGAAAATGCGGTCAATGGTATTATGCATGGCAAAGTTCTAAATCG
>DTUG01000234.1 GCA_012964275.1 Fidelibacterota bacterium | reverse complement strand
TCCGAAAAAGGAGCCATTTTGCTCAAAAAGGTATTTAACATTGGATGGCTTTCACTTTTGGCTGAAGGGATAGAGAAGAATCGAAAAGATCCAGGACCTTACGCTTGTCAATATACTCCAAAAGACAAAAAAGGAGATTTCTACGATGATTACTGCAACTGGCAAAGGATTCCTGAATACCAAGAATTTCTATTTAATTCACCGGCAGCAAAGATAGCGGGGCAATTGACGAAAAGTCGCCAGGTCCGGCTTTTTCATGAACATATTTTAGTCAAGGAACCAGGAACATCGGAAAAAACACCGTGGCACCACGATCAACCCTACTATTGTGTGGATGGAGAGCAGGTAGGCAGTATTTGGCTACCTCTTGATCCCGTTCCGAGAGAGTATGGTTTAGAATTTATATCCGGATCTCACATATGGGGGAAAATGTTCATGCCAAAGAAATTCCTAACCCATGAAGAATATGATTACAAACCCAAGAGTTTTGATCCCATTCCCGATATTGAATCCAATCGCGATCAATACGAGATTTTGTCATGGGACCTGGAGCCAGGGGATTGCATTGTGTTCCACTTTAAAACCCTTCATGCGGGAGCTGGAAATCCTCGACAATCTACAAGGCGCAGGGCCTTCTCGTCCCGCTGGTTGGGAGATGATACTGTCTTTGCTGAACGGCCCGGGAAAACATCACCTCCTTTCCCCGAACTTACTTTTAAGCAAGGTGATTCTATGATTCACCCTCTTTTTCCCGTATGTTGGGAAAACCATCAAACAGCATAATATAGAAAGCACACGTTTATTAGGGTAATGTTAAGACAAAACTTTTTAGTTTAAAAAGTTGATACTGAAAAAATTGTAATTCAAAATGCAAAAATTTATCCCACCTATAGCTGTAATCATTGCGGCACTGCTTTGGAGCGTGGATGGATTTCTCAGGCAGGAGCTTTATTCTGTATCCTCTTTTCTCATTATTACCTTGGAACACGCCTTGGGAGCAATCATCTTTCTGCCCCTGCTATTCCGGAGGTGGAACGAAATCCGGAGTATAGGTCAGCGGGGCTGGATTTCACTGTTGTGGATCTCCATCTGCGGTGGGGTTATGGGAACCTTCTTCTATACCAAAGCTCTAAGTTACATACAATATATCGATCTTTCGGTGGTGGTATTACTACAGAAACTCCAGCCGCTTTTTGCCATTTCTCTGGCGGCGATCATCCTGAAAGAAAAAATTACCCAAAAATTTCTTCTCCTCGCCGGGGCGGCGATGGCCGGAGGATATCTGGTTACCTTTGGCACCGACTCCATGGCGGACTGGGATGAAAAAACACTCATCGCTGCCCTGCTAGCCACTTTGGCTGCTTTTAGCTGGGGTAGTTCCACTGTGTTGGGAAAACATGCTTTAAAACGGCTTCCGTTCACCACTGTCACAGCCCTGCGTTTACTATTAACAGCCATCGTGGCTTTGATTATACTTGTAATGACTCAAGGTAGCTTAGCAGATATTTCGCTTGATTCTCATCAATGGCGAATACTGATTTTAATTGTATTATCAACTGGAGCTGTGGCCCTTTTCATTTACTATTATGGATTAAAGCATTTACCAGCTTCACATGCCACGCTTTATGAACTGACCTGGCCTCTATCTGCAGTCATCATCGACTGGGTAGTGCGTGGACGTATACTTTCGCTGGCGCAAATTATAGGTGCAACACTGATTCTCGGTTCCATGACACTGCTGGCCCAGGAAAAGAGGAATGACTGAACTCACACTTGCAGATCACAATCACAACTTAAGATATAATATCTTTCACGAGTTTTTCTGGGGGTTTGGCGTAGCATTTCACACTATCTATGCTGTGATCCCACTTTTCCTGCGAACGTTGGGCGCTCCAGAAAGTATCGCTATGTCTTCAGCGGGTCTTTTCTCGATCCTTATTGCCTTGCCCATGTTAATTATCGCCGCACTAGGTCGGAATATTCGAAATATTAAACGGGCTGTTATTCTTGTTCACTGTGCAATACTTGCTGTGTCCTTTTTAATGGGTTTTACCTTTACATATTTTAAACTGGAAACTTTTTCATCAGCCTGGATGGTATATTTTATCTATTTCCTGCTTTATGGACTTGCCATTGGAATTATTATCCCTATTTGGGCAGAATTTTTGAATAAAGCTACATTACGATCAGAGCGGGGACGGTTTTTTGGGATTGGATTTGCATTTAATAGCCTGGGAAGTTTTGTCGGTGGATTTGCACTTCGTTCACTACTTTCCAGTAATGTCCCGTTCCCGCACAATTTTGGAATCGGATTTTTTATTTTATTTGCAAGCCTGACCATCGGGACATTTCTTTTTCTTTTTTATAGAACGCAGCCTGCACCTGAAATCCCCGTCAATAAAACACTTAAGGATTTTATCAAAGATGCAAAACAAATCATGTGGGGTCATAAAAATTTCCAGAAATATCTTTTTTCAAGGATATTTTATTGCGCCAGTCTACCTGGGATGGGCCTGTATGCAATCTACTGTCAAGATAAATTCAATTTCGATATAAGCGAAGTTGGAATCTTTACAATGTTAAATGTGGTAGCATCGGGCACTACCAGCTATTTAGTAGGCAAAACGGGGGATAAATGGGGGCATAAATCCAGTATGATGGTGGCTTATGTCAGCCACTTTTTGGCCGTTGTCCTAGCTATTTTTGCTCAAAATATGGTTTGGGTGTACGGAATATTTATGGCAATTGGGGCAGGACAAGGTGCATTTATGCCATCAGCCATGAACCTGGTTTATGATTTTGCTGAGGATAGAGATACAAAAACCTACATGGCACTTATTGATTCATTTCTTGCACCGTTTGTTGTAGTATTTATACTGGGAATCGGGATTTTGATAGGACAGGGTGCTTATATGATCGCACTGTCTATCTTAGGCGGTAGTTTATTTCTGGGTATGCTATTGCTGCAGTTCTTAGTGCGGGATCCACAGCATGGTAAAGAATCTGTAATTTATGTTGATGGATTTTCTTCTTGATTTTCGGATGAATGCACCTGAAAATTAACGCTAATAAATTATGATATTTATGCGCCAACACCCGAAACCGGGACTAATAATTTTATTTCTATTTTTCTTGTGTGCCTGTCAGGACAGCCCCGAACGGCATTTAGAACTAGGTAACTGGTATCTCCAAAAAGACCTAGTTGATGAAGCTATTACTGAATTTCGGGAAGTAGATCGTATGTTTCCAGCCGATCACAGCAAGTTAACCCGGGAAGAATACCAGATACTCGGGACAGCTCACTTCAGGCTCGCTCTAGCCTATACAAAAAAGGGTTGGTGGGAGTATGCTCTAGAGGAAGCAAAAAATAGCTTTGAACTTCAACCATCAAAAGACACTCATGAACTGGTTGAACTGATTCAGGAAAAATTAGCCTTGAATCAAGATTCATAACTGGATACGGCTAGTTTTCCCTTAATAAAATCTATTGTTATAATCCCAAGCACCAGGGTCGTAAACCCGACCAACCAACCAGCAAATACCTGATTAAAATAGTGTACCCCTAAATAGACACGGGACACGCCAATCAACAACACAAAAAGCGCCGGCCAGGAAAAGCTTTTCAAGCGCCAGGCAATATAGCCCCATAAAACCATTGATACCTGAGCATGTCCACTGGGAAAACCATGGCCGAACACAGTGATAAAAAATAACTCCTCCGGAGGGCGAGAAATAATAAAGAACTCTTTCAACCCAATATTAATGAAATATGAAATAAATAACAGCGCCGCTAACGGAGCTATTTCCTCCTTTCGCCAAGAAAAATAAATAACAGCTAATGCTAAAAAATAAAATTCAGGATTTCCCAAAAGTGTGATTGCCTTGAATATGTAAACTAAAGCCGGATAATCAAATTGTTGTAAGAAAAGAATCAGATTCATCACATAAAGATAATAACCTCAGATCGGGGGTGCTCAGTATGATGTATTTTATTAATAGAAATTATATTAAAAAGAACCGGAACGGTGTTCACCACCATCACAATAGATGATGGAACAATTGATAAAATCTGCTTCTGGACGCAACAATAATGAAATAGTATTTGCTATATCTTCTGGGGTAGTGGTCCGGCGCATAGGATTTCGTTTTTTTGTATTTTCCACCCAAGTTTCCCATTTATCAGTAATTTTCGTCAGCGCACGAGTAGGAGTAATACCTGCCTGTACAGCATTAGCTGTAATTCCATATTCTCCCAGTTCCCAGCCAATTTGCCGAATGATGGCTTCCATTGCAACCTTTGCCACACTTACGGGTCCATACCCATCCATGGCAATATAATTACCTTCACTGGTCAGTCCCAATACCCTAGAACCTTGACCCAATAAACCTTCTTTGTACAGTCTTTGTGCCCAGTATAACAGTGAATTCCCCATGACATGTACAGTCATATCCATTTGACGCTGAGTAACAGGATTGTCCCCAAAAAAATTAGTGGTTGTACCAAAAGCAATTGAATGGAGTAAAAGTTTTAATGATTTTCCTTCTGTAATTTTCTTGATCTCAGGAATAAATTTATCCATGGTTTTTTCGGCAGCGGCATTTGTATTCCAATAATGACATCTCCCGTCATTTAATTCCGCAACTTTGGTAATAGTCTGTTCTGCCTCTGCTTTCATCTCACCGCGGTCAAAATGAAAACCAATTATACCATAGCCATCCTTCGCCAAACGCACCGCCGTTGCACCACCATGGCCCGTAGATGCACCAAGAATTAAAACCCAATTAGACATGTTGCCTCCAACATTTGAGTAACAATTTACCCGTTTTCCAATTGTCATATCGATTGAAATGATGATTCATTCCATCAAAAAAATTTTGTACTCTCCAATCACAAAATAAAGGCAAAGGAAATTGTTTTATGGAACAACAGAATTCTTATACAAAAGAGGAATTACTTATTATAGCTAAGGGTGAGATTTTTGGAATAAAAAACGCTAAACTTCCGCAAGAACCAATGCTAATGGTTGACCGTATACTATATATTTCTGAAAGCGGTGGGAAATATGGTAAAGGTGAAATTACTGCTGAACTTGATATCAGCCCGAGTGACTGGTTTTTCCATTGTCACTTTAAGGGAGATCCTGTGATGCCGGGGTGCTTAGGTCTAGACGGTATGTGGCAACTAATTGGATTCTTTCTAACCTGGGGCGGTGCGAAAGGCAAGGGAAGGGCATTAGGAGTAGCTGATGTAAAATTTAGGGGTCAGGTTCGCCCTTACCACAAAAAGATAACTTATAGAATTGACATAAAAAAACTATTAAAAAAACCATCATCTGTCATCTGGGGAGACGGGGAGTTATGCGTAGATGATCGAGTTATTTATTCTGCAAAAAATCTTCAGGTAGGATTATTTAAAAACCTCATATATGATTTTGGCGGGGATCCTGCTTTAGATACATTTTAACCGTTTGATCTCCACTTACATAATTATCGTATAGAGATGTCTTTTCAGTGTGGCATTGTCGGACTTCCCAACGTTGGAAAGTCCACCCTATTTAATGCATTGACAGCATCTAACGTCCCGACAGAAAATTATCCTTTTTGTACCATCGAGCCTCATATTGGAATCGTAGAGTTGCCTGACCCACGACTCTATGAACTCGCAAATATTTACCGACCTGAAAAGGTAATACCCGCTACAGTTGAATTCATTGATATTGCTGGATTAGTTCAAGGCGCAAGCAAAGGCGATGGGCTGGGCAACCAATTTTTAGGACAGATTCGCCAAACCGAAGCTGTCATTCACATCGTTCGTTGCTTTGAAGAAAGCAATATTAGTCACGTTGATGGAACTATTGATCCGGTCCGAGATGCAGGAACAATAAAAACAGAGTTCCTTCTCAATGATTTGGATAGATTAACTAAACTGCGAGCCAAAAAAGAAACGTTATCCAAATCAGGGGATAAAGTAATTATCCGTG
>DTUG01000233.1 GCA_012964275.1 Fidelibacterota bacterium | reverse complement strand
CGTGTACCCTCACCCAGAATAACAATCTTAGCATGAATATCAGCGCCTGGTTCAAACTGTGGTTTGTGCGCACCGTTCTTATCGATACCACGATCGCCAGTGCGAACGCCAATTACCTTGTCACCGTCATAAAGGAGTTCCATTCCCGCAAAGCCACAAAAAATATCTACGCCCTCATTTTCACAGGCCTTGCCTAACCAACGTGTAAGTTTCCCAAGCGATGCCACAAAACATCCGTGGTGGCTCATAGAAGGAGGAATAAAGGGGAATGAAATTTTTCGGGCTCCTGTCAAATAATAAAGATGTTCTTCCGAAACTTCTGCTTCAAAGGGAAAATCTTGATCATTTTTATCAGGGAAAAGTTCTCTCAGCGCACGGGGATCAACAATCGCTCCGGATAAAGAATGGGCACCTACTTCAGCGGCTTTCTCTAAGACACCAACACTGGCTTCCTGACCTGATTCACGCAACAGCCGTTGAAGATGGATCGCCCCGGCAAGACTGGCGGGGCCAGCACCTACAAAAAGGACATCCAGTTCCAAGACTTCCCGTTCAATCATTAATCTTTTTCAGCTTGTAGTGCATCCGTCAGTTTTGGGATTATTTCGAGAAGATCTCCAACAACAGCATAGTCGGCTATTTCAAATATTGGGGCATCGGAATCCTTATTAACAGCAATAATATTCTTGGAGCCTTTCATTCCTACCACATGTTGAATGGCTCCGGAAATACCCAAGGCAAAATAAAGTTTTGGGCTGACGTTTTGACCGGAACTGCCTATCTGTCTGAATAAGGGAAGCCATCCAGAATCAACTACGGGTCGGGACGATGCAATTTCCCCACCGATTACCTTTGCAAGATCAAAGGCAATTGGGATGTTTTCTTCCTTTTCAATTCCCCGGCCAACAGATACAATAACCTCTGCACTTTCCAGATCTATTTCTCCTGCTTCTTCCTGAAAGGGTTTTTCTGACTCTGAACGAATTAAGGACGGATCCAGGTTTACGGAAATTTCTCTAATCAATGGTTTACCTGATTCAATTTCATCTTCACTGTAAGCAGCTGATTGAAAACTTATTAACACCTGGTCTGCCTCTGCTGTAAGATCCGCGGCCAATTTGGCATTAAACACCTGTTTATTAAAGACTGGGTCATCTCCAAGCCGAACGCCTATAATATCTGGAATAAAAGGAATATCCAATTTCGCACTGACACGGGGGAAATAATCCCGGGTCTGGTAGGTATGCCCCACGGTAATTATTTTCGGTGATTCTTGCTCAATGACTTGGTTGATAGTTTCAGCATATCCATCGGCATTGTATGACGCTACCAGTTCATTTTTTACGACAAGTACTTCCTGCATGTTGGTATTAGCGACTTCATTAGCTAACGTGTCAGCATTTTCTCCTATGGCCAGAGCGCCAACGGACAGGTTCATATTAGAAGCTAGTTTCTGTGCGCCAGCTATTGCTTCCCGGCTCATCCGGTGCAGTACACCGCGATTATCTTCTAAAACAACCAGAATATCCATTCAAATAACTAAATAATCCTTAAGTCGGATCTCAAAATTTCCACAAGGCGATTAACTATGGTGTCTGCGTCTCCATTTAATGTTTCTGTCTGTTTGTTTGTCTGTGGAATAAAAAGTCTGTTTAAAGACTGCCACTTCGTGTCAGGGCGGTGTTCAGATTGGGCCACAATTTTGATCTCTTTTTTCTTTGCTCCCATTATTCCCTTTAAAGAAGGATACCGGGGCTGATTAATTCCCGATTGAATACTAACCGAAGCGGGCAAAGGCAGTTTTATCCATTGGAACCACCCGGATTCCAACTCCCGTTTAACGCGGATAGTATCAGATTGTATATCTGTTTCTATTCCCAGAGTAGCGGTAGACATACCCAGCAATTCGCCCAGTAAAATACCTGTCTGGCCCATGCCTGTATCATCGGATTGAAGTCCGGTAAGAACCAGATCAAAATTTTCATCTTCTAAAACCGAAGTGAAACTTTTTGCGATACAAAGAGGATCTGTTTCAATCTGCCCGTCTTCTTCTAAGTGAATGCCCCTATCTGCACCTTTGGCCAGCCCTTCCCGAATCACTCTCTGTACCCGGTCTGGCCCCATACTGACAACAACGACTTCACCATCGTTAATTTTTTCGCGAATTCGCAGTGCTTCTTCCAGAGCATAATTGTCCGATTCATTCATGACAAATGTGATAAGGCTATCATCAATCCATGTTCCATCTCCTGTGAGCGGCAGGGCTGAATCCGAACCGGGTACTTGTTTGATTAATACAGCGATTTTCATTAAACTACTTATAAATGGAAACGATTGAAAAACAGAATATCAATTGGAAATTAACATCCTTCTAACCGTAATTAACATATGTTCATGAGCCTTATAACCATCATCCTGAACAACCTTATATTTATCGTAGGTAGTATACTTTTTCTCTACTGCTCTTGGCTATTGTGGGGACGGCGCAGCCATAAGAAATAAAATAACGCTTTAATATTTACTTTAAAGATATTTGAATAGTTAGTACCTGCTGTATACTAGAAAAATATAACCAGTAACTTTAAAAACGCTTTGAACCATGCTAAATATTTAATTAGCTTCGGTCGATCAATAAAAATCCCCCCATGCTCAAAAATGACCAAAAGGAGAAAAGAATGAATAGTATAAAAATAAACCTTGTTGCAGTGTTGATTCTTTGCGGACTGATCCATGCGCAAGACTTTACAGGCAATTATCAAGTGAATTATATTGATGTTAACTATATCGTGGTCTTAAGGGACACCGTTCAGCAGGATGCTAACGGCGATGACTTTACTCTCGAGACAGATGGTCAGGCACTCTATGATATTTATGCTGGCTGGCCCATGGCTGGAGAAGATAGTTGGGTCGATTTCGCATTGAAGAGTTTTGAACCGGGTGATACCGTGGGTGCCCTCGCAAATTACTTTCCCACGCCCGAATGGCTTGCAGCGGCAGGGATAGCACTGAATGTTGATCTGAATACTGATGGTAACTTCACCATTAACGAACCCAGTACATATCCCACAACGACTCTTGTTAATTGTGTGACAATCCCTTCAATTCCGGGGGTGTCTGAGAATGGGACCTGGACAGATGGAAATTTTGATGGGATCACGAATGATACTGACCATAGTTACACTATCGGTTGGGGGATCGTAGAATCAGGTGTTTTCGCTCATTTCATTGCACCCGACCTTGTTAATTGGACATATGGTACCGACTATGGATTCGGGACAGATAATGAGAGCTGGGGTCGTTTGATATCCTACTATGATGACACATGGACAAACCCACTTGGGGTCGATATATACTGGCAAGCGATCGATGGCCCAGAATCAGGTCTGGGAGTAGTAGACCCGACTGATACATTATACACTGAAGAAACGGAAGGGTATTTGAATAACATCTATGGTATAGGAACGGTCCCGGGAGATTCGATAACGATCTTGCTTATGGCCGCCTACGGTGCAGGCCTAGATCCTCCTGTTGCAATTAATATCCCAGACAATCCGTATATGTTTGGCGGACCAGGTGGTGCGGGTACAGGAACAACTGACCTTAGATGGGGATATGTGTTTGACCCAACGGGTGATTTACTTGGTGGCGGAGACGGTGTCCCTTTTAGCGGTGATGAAGGTCTTCAGTTCACAGGCTATTATCTCACCTATAATTTTCTTAACACCGCGTACGCGATCGCAGATGGTGTTGAAGACGCCATATATTACTATGAACTAACAACTCTAGCCGAAATAGTTGAAGTTTGTGCTACCTATGTGTTCACTGCCTGGAATATACCGGAAGCAATACAGAACGCTGTTCTGGCAACTGCTGTTGCTGGTATCGTAGCGGAATTACAACCATATGTAGACGCATATATGGCGGCGGGTATGAGTGAACTGGATGCTATCTTAGCAACCTTAGCGATCGCTGCTCCTGTTGTCATGGGCGCATTAACCCAGGCCGAGCTCACACTCGGTATTACTGTTGATGATAGTGGTCATGACCTGGACGTAGCGACGTTCTATGAATTTGACTGTGATGGCGATGGTGATATAGATGAGGATGATTGTATGACATCGGATACAGGCGGCAGAATGTATTTTGAAATAAATAATACCTGTTTACCAACCAAATGGACACAGATCATTGATTCACACTGGAACAATACCGAATTCACCAGTGTTGACCATGATGCCCCGATCGCCGAATCATTTGAGCTACTTGGCAACTATCCAAACCCGTTCAACCCAAGTACAAAGATCAGATTCGCCACTGAAAAACATTCTAATGTAAAAGTGAATATCTATTCTGTGATCGGTAAAAAGGTATCGACCGTTGTAAGCAGCGAATTAGCAGCAGGCACCTATAATGTCACCTGGAACGGAACTGACCGATCCGGTGCTCGAGCACCCAGCGGCATGTATTTTTATGAGGTCAGTTCTGATAATAGAACACTAGTAGGGAAAATGCTCCTCTTGAAATAGTACATTTGTTACTATTTATTTTTGAACAGCCCCTCATTTTATCAGTGAGGGGCTGTTTTTATATCATGATAGATCTATCGATATGAATCGCATAATTGTATTATTCAGTTTTGGTCTAACATCTCTTTTTAGCCAGGATATAGATATAAACGGCATAGTGCTTGATAAAGAAAAAAGATCTCCTCTGATCGGTGCAAATGTCATGCTCGAAGGTACTACCTACGGATCTGCTACCGATAGTAAAGGCAGGTTCAAGATATCAGGTATTCTACAAGGTGATTACACTATTATTGCCAGTTACATGGGATATTCTACCCATAAAGAAAGTATAAGTATTGATACAGAAAGATTCGTTGAGATCGAAATACTGCTTGAAACAGAAATAATTCAAATGGACGAATATGTTGTCACTGCTTCTAGGCGCAGAGAAAGAATTGAAGATGCTCCTGCAGCAATATCAGTGATAACAAAAAAAGACATAAGAAGAGAAAGTAATACAAATCTGGGGGACTACCTAAAAGGAACAACAGGGATCGATTTTCCACACTCTGGTATAGATAGTTATAATATGACCGCCAGGGGATTTAATTCATCTTTTAGCTCCCGGCTACTGACCCTGACCGATGGCCGGATGGCTAATGTCCCATCATTACGCTTAACAGCCTATAATGTTATTCCTGTTTCCTTTGAAGACGTGGAACAGATAGAGGTCGTGCTGGGTCCATCTTCGGCGCTCTATGGCCCGAATGCCCATAGTGGGGTACTAAATATCATTACCAGCTCTCCGCTACGTGAGCAAGGGTCAAAATTCAATTTCCAGCGTGGATATTTAAATCAGGCCAGTACTCGACCATTAGAAAAATATACTTTACGAACAGCTCATAAGTATAAAAATTTTGGGATCAAACTTTCGGCTGTGAGTCTCGCTGGTGAAGACTGGCACCATTATAATGAAGATGAATATGAAGGTCACTCACCTGCTTTTGTGGGCAGGCATAGTTTTGCACATAATCGTATTAATGATGGAAATATCTCGGCAGAGATAGGAAGCCCTACTATTCCTGTGGAATGGCTGAACAATGAAATTCCGGGAAATGGAATAGATGACAATGAAAATGGATTTACTGATGAAGAATTAAGCTGGGGATCTGGATCTGTTGATGATTGGACAGGACCAAAATTTGCAGACGGTATTGACAATCCACCTTTCCCGGATGCGGAAGCCGGGTCACCCCTGGTGGATTCTGCCATGGTTCAAGAAGCGATGGGGGATCCATACGGGCGTTATTTCCTGGCTAACGGTATCATACTTTATGATCTGACATTCGAAGATATCGGCCTCGGTTACATGGACGGCATTGACAATGATGGGGATGGGAACATCGATGAAGGTATTGATAAAGGAATCGATGAAGCGGATGAAAAATGGTTCGATGGTATCGATAATGATGGGGATGGAAATATTGATGAAGTTGATGAGATAGGGTCACAATGGCTGGCACGATTTGG
>DTUG01000232.1 GCA_012964275.1 Fidelibacterota bacterium | reverse complement strand
CGTTAGCCTGGCTTCCGGGATCTTGAGAATATTCTGTTGCAAGTGCACCAAAATCATCGCCAGAGCGGGCCCGTTCAGCAATATCTTCGGAAAGCTCATTGGTAAATGCAGTATCAGCAGAAGAAGGATCTTTTTTCCACAATGCATAACTAATATTTCGCAGCTCATCATGTTCAAAATCTGATAGTGTCGTTTGATATTCTTCTTGAAGTTCAGACAATGTCGGTTCAGATTTTTCTTTAGGAACTGATGCAGCTGTAACATGGATCGCATCAACTGTGTATTTAACATTCTTCTTTATATATTCTGTTCTTATTTCTCGGTTTGTAATGACAACTGATTGATTTAAATATTGCTGTAGTTTATAATTAGGAATGAAGGTAGAGCGCATAAAATCTTCAATGGGGGCCCACTCATCCCCCTGCGGATTTGCCAGTGCTGTTTTGTATTTATCGATATCAAACTGTCCATCCGTTTGAAAAGATTCATTGGCTTGTAAAAATGGTGGTGGATTATTGGTCAGGTGAAATAATACTTCTTCGTCGGATGCGGTTAATTCCAATCTTTCTACTTCTTGCGAAACAAGAACATCCTGCAAAATATTATCCCAGGCTGTATCACGGGCACGCTGAATTTGAAAATCGTTTACCTGCTGACCATTGGCCCGGGTTTGTTCCAACTGCTGGGAAACCAGCCGGCTAAAATAAGCAGGTGAAATATCATGTCCGTTTATTCTTGCGAGAACCCTGCTCGGATCAACCCGACCTGTAAGCTGGCCCACAATATCTGCTCCACCGACTAATCCACCGATGGTCATGCTTAAGAGAAAAAGAGCCAATAAGGCCCATAAAACAACATGCATGCGCTCGCGCATCATGGTCATTAATGCCATTGAGAATCCTCTAACCTAAAATCACGATATAATTCAGAGTAAAACGGGAGCAAATTTATACCGCACCAAAGGATGAAACAATGAACAAGACTTTTGTAGCTTTCTATTTGCTTTAAGACTATGAATATACCTCATACTTCTGCAAAAGTTATTCAACCTGAAACTTTTCGTAAATTGGAACAAGAGATTATCTCCTGTCGAACATGTACCCGCTTGGTAGAGTTTCGTGAAGTCGTTGCACAGCGTAAAAGAAAATCTTACAGTAATTGGGATTACTGGGGGAAACCGGTTCCTGGTTATGGAGATCCACTGGGAAAACTTTTGATTTTAGGGTTGGCACCTGCGGCACATGGCGGTAACAGGACCGGGCGGGTGTTCACCGGAGATAAATCTGCTGATTTTCTATTCAGATGCCTTTATCATGTTGGATTGGCCAGCCAGCCAAACTCCGATCATCGAGATGATGGCTTAATATTAAGCAGTTATATGACTGCCGCCGTTAAATGTGTGCCTCCGGGAGACAAACCAACAATGGAAGAGCGAAAAAATTGTGCAAAGTTTCTTTCACAGGAGATCAGTATGATGGATAATTTGAAAGTTGTATTGGGCCTGGGAAAGATAGGTTTTGAAGCCTGCTTGCATCATGTAAGACAATCATTTGAATTGCGTATGAAGGATTTTCCATTCATACATGGTGTTGGCTATGATCTGCCTAACGGATTGCGGCTTTATGGCGCGTATCACCCCAGCCCGAGAAATGTAAATACTGGAAGGATAACTTTCGAAATGATGGTTAAATTTCTTAATCATTTGAAAAAAGAACTTTAAATGTCGAAAAAGATCCGATTAATAATCTATTTAGGATGGTTTGCAATCATTCACGGGGAGATGACGCCCTGGTGGGATGTTCAATACCGGTTGGATATTGATTATCCTTCATTAGGCGATCACCGCTGGTTACCGGATCATGAAATACTTATCGTTCGCGGAAGGGGCGTTAATCGCAGATCATTTTATAGGGTCGACCCTGCTATTGGTGATACGGTTCTTTATCTTGATAGTACTGCGTTTAGCTACAACGGAGAATATGTTCCAGTAGTTAACTGGAAATTTTCTACCAATGGGAAGCTCATGCTGGTTCAATCTACTAGCGAGCGAATATGGCGTCATTCCCGTTTAGGCTCATTTTACATTCTATACATTGAGCAAGAAAAATTGGTACCGGTTTCGAAAAAAAATCAACAGTTACGGAATGTAAAATTTTCTCCAAACAGTCAATGGGTAGCTTATGTGCGTACGGATAATAATTTATACGCCTATAATCTGGATCGCCGGAAAGAGAAAAAATTGACACGAACTGGCTCAGAAACAATTCTCAATGGTCACTTTGGATGGGTATACGAAGAAGAGTTAAGCGGATATGACGCTTACCGTTGGTCGCCGGACAGTAAGTTTATCGCTTATTGGGAAGAAGATCAGTCGCCAGTGCCGGAATATACCCTGATCGATGAATTACCGCTCTATCCTGAAACACAAAAGATCCGTTATCCAAAAGCTGGTGAAGCAAACCCCAAAATGCGTATTGCTGTTATTAACGTTCAGGGCGGCGGCAGGAAATTCTTTGATATTGATTCAGAAGAGGACGTGTATTATCCATGGATGGAATGGCAGAATACAGAGCGGCTGTGGATATTAAAACTTGAACGCAGGCAAAAATCCTGGCAAATGCTTTACGCAAATGTGGTCACTGGACGAACACATCCCGGCATCAAGGAATCCGATCCCGACGGCTGGGTAGAGCTGCACGATGGTAATCAAATCCTGTTAAATGGACGTTTTCTCCATATTTCTGAACGTGATGGGTACCAGCATATTTATCTTGAACCTCCTGGAGGACGTTTCGCAATACCGGTGACAAGTGGCCGCTGGGAAGTGAAAGATATTGTACATGTAGATGAAATAAACGATATAGTCTATTTTACTGCCAATAGAAAATCGATTATGGATAATCATTTATATTCTATTCGTCTGGATGGAACAGAGTTGACACTGCTTACGCCAGAGCCGGGGGTGCACCGCATAAAAATGCATCCCAACGGCAAAGTATTTATTGATACCTATTCATCGATTGAGCACCCGCGAACAATCGTTTACAGGAGAACAAATGGCGAATTAATTAGAACCCTGGGAGAAACTGATAGTGAGCAAATAGACAGTTTGGATATTTCCATCCCTAAAATTGTTCGTTTTCCAGCGGCAGATAATGAAACCATCTTAAACGGCATCATTACTTTCCCAGTCAATTATGAAGCAGGGAAATCCTATCCCGTGATTGTGTATGGTTACGGAATGCCGGGGACCCAGATCGTATGGAACAGGTGGCAGGATGGTCTTCAGCAATTTTTAGCCAAAGACGGGTATATAGTCTTTTCCATGGATTCCCGGGGTATGGCAGGAAGGGGGCGAGATTTCAAGAACCTTAGCTATGGCGACATGGCAAATTACCTATCCGATGATCACGCTGCTGGTGTTAAGTGGCTTATTGATCAAGGCTATGCGAATCCTGATAAGATCGGCGCATGGGGCTGGAGCGGCGGCGGCTATTTTACCTGTCTAATGCTTACAAAGAATGCCCACCTATTTTCCACCGGAGTATCCGTGGCACCGGTAACTGATTTTCGTTTTTATGACACTGCCTATACTGAGCGATACATGGGATTGCCCCAGGAGAATAAGGCTGGATATGATTCCACGTCCACCATTACATATGTAGACCGGCTAAAAGGTAAAATTCTGCTTATGCATGGCACAAAAGATGATAATGTTCATTTCCAAAACACCACTAAATTCGTTGAAGCATGTATTCGTGCCGATAAAGCTGTGGATGTGATGTATTATCCCAGCAGAAATCATGGAATTTATGGCCACGGGGCATCAAAGCATGTTTACAAGAAACTCTTCGAATATTTCCGCCTTCATCTTAAAATAGGGTAGACAGCACACTTTATTCACGCTGTATTAAATTCAAGCGGCTAAACAAAAAGCTAAAACAAATATTATCAAATGCCTGTTAGAACAAAACAATCAATAAGAACCCCGACGGAAAAGCAGATAAACCTGCTTGAAAGGTTGATGGTGCATGAACTGGAAGACATACAGAAAAAAGCGTTAGCAATTGTTTTGCATATCTGGAAGAAAAAGTCGGTGCAGGAAATCTCTTATATAATTCCTGATCTAAGCGAGAAACAGATACGCTACACGATGAAGCGCTACCGATCGAATCCCACGCAATACCTGCAAGCATTAAACAACCGCTGGTCAAAACGGCGCATGGTACATGAACTGCGCAGCGCTCATGATAAATGGGCCAAGCGACATCAGGGCAAAAAAACATTTGATCTCACTATCAGGGGCTTTTTCCATCGCTATAATAAACCGCTACTAGCACAGCTACAGAATCTTGGTAAAAATATGCTGTTTGTTACGGCTCATGATGCCTATTCCGATGCAGGAATAAATCCTAACTGTCACCTGCTGGTGTCATACGGCACCACCGAAGAAAATGAGCGCGACAACTGGGTCGAAGTATTAAGGGTCGTTGCAGATACGTTCGGTGAGCGCATTTTGGTTAGCCAATATATGAATCCGGATGATAAAGGCGACCGAAAATCCATTCGCATTCCTGATACAGTAAGGTATCCCGGCAATGATTTTCCACTCTCCGAAGCCGAAAAAATTCCTGAACTACGAATTTCTCTGTTAAGTATTCAGCAGGAAGGTGTGCGGTTGTTCGGCACAAAGGATATGCAAACGCATGAAGATTGCTGGGCTGCAGCTGTAAATGCTGCGGGGTTTGATTATGCGGATATTCAGGGAAAAGTTTCTTCCGCAACACGAAAGAGATTTGTGCTTATGTTTCTAGATTACCTGGTAGAACATAAATTCAAATGGAATCCGGAAAGTCTGGTAAAACCGGAATACGATTATATATCTTATTTCTATAGAGGATTAAAAAATACCTGGGATAATTCATTATTCAGGGAATTCACCCACGCGGATGACATTCTCCTGGGCAGCCTTATGGAAGCTTATTACTATCATGAAGAAGAGCCATCGAGCCCGCACCAGTATTATCAGGATAATATGGAACGAATTTTCAGCGACCTATATAATGACGAGCATCTTGGCAATGCATCTACATTCGATTTTGCACTCCAGGGCATTTTCCGCAAATATTCGGATGGTGAACGAATTACCCGCCCATATCTTGAAGAAAAAGAAAACGATAAGGATTTTCTGGATCAGATGACATCTCTTGGACATGGAAACTTTGCTCATTTTATGGAAAGCGTCGGCCTGCCAGCCGGTCAACTGGATGCTCTTTACCACGATGAGTTGGATGATCCGTGGAAGATAGAAGTACTCTATGAGAATGTGCGCCGTCTGATTGAAGAATCATTAAACACAGGAGAAAACCGTCTGCTGGGCAAATATGTATCAGAAAAGGAAAAAGGGCTGTACCATGCAATGTGCATGAAATATGGACACTGGACCGGAGGCCTCGCTAAAGTGGGAGTGGATCTAAAGGGGTTCACCAAACAAATCAAAACCCGTTACAGCCTTCAATCTGCATTTCATTCTTTTTTCCAGGGCTTACTTAAAAGATATGATTTCAATGAGCTGGAAAATCCCAAGAGAGTAAAAAAGGAGGGACAGTTTACTTGCAATCAGGCCTTGAAGGACTGCACTCCGGAATTTTATTTCTGGGATAAAATTATCGAGACCCGCCTTGGATTCCATAAACATGAACCGCAAGACCATATTGAAAAATTAAAGCATCACACCGGGGTGATCATTCTTGTAACAACCGGAGGAGAAAAGGAAATGGTCTCCGGTGAAACTGCTGTGGTACGCATCCCCTTTTCACAGTTTGTAAAAGAATCTAAAGCACTTCTGGGTATGCAGATCCGCCATACGGAAATAGAAAGACTTTCCAATAAATTAAAACGAAAATCATTCTGGGAATAAGTTTGGAAGAAAAACAGTTTGCTCAGATAAACTGGGCGAGTTTAGGCGTCATGGGTACTATTTGATTTTATGCAGTGGTTAACTCTTACTTTGAAGCCAGAAAACAGATAAAGGATTTCCGAAAGAAAAATAATTACCATAAT
>DTUG01000231.1 GCA_012964275.1 Fidelibacterota bacterium | reverse complement strand
ATTCATCAGTGGCGCTGGCACCACCCTCATAACGCGTATCACTTTCAATATCCAAGGAAACTGTCAACGTGGTCCCTAATCCGTAAGTATATATCACTACAGCGCCAGTTCCATTGGCGGACTGACCCTGTTCCTGCTCCGCGTTTTCTTCTTGGGTCAAGCCTGCTCGGTTATACAAATGATCATAGTCATCGCCACCTGTTGTGTTGTTGCCACCATTACTAGCGGTTGGGCTTCCAAAAAACTGAACACCAATATAACAACCGCCACACGCTTCACTAAGTGTGAGCGTGAAATCTCCATAACCGGCTCCTTCGCTGAAGGTCCCGCTAGAGTTAGTGAAACCTACGGTTATTGCCTGAAGATTACCCATAGCAAGCGTGCAACCGAGCCAGAGTAAGAAACGAGTATGGATGATTCTATTGATCATGAGAAAATAAAATGAATATAGGTTTAGAGATTAACGCCGACTGCCACGAGCCCATCCATCCAGCCCAAAGTTGGAGGAGCGGTGATCCAATTTTCCTGTACATCAGCACCGGGAGTCAAAATTGCAGCGTATCTTACACCAACACGGATCCCCAATGCACCCAGGCGAAGGCCGTAGGATGATTCAAAAATGGACCCTACGGATTTTCCGATCACACCGACTCCTGCCTTGATCTTGCCGGGACCAATGGGAAATGACATAATACCCATTGCGGTCATCCCTGTTAATTCTGCCGTCTGCGGAGGCATGGAATCCTTGAAACCATAGGTGCCAAATTCTGCTCCAAAACGAAACTTCATTCCCATGATTTCCATCAGCAGAGGTGCTTCGATACTGGCCCGTACGTTAACGCTTGAGTTCCAGGTCATGAGCGCTTCATTGACAAAACGGGGGGACGAGCCGGAGATGTCAATGCTCCAGCCCAGGCTTTCGGCTTCATCAGCCAGTCCTGTCTCTTCATCTTCAAAAGCATCTTCTTCATCATATTCTTCTTCAGCATCTTCTTCATCGTACTCTTCTTCATCTTCTTCATCATATTCTTCATCAGCTTCTTCTTCGTCATACTCATCTTCATAATATTCTTCATCATCAAGAAATTCTTCTTCGTCTTCAGCGTATTCTTCATCTTCTTCTTCGTCACCACCCCAAAAGATTTCGCCTTCTTCATCATCGGGATCCTGGGCATAAACCAGGGATGTGGGTGAGAGCACCAGCATAGACACTATGATCCAAAGGCAGCCCTGCAGCAGGATAGTCAACATGGAATATGGTTTTCGTTCAATCATGCATATTTCTAAATATTAACCCCAAGCACCACCAGGCCATCCATCCAGCCCACGTGGCCCAGGTCCCTGTTTGCGCTGTCAATTACGCCTAATACTTCTGCCGTGCGAATACCGATGCGCATATCCAGCGAACCTATGGCCATGCCATAAGTCGCTTCAAACATGAAACCCACGGACGACCCGAAAACACCGGCGCCAATCTTGATCTTGCCGGGTCCCGCAGGGAAAGATACAAGCCCTAAGGCAGTGATCCCTTTTAATTCTGCTTCCCGCTCAGACAGGTCCTTGAACCCGAAGGTTCCAACTTCCACGCCGATCCGAAACCGCATACCCATCATCTGCATGAGATAGGGTGCTTCAATACTCACCCGGGCGTCTACACTTGGTGCCCAAATAGATTCTTCAAGATTGAACTGATCCCATAGGGTATAATTAACGAGACGGGGTTTAGACCCGGAAATATCTATGCTCCATCCCATGGGATTGGCTTCATCATCAAGCTCAGTCTCTTCATCGTATTCTTCATCATCGTATTCTTCTTCATATTCAGATTCTTCGTCATCGTATTCTTCTTCATATTCAGATTCTTCGTCATCTCCTTCGTCGGTTTCTTCTTCATAGTATTCCTCGTCATCTAGATATTCATCATCATCTTCAGCATATTCTTCTTCTCCTTCTTCTTCGTCACCCCAGAACATCTCTCCCTCTTCATCTTCTGGATCCTGGGCGTATAGCGGTGTTGTTGGCAAGAAAATCACCAATGACAGTAGGATCCACAGACAGACCTGCATTAGATTTCTCTGAAGAGAATGTCTTGGAACCAGGGCCAAGAAATAATCCAATCTTTTTAAAACTAATTTCATCGCAATAACTTTTCCCAAATATTGTTTACCTCGAGTACACCCTGACCCATTTTGAATATAAGAGAGAGTATCAGTCGAAGGCAAATTTAAAATCCGCGGTGTTTTAAAAGATAAAAACCCATAAAATAGGCTTTTAGCACGCCTGAGAGGACTCGAACCCCTAACCTCCTGGTCCGTAGCCAGACGCTCTATCCAATTGAGCTACAGGCGCATACAGTTCTTGAATAGCTGGGGTGTAGGGACTCGAACCCCAACTGCCAGGGCCAGAACCTGGTGTCCTACCGTTAGACGACACCCCAAAAAATAAAAATGGCGACGAGAAAACGCCGCCAAATTTAGATCGGAATAGCTGTAATTGAGATTGATTTATTTTACAAGCAGCGCCTTCTTTGTATCAGTTCCCGCAGGGGTCTGTATCTGGATAAAATACATTCCTGATGATTGTTCAGCGGCATCCCAGTAGAATGTATGATGCCCGGGTTTTAGAGCGCTTTCATCGTACAGGACTGCCACCATTTCGCCAAGTGTATTGTATACGGCAACCCGGGTTTCAATCTCAAATGGAATGGAAAATGTAACCGATAGAACTGGATTGAAGGGATTAGGGTACAACTCCTGAATAACAGGCCTGTCCGGAAGCGCAATATCGCCAAAACCTGACCTGGATTCAGAAAAACTTATACTAATCTCACCTGCTTTTGGACTGGACACCACCGTGTGTTGAAAGGACGCTACACTGACACCGGGTAATTCTATTTCAATCTTTTGGCGGGGATTTTCACCAGACTGGTCATAAGCCAATACCCTGATATGATCTTCATTAATTGAATAATTCATTGACCAACCATCAGGCAGAACCACTTTATCAAGGTCCGCTGGTGTTATCACAAAAAGCGGAAGCTGAAACTGGAACCCACTGATCTTTTCCGGGCTCGCGAGAACAACTTTATCATTTTCACCTGTGTGCAGTACCGATAGTGTTCCTTCGGCAGGTTCTCCACCCGAAGATGCACTATTATCTCCATTCAGGATCATTTGTACTAGTGCTATGACATCGATCACGTTTACGTGTACATCACCGGTTATGTTACCAGCTTCAATGGCGCACTCGAGCAAACCTGTGTCACCACCTAATATAATAAGATCAACAAGGGCAAGAATATCAAGAAGGTCAATAATAGGTGAACTTTCCTGATCCAGGTCTCCGTTCACGTTCCCTACAACAAAAATATTGGCATTATCGCAAATATCGCAGGCATCGCCTGCACCATCGCCATCAATATCGGTCTGGTCCGGATTGTAAATGTCGGGACAGTTGTCTTCATCGTTGTTTATGCCGTCCTCGTCTAAATCACTGGGCAGGTATTCCAATGCATCCTCGATGGCATTAATTATCGCTGACTGGTTGAATCCATATTCAGTATAAACGACAGTCATGGTGTGGTCCAAAACGACGTTGTGCGGAATGTAGCCCTGACCAAAAAGATTCCAGACGGTATTTGGTGAATCATCGAGCAGTGGGTATGTCAGGCCGAATGTAGAACCCCAGGATTCACATGAATAGGGTTGATTCCAGTCGAATCCAGGACCCAGTACAACTAATCCATCATCCACATAATTCTGGTAAATTCCTTCTGTAATCGGAGCCTCCGATTGACAGCTTGGTCACCAGGAGGTGAATAGATTGAGCCAGACGACCTTGTAATTCCCCCCATTTTCGGCACCGTTAGCGTTCGCGTATAGTTCAAAATCACCGCTACCATTGGCACAATACGCCAAGGTCCAATCGGGACAAACATCACCAACCTGTAGCGGCAGGGCATAAAGATTTGAAATGAAAAGACTGACTAAAGCAAAGCGCTTAAGCATAATACCCTTTTGGTTTATTCCCCGCAGTTTAACACCAAAGCACTCATAGTTTCAATTTCAAAAGGAATCAAAATATGGCGCTGTAGGTAAGGCGTAAGCCATCATTAAAAGCAGGAATTTTTCGACATATTCCATTGCTGCAGAATAAACCGCCCTGAATAGATCCATACATTACAGAAACTCGCTGGGAAGGAGTGATGTGATATGCCAGTTCCAGTGCAACCCATTTCTTTTGAATGAAAGGAGGCGGCTTATGTGGTTCCCGTTCACCCGTGAAATATTTTATATCACCATAAACGAGTGCTTCCAATGGGTTATAATATGGATCCAGTGCTATTATATCCTGCATATTTGTGTATTCCAGGCTCAATGATGCTGACCATTGAGACGCTTTGTTTAATGTTAAACTGACCAACCTGTTGATCTGCAGATTAACGTTATTTGCAAATTGTGTCGTTGATTTTACAATAAATGAATCTGGGTTATCGGGGTTTAGTAATACCCATGCAGAATCAGCAAAGCTATAGTGAGGGGAAGCTGTATTAGCCCTTGTTAGATTTTTCTTCGTTCTTTCCTGATAATCAAAATTCAAGCTAATAGAATACCCATTATTTGTTGCATATGTGAATTCAAATGGATATGTGACCGATTTTGTGACCTGGTATAACTTTGATTCTATATTATAGAGTGATGTTGTAGTATCCATGCTTAACAGCGTATCACCCCAAAAGACCCATTCATCATTAAAATATGAAGAATCGGTGTAGCCCCAGTACTCATTGAATGTAGTATCAGGTTGAATACCTTTGAAAAATCGAATGATTTTGGGTACTTCATAATTTGATCCACGACCGATACGAAAATAAAGATTCTCACCTCCAACATATCCGTTGATCTCATGATAATTTTCCCAATACGGCATAGAATTGACCCGGGCACTGGGCAGAAAATCATTCAGTTTATCAGGTTCCCATATTATGCTGGTTATAGATTGCCACCGATCATTCCTGCTCATATGAGCATATTGAGATATCCACTGGAAACCGCCCGGCAGTCCGCCATTAATTTCTAATTGTAAACCACGCTCATCATTGATATTTGACTGGTGAATCACTCTTCCTAAAAGTGTTGAATTCTGTTCCCGAAACAAAATTGGCATTACCTGATAATCTATGCGGTTACCATAATTGTTGAAAACATAATCCAGGTCCAAAGGGTTCAATCGATCAAAAGAATATCGTTTATATTCTGTTAAAAGTGACCAGGAGCCTAGAAAAAAGTTCATATTGCCGTAAAAACCATAGCCGTCTTTTAAAGGCTCAAAGCTTGAACTCCCCAAAGTTTCAAACCGTTCTATAGATTGTTTGTCGACATATTCCAGATAAAGATCCATGAAATCTCCAAAATATGTCAAATAGGCGCCCTGCAGCCTGTGATTGACAAATGCTGTATCGGCAAAATTCTTCTGGTGTATTTCATTTGTATGCAAATGTGACAGCCCTACACTAAGATTTTTCCAAGAATATTGAGCATTTAACGCATCAACTTTGTGGGAAAACACATAATCTGGTTTACGCAAATCAACGCCCATCTGCCAAATGGAAGATTCACCATTAATGTGGGTAATGGCAAATTGATCTTTCTCGTAACCCAGGTAAACGCCTCGGATACCATTATCAAAATCTATTATCTGATCATCCAGCTGGTTCAAAATTAAACCCCGGCCCCATATTTCATAGATATCGCCGAATTTTATAAGCCAATCTCCATATTCATACTCCAAGCGAACTTTTCTTAGTTTATTCATAGAATTTCCCAGTTCAGGCGGGTTTGAATATTCATATTGGAGCCATGCTTGCAGGTTATTATAAAAAAAGTTCATGTTCAGCCGATTTTCAGAAAAGGAATAAAAATCATAGCTATCGCCATAATTGGATGTTAAACCAATATTATAATCCAAATCCGCAGCATATATTATTGCTGCAGCGCAATAAAAAAGGACGGATTTTTTCATTGGAATCAGGATTCAGTTGATTCCAGCCCTAAGACAGATCGGATTTGAGCTTCGATCTCCTTTTCTTCCCCGGGCATGTATCCCTGGTGCCGCCACTGAATTACGCCATCTTTGCTTACCAGGATAAGGGTTGGCATTAGCAAGCCATTTAATTTTGTTGCTATTTGCTTATTGGGGTCAAGACCTACATTAAATTGATGATCCTTCGATCTGATATAGGATTTTACCTTACCCATGCTGCGAGGCGTGTCCTGGTTCACCATCAATACCTTGAAACCCTGTTCTGAATATTTCTGGTGAAATTTATCCAGGTGAATCATAACCTTTTCACAGGGTTTACACCATGTCGCCCAAAAATCGATCATAAGCGGGCCGTTCTCTAGGAATTTATGTATAGATGTCTTTGTTCCATCTAGCAATTTTAGCTTCAAATCAGGGATTCTATCACCAGTGTCTTTTGAGAATCCTGTGGTGATAAACGCCAATAAAAACGTATAAAGAATTATTCGCATTATTACCTAGAAATTACTTTATAGAATTGGGTCTAGAAAGGAATTGAGTTCATTCTCATTAACGAATTTGATGTTAACATTACTCAAACCTTCTACATCAGACATAGGCAGTGTGAATTCGTATGTGGCATATAGGTTAACAGTTTCCATTGCTACCTGAAGAGACCATCCGCCGACTGTAAATTCGATCAATGGGGAGAATTGACGCTCGGGGATGTAAAGAACTTTTTGGCTGCTTCGTGAATGCCATTGCTCTTCCGGCGTATCTGCCACAACAACAATTGGATTTTTTTCTTTATTAAAAAATCGTATAACTGGTACGGACCGGTAATTTCCGGATTTGATCGTTTCAGTAATATTTTCCGGGAAGTTAAAGGACTCCCGACTGAAATAGAAAATGGTCAGGGTACCATTCTGCTCCAAGCCAGTATATGGCAGGGTGTTCAGCATTTCCATTATGATCTCATCTTTCAGGGAATACACCACATGGAACTGAACTGTCATATATGCATCATCATCCGGGTGATAAATGAATTTCGGTTTTTCCATCTTTATATCATAGGGATTGGCTATCAGCTGTTCCAAAACAGTGGTAAGCATTTGCGTGTTTGGGGCCAGCTCCGGGTTTTCATCCACACGCTCATGGGCTGAAAAATCCATGGTCCATTCCCCACCTTCAAACCGGGTGACATCTTTTTTTGGTTTTACTTTCTTATCCTGCTTCGCGCCAAACAGCACATCCATGGATTCTTCTAATTTTTTTAATTCTTTATCCAGATTGTTGGCAATCATCACGGATCTAACTGAAACCGGATGGCGCCGCTTCGCCGGTTTCGGATCCGCAAATTCTGGTATAATGGGAGCTGATAAAACTGTCCTTTTTGGAATATAAGGATAGAGCATAGTGCGAATGGTTTCATTGACCTGGTTATTCAGAACAGTAATATCACTGTAACCAGCATTGACAGTTCGAGCATCCAGTTCATCCCATGTAGCAACATCGATCAATTGCATTGAAACTTCAACCTGATCCAGTTGACGGCTGTATTTTCCTAATAAAAGAAAATTCCGGGACCCCCTAGGCTGCTTCAGCATGAGCGACCGATCTTTCATGATGACTTCCAGATCTTCCTTCGTTTGCAACTTCAGTCCAATTTCATTCTTAAAATTCTCCCGCACCATGTCTGTAAGGCCTGAAGCGATCCACTCCACTGTAGGATCGGCCTTGAGGTTATCAAAGGGGAGAACATAGAAAAAGGCAAGCGGCTGACGCGCAGCTAGCCCGGAGATAAGCAATATAGTTACAAGGATTTTCCGCATCCGCTTAAAACGATTTACAAATTCAAGTTAACGGAATTTGACATTTATAACCAATGGAAAATGCACTAAAATTATTTGTGCACTTTTTGCGCATGTTTTGCCCAGGAATCGCGCAAAGTGACAGCCCGGTTAAAAACCAGTTTTCCTGATGAAGAATGTTGTACATCAGCTATGAAATAGCCCAGTCGCTCAAACTGGTAAGTGCACCCGGATACAGGCTCAGATATAGATGCTTCTAAAAAGGCAGGTTCTGCAATCTGCAGTGAGTTCGGGTTCAGATTCTTCATGAAATCGCCTCCTTCTTCCGGGTTTTCATTATTAAATAACCGATCGTAAAGCCGCACCTTGGCAGCTATATTTTCGGTCGCGCTGACCCAATGCAAAGTGCCTCTTACTCTGCGTCCATCAGGAGCAGCACCGCCTTTTGTCTCTGGATCATATGTGCAATGAAGTTCAGTGACATCTCCATTCTCATCCCTGACCGCACCATGACAAGTAATAAAATAGGCATATTTCAGTCGCACTTCCCGACCCGGACCTAACCTAAAGAATTTTTTCGGTGGATCTTCCATATAATCTGCTTTTTCAATAACCAGTTCCCTGGTAAAAGCAACCTTTCTTGTCCCTGCAGAGTCATCTTCAGGGTTATTAACAGCATCAACATATTCCACTTTATCTTCCGGATAATTTGTGATCACAACTTTTAACGGATCCAGCACTCCCATTACGCGGGGCGCCCGTTTATTCAAATCATTACGGAGGGCATTTTCCAACCTGGCAGCATCCACAATTGTATCCCGTTTTGTCACGCCCACTGTTTCTGCAAAATTACGTATTGAAACCGGTGTATACCCTCGACGCCTTAAACCGGAAATAGTGGGCATGCGCGGATCATCCCAGCCATCCACAACACCTTCATCTACAATACGTTTAAGTTTACGCTTACTCACTACTGTAAAGTTCAGGTTCAGCCTGGCAAATTCAATTTGTTGGGGATGATAAGTGTCCAATGCCTGCAAGAACCAGTCATAAAGCGGTCGATGGTCTTCAAATTCAAGAGTACAGATGGAATGCGTGATTCTTTCAATGGAATCTCCCAGTCCGTGAGCCCAGTCATACATAGGATAAATGCACCATTCATCTCCGGTCCGGTGGTGGGTAGCATAAAGGATACGGTACATTACCGGATCCCGCATGTTCAGATTGGGGTGAACCATATTGATCTTCGCCCTGAGCGTGCGTTCCCCATCAGAGAACTCTCCGGCTTTCATTCGCGCAAAAAGATCCAGATTATCATCTATCGAGCGGTTCCTGAAAGGACTCTCTGTACCCGGTTCTGTTAATGTTCCCCTTTGGTTGCGTATTTCTTCTGAGCTCAGGTCACAAACAAAAGCATTACCTTTTTTTATCAGATCAACGGCAAAGTCATGCATCTGCTGGAAATAATCAGATGCAAAAAGCAGGCGGTCTTCCCAATCAAAACCTAGCCATTTCACATCTTCAATGATTGAATTAACGTACTCTTCTTCCTCTTTTAACGGATTCGTATCATCAAAACGCAAGTTACATTTGCCACCATATTCTTCCGCTAACCCAAAATTGATGCATATAGACTTAGCGTGACCAATGTGAAGATATCCATTTGGTTCTGGGGGAAAGCGTGTATGAACCCGACCATCCCATTTGCCAGATTCATTATCTGCATTGATGATCCTCTTAATAAAATGAGATGACGGTTGGTCTTTTTTCGCACTCATTAAATCTTTTCCTTTTACAACAAATTTAGAGCTGTTTGGATCCGCTGCAGGCACCTTTCTTTGCCCAGCAGTTCCATTATGATAAAGAGCGATGGACCATTAGACACACCGCTTAGAGCAAGACGAACTGGATGTATGAGTCTCCCTGCACCTACACCGGCAATATCAGCAATATTTCTAAGTGATGATTCAAGTGAATTCCGGTTCCAATCAGCGAGTTTAGATAGGTCTGTAAGATAGCTGTTCAACAATTCCGGAGTATTTTCTTTCCAAGCTTTCTTTCGTGCATCTTTATCGTATGATTCTGGTTCTGTGAAAAAATATCCCGATTGTTCAACCAATTCCAGCACTGACTTGGAACGTACCTTTAAC
This sequence comes from Fidelibacterota bacterium, assembly GCA_012964275.1. Classification (GTDB taxonomy): domain Bacteria; phylum Fidelibacterota; class Marinisomatia; order Marinisomatales; family UBA1611; genus UBA1611. The sequence goes on along the minus strand of DTUG01000231.1, from coordinate 16,474 downwards.
TGCTCGATTACCTGCAATACATAAACCGACCTTTCAGTAGTGGCCCATTCAGGGACCATCTCCTTGATAATCTCAAGGATATCTTGATTGGATCTGGACATAAGATGCTGCCCGCTGATCCATTTAAATTTCTTATCATCAAATATAGCTCCCTTTTTATTTACCCGTTCAAGGCGAAACATTTCCACCAGCTGATCCCGAGTAAATACTTCTTCTTCTGTTCCCGGATTCCAGCCAAGTAGAGCTAGATAATTGATGAGCGCCTCCGGTAGGTATCCTTGATCCCGAAAGGCCTGTACCCCAGTCGCGCCATGGCGCTTACTCAGGCGTTTTTTATCAGGGCCCAGGATCATGGGCAGGTGAGCAAATTGAGGTAAATCCCATCCCATGGCCTGATAAATCATAATCTGCTTAGGTGTATTTGAAACGTGATCTTCACCGCGAATCACGTGGGTAATTTCCATGTCATGATCATCCACGACTGCACAAAAGTTATAAACTGGGCTCCCATCAGAACGGGCAATAATAAAATCGTCAATATCAGAATTGGATGTTTCAATTTTTTGATAAATCTGATCCAAAAACGATGTTATACCTTCTCGATGCGTTCGTAGGCGAACGGTGAAAGATTCACCGGCATCCAGCATTGACCGCACTTCACTTTCAGAACGGTCACGCCATAATCCCGGATATAAGTATGTTCCGGTTTCTTCGCGTATTCTTTTCAATTTTTGTTCAGTAGCAAAACACCGGTAAGCATTTCCTTTATCTAGAAGACTCTGTATAACCTCTGAATACCTATCGGACCTTGACGATTGAAAAACTGGTTCCTGATCCCAGTCTATGCCTAACCATGACAAAGAATCTAAAATCTGCTCTACATGTTCCTTCTTGGATCTTTCCTTGTCCGTATCTTCAATTCGTAAAAGAAAATCACCTTGATTTTGTCTGGCAAATAAATAATTAAATAATGCTGTTCGGGCGCCGCCTAAATGCAACTGGCCCGTCGGACTGGGGGCAAAGCGGACTCGAGAATTCACTAATTCAATTCAGTTATAATCATGTTGTTCTTTACAGACAGCGGAGGGGGAGGGATTCGAACCCCCGAAGGGTGTAAACCCTTGCTGGTTTTCAAGACCAGTGCATTCAGCCAGACTCTGCCACCCCTCCAGGTACGGATAAACATGCCGTTAAAGTCAGGTTGCGGAGAGAGAGGGATTCGAACCCTCGAAACGCGTAAACGTTTACACGCTTTCCAAGCGTGCGCCTTCAGCCACTCGGCCACCTCTCCAGATAAAGCTATTTATTTTTTTAATCCCCTTCTTGTGAATTTACAGGATTTAATAAAGTTAGAGTTACAGTTAGTTCACCAAAAATAACAAAAAACCCCGTCAGCAGCGGGGTTGGTATTTTAATACTCAAAAGAATAAACGAACCTGATTATTCTTCCTCTTCTACCGCTGGTTGTTCCTCATTGACTGCATCATTGTTGGATGATTCTGTTTCAGTACCAACAGTTTCTACTTGAGACACTTCCGAAGATTCTAATATTGGATCAGTATCAGCCGGTTGTAAATCTTCATCACTTGTATCAGTTGTGCCAGCATCAGCCTCTGTGTCTCCAGTCTCCTCATCGTGCTTTTCTAACGGGTCAGCCGGTTCCTTGGATTCAAAGTCTGACAGATCAATATCTATCAGGTTTGCCGCTTCATCCATCCGTTTTAGGGCAGTGTCCAGCTGCTCCCCATCTTTAAGAGCTATCATCTGTTCGTTAAACCGCCAGTGCCCGGTCTTTTCAGAAAGAACACTTTGAACGTATTTTACATGAACCGAGTCAGGTTTTTTTCTTTCAGCAGCGGCTCTTTCAGCAAAACTTTTTGTTTTTTTCACCATAAAAATCTCTTTTCGCGAAAATCAGCCGGCGAATTTAGGTTGACATATCTGGAAGTTCAACGAGTTAGGATGGTTTAGATCTGGACCTTGAAGCCAGTCGCCGCCGTCTTTTTTCCAGTTTTGCCGTAGCTAATTTGCGCATGTCTACCACATGATCATGTTCATCCACAATCTCAACACCCAGTAAAGTTTCAATTGCATCCTCAAGAGTAATCAATCCTGTGGTGGTGCCAAATTCATCAGCAACCATGAATATCTGCTGGCGGCGCTTCACAAACTCATCCAGTATATCCGCCACAGATTCTTTTTCATCAATGGAATGGATAGGTTCCATCAGTGAATCCATCTGCACATGAAATTGATCCTCTGCCTGTTTATGCACCAAGTTGTAGCGATGCACAAACCCAACGATCTGATCAAGATTTTCCTCAAAAATGGGTATTCGCGAGAATGCGATCGGTGAATGTTTGTCAACCACTTCTCCCACTGTTTGAGTTTTATTTAACGCAAAAATAACAGACCGTGGTGTCATCACTTCCTCAGCCGCAATATCATCCAGTTTCATCAGGTTTTCTATGATATCGCCTTCCTGTTCATCGATGGCACCTTCATCTTCACTTATTTCCGCCATAGCCAGTAATTCAGCTCGAGATGCTCGGGACTGGTCAATATCTCCTCGTTTTAATAAACCGGATATTCTCTCGCCAAGAAATACAAAAGGCCAGGCAATTATTATCATGACCTGGATTATGTACACGGTAAAGCCCACTAATGATTTATTGTAATTTGCGCCCAGGGTCTTAGGAATGATTTCAGAAAGAAATAGAATAGATAGGGTTAAAATTCCCGATGCGACCGCCACCCATTTACTCCCAAAAATATGATAAGTTTGAGCACCGACTCCAGCGGCACCAACTGTATTGGCTATGGTATTGATGGTAAGAATCGCAGCCAGCGGCCTGTTGATATTTTCTTTCAAAGATGCCATCAACTGACCGGCCTTTTCCCCGTTTTTAATAAGGACAGCTATGTGTGCATGGGAAACGCTTAAAAGGACAGACTCAAGCAGCGAACAAAGAAAAGATGCCAGGAGAGCTATGAGAAAAAAAGCGATTAAGGTTGTCATTCGAGCTTGAATTTAGATGAGAATGCTGATGGAACAAATCGGCATCATTCAATCTCAATTGCCGTACCATGGACTGTTTCCGGGTACGAAATGGATAATAAATGGCCAATGGTCGGTGCGATATCAGCCACTTCAACATGTTTGCTAACAATCCTGGGCTGTCTACCTTTTCTAGAGAATAATAGCGGGACATTCGTATCATAATCATAGGGAGAACCGTGCCCGGTTCCGTGCGGGTTCCGATATATATATCCCGGAGAAACAACAGTCATGATTTCAGGGCTATTTTCTATATGGATCATGTTTTGAAGTCGGAACATGATTTTATCGCTTGGATCAGCATCCAGGATCTCCTGCTTGGTAAATACCTTTTCAATACCATCTACTTTGGGAAGGTATTTTTTAATGATACTGGCTGGTTTTGACAAAGGAATGTTTCTTTTTCTGAGCTTTTCCATATTGAAGAAATAATCAGCCCCGTCGCGCACAAAAAGGTTTTTAGCATACACTTCGGCAATTTCATCTTCGATCCATTCGTACGCTTCGATTAATTCTTCGCGGTTTACTCTTCCGGATTTTCTGCCTTGTGCACGCTCATATTCAGGCAAAGGCAAACCGCCATGATCGGCGGTCAGGACAAATTCGATATGTTCCAGCCCGATCGATCTATCGAGATTACTAATGAAATCACCTAAGTATTTATCCAGTTTGATACAGGCGTCCATAATCTCCTGGGAAAAAGGACCATAGTCATGGATCATCCAGTCCATTGCGGAAAAAGAGATACAAAGGAGATCAGCGTGATCATCCTGCCCCAGGAATTCTTCGCGCAAAACAGATTCACCCAAGTTCAAGATAAACCTCTCGAACCAGGGCCTGCCCATTATCTCGTCCCCTGGTTCAACTTCGGGATCAAAACCAATTGGGAATACTGGGCTGTAAGGCTCCTTCCGGTAGGTGTCTTCTTCACCCTCGAAATAATCTTCTCGGGCATATTTCAGGTACAAACTCTCCGGCAATGACTTGGTCCATAACGAATCCCGGTACGATGAAAGGTTTAGATTCTGATTGAAATTGTCCAACCACGAAGGTACTGCATCTATATAATAATCTGATGTTATAAACCGATCATGATAATTATAATAAACAACCAAGTCAGGATGTTTCCCGCCCAGGAATACGGCAGACCTATCCTTGCCACCTATAGAAAAGACTTTTGACAGCGGATCAGCTGATTTCATCCAATCACCTATCCCTGTTGTTGCATAGCGAATATAAGATCGTGCCTTCCCATCACCACCTATCGGCTGTGCATTAGGATCCTCTACACAATTGACTATTTTTGCGAGGACTCGATCATAAAAGCTATTTCCCAAGGCACCCCCTGGCCCGGGATATTGGCCCGTTCCAATCACATAGAAACCCGGTCCTGTAGCCGTATAACTGTGTTCATGGTGTGTATTGGTGAAACTGACGCCATTATCAATCAGCCAGCGGAATCCTCCCGTGTACAAGTCGTCAAATCGAGTTAACAAATCCGGGCGCATTTGGTCAACAACCAATAAAACAACAAGTTTTATTTTGGGCAGGCCAGTGTCACAGGAACTAATGAAAAGGACTGCTAGGAACAGCCCCAGAAGTTTTTTCATTTTCCGATAATCCTCAAAAATCGTCGCTTACCAACCTTCAAAACCTGTTTTGCCCCAGGAAGAACTATTGCCTGGATATTATCCACTAATACTCCATCGAGCTGTACAGCGCCTTGCGTGATCATTCTCCGGGCTTCACTTTTACTTTTAAGGATTCCCGATTCAGCAATCACGTTGACAACCAGTCTTTCACTTTCTAAAACATATGTCGGCATATCGTCAGGAATACCTTTTCTAACAACCACATTGTTAAAATGAGCTTCGGCCTCCAACGCCATCTCTCCATCATAATAAAGAGCTACAACATCCCTGGCTAATTCCCTTTTAATTTCCATGGGGTTTACACTTGAATCCTGCAAGCGGTTTTTAATGGAATTCAGTGTCTCTTCATCTGTGTCTGCTGCTAAAATAAACCATTTCTCAATCATTTCATCTGGTATAGACAAAATTTTACCATATATATCCTCCGGTTTATCCAGTAATCCGATATCGTTTCCATAGGATTTTGACATTTTTTCCGCTCCATCCGTACCCTCCAATAGCGGCAGGGTAATAATGCACTGCGGGTCCTGACCCGCATCCTTCTGGAGATCCCGACCAACCAGGAGATTAAATTTTTGATCTGTGCCTCCCAGCTCAACATCTGCATTCAATTCTACAGAATCCTGGCCCTGGGCCAGGGGATACAAAAACTCATGCAGCGAGATGGGGACTTCTGCCTCATACCTTTTGGTAAAATCATCCCGCTCCAACATACGTGCTACGGTAGTTGAACCAGCCAGTTTTATCACATCTGAAAAGTTCATTGAATTAAGCCATTCTGAATTATATAGTATTTTAAGTTTATCTATATCAAGTATTACTTTAGATTGATTAACATAAGATTTTGCATTGGTTCTCGCTTCTTCTAATGTCAGTTGTGGGCGGGTTTTATTGCGTCCAGATGGATCCCCGATCATTGCGGTAAAATCACCAATCACCAGCACTGCCTGGTGACCTAAATCCTGAAAATGGCGGAGTTTTCGCAGGACTACCCCATGGCCAATATGCAGATCGGGCCGGCTGGGATCACAGCCTAGTTTAACAGTTAAAGGTGTTCCGCTTTCCCTGGAATTTTCCAGTTTTGATATTAGGTCATCTTCAGGTATGATCTCTTCCACCCCGCGACGGATCAATTCCATTTGTTCTCTTACAGGTAAAAAACTCATTCGGTATCGCTCAATGCACGCTGGATATCACGTTCCACATCCCGTTTCTTTTTTGTTTCCCGTTTGTCATAAAGCTTTTTTCCCTTTGCCAATGCGATCTCAACCTTCAGCCAGCCCCGTTTAAAATACAATTTCAGGGGCACGGCAGTAAGCCCCTTTTCAGTCAATTTTTTGTTTATCTTTAAAATTTCCCGCTTATGAAGCAGAAGGCGCCGGTCTCGAGTAGGCTTATGCCCAGTATGTCCTGTGTGGCTATAGGGACTGATGTGCGCTCCCACCATCCAGGCCTGGCCATCTTTTACCAATACATATCCTTCTTTCAGGCTGGCTTTTCCTTCTCTCAGGCTTTTGACCTCACTGCCTAAAAGTTCAATACCGGCTTCGAATGTTTCCAGGATATGATATTCATGGTAGGCTTTTCTGTTGGTCGCAACCGTCTTGATTTCCATAGTAAAAAGCAGCCTAAAATACATGACCGGTTCTAATCTCTCCAAGTTTAATCCTTGTTGATTCCCGTCAGATAATTCTATTATTAGCAGCTCTTTTATAGCCCGGGTGGCGGAATTGGTAGACGCGCACGGTTCAGGTCCGTGTGTCCGCGAGGACGTGCTGGTTCGACTCCAGTCTCGGGCACAAGAATTGAAAAAACAGTCTCGCCCGATTAATTGAATAATATTTACAAAGAAGCCCCGGTCGCTGCCGGGGCTTCTTCAACAATTATCAACGTTGTTTATTTCATCAACACCATTTTCTTGGTATCTCGAAACTCTTCGGCCTGGATCAGATACAGGTATACACCCGCACTCACCGGCTGTCCCAGGTCATTTGTGGCATCCCACTGGATGGATCTGTACCCAGCCGTCTGATCAATATTAACTAATGTCTTTATACGTCGTCCCATAATATCATATATCATAATAGTTACCATCGCATTTTCGGGCAGATCATAGCGCAGTGTAGTTATTGGATTGAATGGGTTGGGGTAATTTGGATATAATGCGAATCCAGATGGTAATACGGGTTCGTTTTTCGTGCCCAGGCCTGCGGCCAGAGAAATATCAAACACCCGAGGCAAGTGATCGGACGCTTCATTAGTATCTTCAGCATCAAGGTCCGTTTCCATCAAGGTTTCTTCATCCATGGCCAAGGTATTCAGTGTATAATGGCGGCCCGTATCGATGGTGGCATCGGAATAAAAAACATAATCCAGCTTACCCGGGTTAAATGATGAACCATCAGACCGCCAGGTATAGCCCATGCGTTTATGGGTGTGGCGAGAGAATACATCGATTATATCCGAATCGTCCCAATCTGGTGGAAAATCTGGGCCATAATCTGCTTCATTTTGGATATCTCCTATTCGAATAGTCTCTACCTGCTGACGATACCCTACAAAATTAAAATCGCCAACATGAACAAATGGAGTTTCTGGCTCAAGTTCAAAGGGTCCTTCATTATCGGAGATCCAATCCCTCCACACGCTAATAAATTCATCAACCTGCTGCTGGCGATCGTCATTGCTGGCACAGCAGGATAAATGGGAGTTGAAGATCAGTAGATTTTTTCCCAGTTCGTCTTCTGTATCCAATAATGCTGCCATGGTCCTTTCTGAACTGATCATGTTAGCATCTTCCAAGATCGGAAATCGGGAAAGGATTACCAGATCCCGATAGGTCCAGCTGGCATACCACTCTTCCTGGGGAAACCATGACTGGATGATATCATCAATTTCATCCCAGTCCCAGTGTTCCTGCAGGGCAATCACATCTGGATCCAGGGCTTGGATGATCCGTTTAAACCGGGGCTGTCGACCCTCATCAAGTATGCCGTCATTCCAGGTATTGTAAGATATTATCCTAATATCATCTTCATATTTTCGCTCCAAGGGGATTGGGACTGGAAAGGGAACGGCATCCTCGCCAATACTGAAATATATCCCGCCCGATTCGTCCGGGACCTGATCCTGGGTAGAGTTTCCGCTATTGATAATCACTCTACCCTCCACCAGGACCTGGCTGCCATTCATGGTCAGTGCATTACAATATCTGGAAATGGCGATCTCAAACTCTTGAGAAGTAATAGTAGGTCCGATTCGAAGGGTAAGGTCATTTTGCCAAAGCTCATTATCATTCCCGTTTATATACTGAACACCTGTCCGGGATCCAAATGTCCAATCAAGCTCCGCTCCAATACCATCTATGGCTAACCCTGTCGAAACATCATGATCTGCATCTATAAGAAGATGAAAATTATTCCAATCCTGCAAGAGAAATTCATTCGCATAAAAATTAAAATAAATGAAAAGGAATTCCATATCATAAGTGATTTTAACATCAGCAAAATCTGCGCTCATTTGATCAGACGACTGTGGATCAGTATAGGCAACTGGTACTTCATTCCAATCCTGAAACTGTCCTTCAATAGTTATTGGATGTCCGGCAAATAGTAAACCTGAAATGAAAATTAAAATGCTGAATGTTATTGGATGTAATCTGATGATTTCTCTGTTTTATTAAACTAGTTAAACGCCCAATAGGTCTAATACCAGCCTGATCGCAACCCCTGTTGCGCTCCCTTTAGGATTGCATGAATCTGGTTTAACCCCCCAGGCAGTGCCGGCAATATCAAAGTGTACCCAGGGTATATTTTCGTCTACAAATTCTTTCAGGAAGGCACCACCGGCAATAGTACCAGCCTGGCGCGGTGCGCCGATATTTTTCACATCCGCAATCTTGGATTGAATCTGTTTGCAAAACTCGGGCCATAAAGGAAATTCCCAGACCTTTTCACCAACATTTTCAGATGATTTTTTTACCCTGTTGACCAGTTCATCATCAGTACCCATAATTCCAGTAGCAATATGACCAAGAGCGACCAAAACAGCGCCGGTCAAGGTGGCAAAATCAAGGATAAATTCCGGTTCATAATGCTTGCAGGCATAGGATAGCCCATCAGCAAGGATGAGCCTGCCTTCAGCATCTGTATTTAATACTTCGATGGTTTTGCCATTATAGGCAGTTAGTATGTCCCCTGGTTTATATGCTTTTGCACCCACCAGGTTTTCGGTTGATGGCACAATCCCTACCACATTGATTTTTGGCTTCAATGCTGCCATGGCTTTGAAAACACCCAGAACTGTGGCGGAACCGCACATATCATATTTCATTTCATCCATTTTCGAGGCGGGTTTGATTGAAATACCTCCCGCATCGAAAGTCAATCCTTTTCCGACAAGGACCTTAGGCTGCTTCTCCTTGTCTGTCCCAAAATATTCAAGAATGATAAATTTCGGAGGCTCATCGGTTCCCTGGGCCACACCGGCCAGACCGCCCATACCCATTTCAGTGAATTCTTTGCGGTCAAAGACAGTTAAATTCATTCCGGCTTCGTCAGAAATTTCCCTGGCAGCATCGGCCAAGCGGGTGGGAGTGGTAACATTCCCAGGATGATTGGCTAAGTCCCGGGAAAAGCATACAGCTTTCGCGATCTCGGTGCCTTTCGCAATCTCGTCACTATCACAGCCAATGACAGCTGCAGAATCAAGTTCAAAGTTTTCTTCATCTTTAGTCTTGTAATCCAGGAATTGATAGCTTCCCAGTACCAGTCCTTCACCCATGGGCTGACAGCTATCAAGCCCGGAACAAAAACATTCCACGGCCACGGATCTCACTTTCCTGCTGATGGCTGCTCTGGCTGCGGCACCGGCAGCCAGACGGATCGAATTGGAATCAACTTTGTCTCTTTGCCCCAATCCCAAGACAGAGATCATTTTTCCTTCAGCATAGAAGAAATGGGATTGCCCTATTTTTCCTTTGATATCTTTCAGGTTGATTCCCTGAGTAATAAGTCCTCCGATGGCTTTGTCCACTTCTTGGGCCAAAGGAGTCAGGGATTGATCCTTATATACACCAACAGCGATAAGACCGGCATCGCTTTCTTGCCAAGATGATCCTGCTACAGTTACCGTTGAAATATGCGACATGATTTCCTCAATCTATTTGTGATTAAAAATGAATCAAAAAGTTACCGCTGTGGGATTGGTGATTCAACTAACCACATTCTTGTATTTACAGAAACTTTCTGAACCTTAGAATTATTAAGTTATTACCTACAACCATGGGAATCATCTCTATTAAACCGGAAGAACGAAAACCCACTGCCCTGGCATTCCTAATGTTCTTTTCCATCGTCGCTGCCAGTATCACTGGATCCAGTGCACGAGATACATTCTTTCTCACTGATTATGACCGCTCTCTCCTGCCTCTCATGTTTGCCGCCATCGCGGTGGTCATGGTGGCGGCTGTTGCCCTTTACAACCATCTGGCATCGGGGAAAGACCTTGGAATGAACATCACCATTACGTCACTCATATTTATCATCACTCTCGCCGGCATCCAGTTAAGATTGAAAGGTATTATGATTCCGGTTCTGTATGTCTGGGTTGACGTTATCATTTCCATTTCCGTCTTGCAATTCTGGCTTTTGGCCGGGGAGATCTTCAATGCCCGCCAGGCCAAGCGTCTTTTCAGTATTATCGGTGCCGGCGGATCCATCGCCGGGATCGGCGCCGGGTACGGTATCAAACCCTTCGTGACAAAATTCGGGGCCGGAAACCTGCTCATCCCCACCATGGGATTCATCGCCCTGGCTATCCTGTTCACCTGGCTTCTGAAGCCCTTCCGGAACACAGCGGATAAAAAACCAAAGCCCAGCCGCCGTAATGATGAACAAACATTCAGGAAGCCATCATCATTCAATCCATATTTGAAATCGATCGCCGTTATGGTGGTCATTGCTGCTATCTCGTCCCGGGTCATCGAATACCAGTTCAAAATGACGGCAGCAGCGACCTACCCTGAAGCCGATTCCCTGGCGGCTTTCTTCGGAACCTATTATATGGTAACGGGAGGGGCCACCCTCATAATGCAATTTTTCATTACCGGGTTTGTCCTTTCACGATTTGGCATCATTGGCGGTCTTTTAATTCTCCCCATCAGCCTAATAGTAGGATCGGCGGCCTTTTTTGCTGCGGCGGGGATCATGACAGTTTTCATCGCCCGTTTTGCTGACCAGGTGTTCAAATTTTCCATCCAGAGCACCACCCGGGAGATCCTATGGCTGCCGGTTGATAAACAAAAAACGCGGCGGACCAAGCCGGTCATTGATTCATCCATCAGGTCCATAATGGAAGGAGCCATCGGGATCCTGATCTTCATCATTGTGTCCCTGGAGTTTATTCCCACCGAAAAACTGCACTGGCTGAGTTTACCTGTTATCGGCCTGTCCTGCATCTGGCTTTGGAATAATTTTCGGTTGAAAAATGGCTACGTGAATACCCTGATGAAGGCCATTGAACAGCGGCGGCTCAATCTGGATGATGTCCAGTTTGACGTCACCGATAGCCAAATCGTTGAAACCATTGATAAAACCTTAAAAGATGAGGATGAATTCAAACAGCTTTTTGCCCTGGACCTGCTGAAGCCGCTGCCCCTTCATCCGTTTAAAAAAACGTTATTAAACCTAATGGAGTCCGGTTCTCTTGAAGTGAGAAAACAGATAATAAATCTGGCGGGCTCCATGACGGATATTTTGGATAATGACGTGATCCTGAACGCTGCCAGTGGAGATAACGAAGCTTCAGCCGCTGCAATTACCATCGCCGTGGACCGATCCCTTTTACAGCTGGCGGATTCACTTCAGCAAAACCTGAGCAGTGATAATGAACACATTCAAGCCGCCAGTGCGGTTGGATTATTACGAATGAAAATCCACAAAATTGAAGCAGAAAAAATTCTCCATGATTTCCTCGATGTGAAAGATGAGCACACCACGGCTATCGCCCTCTATTATTTGCAAGCATCAAGCGACCTGCTGCCCAATGAAACCCTGATCGAGTTATTACCCTATCCATCATTTGAGATCCGTGAAGCAGCCTTAAAAGTAGCCGGTAACCGCCACGAACTATCCCTTCTACCAGCAATCATTTCCAACCTGGAATCATCGGAAACAGCCAATTTTGCACGTAGTGCCCTGGCTCAATTTCCTGCGGATGATGTAATTACCTCCCTGGCTGATTCCTTATCAGATGATTCAATTTCAAAATCACTGGAACGGGGTATCACCCGCTGCCTTGAAGATTATCCCACAAAAAATACTGTTAGAATTTTACGAGTCCTATTAACCCGGTCTGACATGGATATACTGGTCACGGCGGCTCGCTCCTTGTTGCGGATAGCTCGTTCCGGAAATGTGCCGAATGAATTTGGAGAACCGTTCCTGGACGAAGTGGAACAACTGGCCAGGCGGTTCTATAAACTGCATCTGTTCCATTCAACCGTTTCGACTCAGAAAAATGGAATGCTGATCCGGGACCATCTATTATACGAACAGAAAAAATTGATCCAGGTACTTTTAAGGCTCAGCATTTTGCACATACCGAATACACCTATCGAATCCTATATTCAGTATGTACTCAATAACAATGAAACTCATATCCCGTTTGTTCTGGAATTCCTGGATTCATCATGCAACAAGGAGGTCAGGAAACTCATCGTTCCCCTGGTTGACCCGGATGCGGATACTGTCTCTACGGGCCAGGAATTGTTTTCAGAACTCCCTGACTCTCTTGATCATTATTTGAAGGACTGGGCTGAATCGGGTCATGAATGGAAATCTGTTCTGGCTATCCAATGTTTATTGGAATCAGGAAAAAATTCCATCCTGGAAACTATTAACTGGGACGAGGTGGATCCTACGATCTATTTAGCCCAATTGTTTAAAGATCGAACAGCCGATAATACCAAAATCCCCTTAACTAAATTTCAAATTAAAACGGAGTCAACCATGTACACCATTTTAGAAAGAACCATCCTCCTGAAATCCGTGGACCTTTTCCGCAACATTCCCGGCGAGGTCCTGACCCACATTGCCCAGATCTCCCGTGCCAAACTCTATGATCAGGGCGAGCCTATTTTTAAGGAAGGGGACGAGGGCGATTCCATGTTCATCATTTTAGACGGATCGGTCTCCATCCACACCAGGGAAAAAGAAATAGCTCAATTGGAAAAAGGTGCGTCCCTGGGGGAGATGGCTTTGCTGGACAACAAACCCCGGTCCGCTGATGCCACTGCCGGTCAGAATGCGGTCCTATTAAAGATCAACCAGGATGGCTTTTACGAACTCATGGCCGGGAACGCAGAGATTATGAAACAAATCATCAGCCTGCTCACCAGACGGGTCCGGGATATGAATGCTAAGCTGGAGGCTGCCGGGAAATAAGGCTTTCCACCACAGAAGGATCCGCCAGGGTAGAAATATCGCCCATATTGTCTGAATCGCCTTCCGCGATTTTTCTTAAGATTCTCCGCATGATCTTTCCGGAGCGCGTTTTCGGCAAGGCCGGTGTGAACTGCACTTGATCCGGTTTGGCGTGGGGGCCGATCTCCTTTGTTACTGTACCTAAAATATCCATGTGGATATCATCCGACTCTTCTACTCCTGTCATTAAGGTCACAAAGGCATAGATCCCTTGACCCTTGATATCATGAGGAAACCCTACCACAGCCGCTTCGGCGACACCATTTGCTTTTCCAATGGCGCCTTCTACCTCTGCCGTTCCGATCCGGTGACCGGACACATTTAATACATCATCCACCCGGCCCGTGATCCAGTAATATCCGTCCTCATCCCGGCGAGCGCCGTCACCAGTAAAATAGTACCCGGGAAATTGAGAAAAATAGGTTTGAATGAAACGGTCATGGTCGCCATAAATGGTGCGCATCTGCCCTGGCCAGGACGTTTTGATGGCCAACAGGCCCTGGACATCGTTTCCTTCGATCTCCTGCCCATCCTCAGACATAATGGACGGTTCAATACCAAAAAATGGAAACGTGGCTGAGCCTGGTTTCGTGGGTGTTGCTCCAGGCAGTGGTGTGATCAATATTCCACCGGTTTCCGTCTGCCACCAGGTATCCACAATAGGACAATTCCCTTTACCCACCACGGTATTATACCAGTTCCATTCCGGTTCTTTGATGGGTTCACCCACCGTTCCTAACAGCCGCAAGCTGGACAGATCTCGCGATGTGACCCAGTCATTCCCCTCCTTCATGAGCGCCCGCAATGCCGTAGGCGCCGTGTAAAACTGGTTGATCCTGTGCTTATCCACCACATCCCAGAAACGTCCATAATCAGGGTAATTGGGTACCCCTTCAAACATGACCGTGGTAGCCCGGTTAGCCAACGGCCCATAAACAATGTAGGAATGACCGGTGATCCAGCCGATATCTGCCGTACACCAATAAATATCCTTTTCCTTGTAATCAAAGATCATTTCATGGGTGTAGGAAGTATAGACCAGATAACCACCCGTGGTGTGGAGGACACCTTTCGGTGTACCGGTAGATCCAGAGGTATACAAAATGAATAAGGGGTCTTCCGCATCCATTTCTTCCGGTTCGCAAATAGCGTTCATACCGGACACCGCCTCGTGCCACCAGATGTCCCGTTGCCTGTCCATGGAAACCGGTTCACCCGTCCGGCGAACCACGATCACATTCCCGATGGAAGGTGTATCCGCAACCGCATTATCAGCATTGGATTTCATGGGGATATTTTGCTTGGTACCCCGCACGCCCGTATCCTGGGTTATCAATATTTTGCATTTAGAATCATTGATCCGGTCCCGGAGGGAATCGGCGCTGAAAGCGCCGAATACCACGGAATGGACGGCACCGATGCGGGTACAGGCCAACATGGCAAAGGCCAATTCGGGAATCATTTGCATATACAGGCAAACCCGGTCTCCCTTCTCCACACCCAGGGACTTTAACGCGTTCGAAAACTGGGACACTTCTTTCAATATATCATTAAATGAGAAGGCCCTGGATTGGTTCGGATCATTGCCTTCCCAAATGATGGCGGTCTGGTCACCATGGCCATTATGGATATGACGATCGATACAATTATAAGAAACATTCAGTTTCCCACCGGAAAACCACTCGATCTCTCCTTTGACAAAATCATATTTCCGGACCGTTTTCCACGGTTGGATCCAATCCAGCCTTTGTGCGACGTTTGACCAGAACGCTTCCGGGTCTGCGATGGATTTTTGGTAACGTTCGCGGTATAGGTCAAGGGATGGGACATGAGCGTTGGCTGACCATTCTTCAGTTGGATTAAAAATATTCGTGGGCATTGAAAATTCTCCCGATTAATTATTTATAGGTTGATATCTCAACGATTTCTTTTTTAAATCAGAAATGGCATGAATTATTTCATCAATCGCAAAATGAATTTCATCCTCTGTATTGAATCTTCCCAAGCTAAATCTTATGGAAGAATGGGCCATTTCTGTATCTCTCCCGATCGCTTTCATTACATGAGATGGTTCCAAATTGGCACTGCTGCAGGCTGATCCTGTTGAACATGCGACACCCTTCATTTTCATGATCAGGGATTCTGCCTCGAGACCAGGAAAACAGAGATTCATATTATGCGTCAGCCGCTGTTCTTGGCTGCCATTGCATATCACTTCCGGGTGTGCATCCTGGATCGATTTAAACATTAAGTCTCGAAGAGTCGCCAAGCGCTGGTTTTCCTCCTTTTTTACCTCTAGGCAAAGTTCGACCGCTTTTCCAAAGCCAACTATCTGAGGCACAGCCAATGTCCCGGAACGAAAGCCCCGTTCATGCCCGCCGCCCTCCATCTGCATTTCAAGTTTTACTTTGGGATCCTTCTGTCGAACATACAATAGCCCGATCCCTTTTGGACCGTATATCTTATGCGCTGTTGCTGCCAATAGGTCGATGCACATTTCGTTCACGTTGATCTCCAGTTTCCCAAAAGATTGGCTGGCATCTACCATGAAGAATACATTTTCCTGACTACAAATTGCGCCGATCTTCGCCACAGGCTGAATGGTCCCAATTTCATTATTGGCATGCATGACCGCAACCAGTACGGTATCTTTTCCAATGGCGTGAAAAACAGACTGTGGATTCACAAATCCATCTGAATCCACAGGCAGATAGGTTACTCGCCAACCTGCTTGCTCCATGGCAGCACAGGTATCCAGAACTGCTTTATGCTCTGTATTTTGAGTAACAATGTGCTGACCTTTGTTCTGGTACTTTTTGCAAACTCCCTTGATAGCTAGGTTAATGGATTCCGTGGCACCGCTGGTAAAAATGATATCTCTGGAACGTCCCTGAATACTTTCCGCCAGAAGTTTTCGGGAGCCTTCCACAGCTTCCTTCCCTTCCCGACCAAAAGCATGGTGCACACTAGCGGCATTTCCAAATTTATCCCTGAAATAGGGCAGCATAGCCATAAGGACGTCAGGGTCCAGGGGCGTTGTGGCTTGGTTATCTAAATAGACCAGCTTATTCATAGATTGTATTTGTCAATCAAGGGCAGCTAGCAAACTGCCACTTATGATATGTCTTCAGCCATCTCATCAGGAACCAGTGTCCTCATTTGTACACCGCTACCCTTATTGCCTAACATTACCATTTCAGATAGAATACTCAGGGCAATCTGTTCCGGGGTTTGTGCTTTGAGGTCCAGCCCTGTGGGTGCATAGAAATTATCAAGCTCTT
>DTUG01000230.1 GCA_012964275.1 Fidelibacterota bacterium | reverse complement strand
GGATCTGTTTCGCGGCCCATATTGTAAATTTCGTGGATTCTTGTTTTTTCTTCTTCGGTTAAACCTATAGGCAGTTCACCATTGAATCGATCCGTTGCGAAAAGAGAAGGGAAAAGAAATAGGACTGGGATTAATTTTATCATCGTTTAATTAACGAGGGTGAGAACGAATTTACTTATTTTTAAAACTCCAATATCATCCCGCCAATAGGCATAGTTTTATACTGCCAGTACATTTCCTTTTTCCCGTCCACCAAGTAAATATATTCCCAGGGATTATCGGTGTTAAAGACATTTAAAAAATCCCAAAAGACAACCATATTCACTCGTTTAAAATAAAATCGCTGCTGTAACATTAGGTCCAAGCGCAGATAGGGCTCATATCGCGCCGTGTTCCAGAGCTGGGATGATTCCACATACCAATCGCGGACTCTATGATCGTAAGTTTTCGGTGTATAGGGCCTACCCCCCATATATCGGAACTTGAAACTGATCTCAAATTCATCACTGGGCATAAAGGGTAGCCAGGAAAAACTCTTAGCCCAGACATTCTCCCTAAATTGCCGGTACCAGTTATAATCAGCATAACGGACTTTGTACCCACCGATGACGTTCACTACATCTCCATAATCATAGATCCAAGGGTAGTATTTATCCGAGCGGGGATCTACTCCTTCAGCAATGGAGTGGGACCAGGCTAAAGACCCGTACCAGTTTTTTGAATATTTTTTCTGAATGAATAGTTCTATACCATTTGATCTTCCGCTGCCACCATTAATGGTATTATAGATATTCAAACTATCCCTGCCGTCAGAGCCCTCAAGCATTTCATACGTAACCATATCATCATATTCTTTTTTGAATACTTCAAGGGTTAGCCGCGTATCAGCAGTAAGAAAATATTCCAATCCAATGACGGCCTGATCAGCATAATAGTTTTTTAATTTACTGGTAGTACCCCGATCTGAATTTAGATAATGATTAAAGGGCGGCTGAAAATAACGCCCGGCAGAGAAATTTAATGATAGCACTTCACTGAAATGATAGGATAAACCAAAGCGGGGCGAGGCACTGCTTTCCCCGGTAAAATCGAGATGATCGTAGCGTCCTCCAGCAAAAATTTCCAGAGCCCGGATCGGATGAAAAGAAACATGAAGAAAGCCACCCATTTTCCGGTAATCCATAATTGCATTTATTTCGATCGAGTCAGCTACACTAAGCGTGTCCAGGGGTGTGACGATTGTTGCTGGATTCTGGAAATAAGTCTCATAAAAAACATCTTTGGAAATCAAACTAGGTGGAGCAGAAGATGATAAGGAATAGCCGTAAAGGATTGTAGGCCTCGGTTCAAACCAGTTATCATAATCCAGGTTGATGGTTTTGAAACTGAATCCGGTGTTGACATCTATCCCGGGCTTGATCTGATAATTTACCTCGCCGCGGAAAGTTGTTTCATTTTCCAGATCACGCCGTTGATGGTACATATCCCGCCGATTGTTTTCAGCCAGTTCGTATACATCCGCATTCAATTGTACAAGGCTTTTGGATAACGAAAGAATACTGAAACCCTTTTTGGAGAACAGGTTTTTGTAGGTCATGCCCACGGTAGCTTGTTGGGAATCATATTCCACGTTTTCTGCTCCGCGCAGCGATGGATTGTCTTCTCCCACAATATTGATAGCATCTATTCCACCGATATAATTGAACATGAGTTTTTTTGTTGGCGATAGATCGTAAGTGATCTTGCCTTGGCCCGACCAATACTGGGGCACGGCCTGCATCCCTGTGGATACTATGACAAAATCCAGAAAGGATCGTTTTACAGAAAACAAGTAAGATCCATTATCCGCCAGCGGCCCTTCCACATTTGCACCAAAACCAGCCATATTCATGCTGATTTCACCCAAGTGCCTCTCCCGATTCCCGGATCTTAACGTAACGTCCATCACCGAAGAAAGCTTTTCACCATATCGTGCCGGAAAAGCACCGGCATAAAAATCAATCCGTTCAATGAAGTCTGTATCCACCATAGTTACCGGACCCCCGCCTTTACCATGTTCGGGATAGTGGTTGGGGTGGGGAATTTCCAGGTAATCCATGACAAACAGGTTTTCGCCTGGGCCTCCGCCGCGAACGATGATTTCGTTATACTGATCCGACCCGGATACTACGGATGGCAGAGCCTGCATCATGGCCATAATATCGTAGGCACCCACAGGGTCGGAGCGGATTTCTTCTATATCAACAGAACGGCTGCTGGTAATGGCATCACGTGTTTGCTCAAAAAATTTCGCTGTAACCGTAACACCTTCGCCTTTCAGCACAGCGGGATGCAGATCAAAATTTGTGGTTGTCGTCCGCTGGGGAACGATATGCACATTGGCCCGGGATATTAATTCATAACCGATCATGGATACGTTGATATTATAACTGCTTATGGGGACATTGTCTATCCTGAAATATCCCTCTATATCGGTAGCAGCACCCAGTTCAGTTCCGCTGATGATAACGTTGACCCCAATCAAAGGTTGATGAGTGGATGCATTGCGGATGTGCCCCGAAAGGGATCCGGTTGAACCGATTAAAAACTCTAAAAAGAGTGAAAGTGGTAGAAGTTTTTTCGACATTTAGGAACAAAGTTCAAGATGAAATTTACTTATTTATGACTCTCCCATTTTTAATAAAGGGAAAGGTGATGAGTAAAAAAAAGCCCCATACCGATTATCGATATAGGGCCCTAGTGGTGATTTTTTTTAAAAAACTTATTGTTTAAGCCTGTAAGTACAGCCTTCCATAGTTTTTAGGAATTTTTCAACCTGGTTTTCGGTATGAAATAATTCATCCATAGGCACAAAAACATCACTTGGATATTCAACTGGATTATAATCTCGTAAGAAGTTTGATTCCAATTTTAGAACAATATCACGGATAACCATAGGTGGAATTTCTTTATGTCGCATAAAGTTGATTTGTAGGTTCAATTGCCCCGTGGATGTCATATGGAAAAGTGGCAATGGGCCCTCATCTGAATTACATCTAAAAGTGAGCGTTCCATGATCTCCACCTCTTCCCCAGGAAATGTCATCAGCATGACGTTCTGTAAAATCGATTATAGACACGCCAACCTTAGCCACTTCTCTGCTACACTCTTCTCTAAGATGGTCGATGAATTGATTTTTATTCCAATTTGACATGTACGAATCCCCCGTAAATATGTCGTTTTATAGTAATTAGGCGAGATTGAATTTACAATGAATAACACCATTTATAAAAGAATCCTGTTTACTTTTTATTTCCTAACCAAACCAAATAATATTTTTTTTGAGTCTCCGACTGTTCTTTTATGATTTGTAAACGATGTTTATATTTTCTTTAATGGATCGTCATTGTTATATATTCTCTTTTACAGTGATATTGATATCTTTAGCCGTATTCTGTTCCTAAACCAGTCGAGACCCTTTGGTATTGTGGAATCAGCCTCCCAACTTTGATAAAGTGGAATGATAATCGGTCCAAGTTCGATTCCGGCGGCGGCATATTGCGGTGTTTTGAAACCGGGACTGCCGGCCGCATCTAGGAAAACGTTCAAAGGGATATATGGTAAAGTTTGGTCAATTTTGATTCGCCAGAACATTTTATCTGTGGAAAGCGTTGGGTCATCAACTACAATCCCTCTCATGCCGGACCCATAATAGGTATTATGAAGCACTTTGAAATCGCTGCCGCCCCCCCCCATTCTGTCAATCACCAGCTGCTCGAAGTCGGGGTCTACAGTTCCGCTCAGGTAATAACGGTATTGCAGGGGGATATTATCAGAAAGGAAAAAGGATCCAACTCCGGCAAATAATGACGTTTTGATCTTTTTTGATGCCCTGTAGGTAAACCCGGAATTCAAGCTGCCTTTCACGAATCCATTACCCATTTTAATCCGAGAGCCGATAGAATAACTTTTAAAGATACTTGGACGCCACCGTTTCTCGAGTTTTATGGAAGCAACTACAAATTCTCCTGCATTGTAAAGTTCCGGGTCCAACGCGTCACTATTGAGATTATGATAAAAAACATGAGCACCTACTTTTGATATTGGGCTTTTAGACAATGATTTTTTCATGGTTCCAGTGAAACCCAGCTGCAACCCGCTCCTGCCAGCTATGGTCCCAATTTTCATACTCCAGGCACCTGAATGGAAAACAGGGATTTGATCGAAACCCTTGCTGAGCAACAAACCGCCAACCGGTTTATTATTCTTGAAGTCATACATCAGATTCAATCCCACAGAACGCTTGTCGTACCCGGGCAGAAAACCGTTCCATAAAACCAAACCCGGCGTAAATCCATTGTAGGTATTGTACGAAAAAATCCAGGGCACAACGTAAATATCCCTGTCGTAGTAGCTGGGTTTATCAAAAATAAAATGTGTTTTTATTCCTCGCCGGGTGGCATTATTTGTGCGGTCAACATCAGGCATATATTGGTCCGGGTCAATCGTGGCACTGGCGGAATTTGGCGGCGCATCCAGTTGAGTGATTTGTTCATTTATGCTGAGCCAAGACCTGCTGATCTCTTCACCTGACAGATCATAAAAAGAAATTTCCACAGGTGCATTGAAAGTACCAAAATTCGTTAACCAAAACATGTTACCCTTTTTTGAAATACCAAAATCAATATAACTGGTTTTTTCAAACACGTTTTCAAAAAACCATGTGATATCTTCATCAAGATGCTCCTCAAAAAAGGATCTGAGATCATCCGGCTGTGGATGTCGAAACTTCCAGGTCTCATAGAAATCCTGCATGATCTCATCCATTTTTTCTTCCCCAATATAGTGCTGTAAAAATCGCATCATTACAGCGGTCCTCATATAATTCTGACCATAATTACTATTATTAAAATTATCATTAGCAGAGATATTCAAAGGCTGAGCATCCTTGCTTTTTCCAACCCCTGCAAATGATAAGTAGTGAAAAGAATGAATGTCGAAGTTTTTGCCCACTCCGAGTTTATTCTGGACAAAATCTTGCAAAAGAAATTGATTGTTTCTATCCGTATACTTTTTTTCCCAATACCGAATGTTCGTGTACTCATTTAAACCCTCATCCATCCAGGTATGGTCACGCTCATTATTTCCCAATATACCGTAAAACCAATTATGCCCTACTTCATGCATAATAACATATTCCAGGAGACCTTTCGATCCAGATCTGGAAATGACCGTAATATTCGGGTATTCCATACCTCCGCCGGCGGACATGTCACCATCAACGGCAGTGATATGATTATAAGGATAATCTCCATAGAACCTGCTGTACCAAAATCCTGCATCATGTAAATACTCGATTGAGGATTTCCAAAGCTTGGCATTTTTAGGCAGGTACATACTCCATAAAGTGACCTGCCTTGTAGAATCTTCCAGCCACAGTTTTCCTTTTTGTACGATCCAGTAAGGATCGGCAAACCAGGCAAAATCATGAACCTTATCCTGTCTGAAGTGGACCGTTTTCACGATCACTGAATCTTCAGATTCCGCATCCGTATCTTTCTTTTTCTTTTTCTTTTTATTCTTTTTTCTTTCTTTCTTTAATTTTTTTATAGCTTTCTTGAATTCCTTATCTTCTAGTGTATTCAAGGAATCACCGATACTAGCTAAGGAATCCAGCCACGCAAGTTCAGTCTCACCATTTACTAAATCTCCAGTAGCCATAATCCTGTAATTTTTAGGCAAAGTTATCTTGACATCAAAAGATCCAAATTCACTATAAAACTCTCCCATATTCAGATACGGCATAGGGTGCCAGCCGTCCTTGTCATACACGGCCGGTTTGGGATACCACTGAGTTATTTCATAGTGCTTTCCTGTATGCCCAAGGCGTGAGATTACTTTCGGTAGTTTTATAAAAAATGGTGTCTCAATGGTAACAGTTCCCTTTGGTGGCAAGGGCTTGGGCAGGGTCACTTTTGCAACATCAATCCAATCAGGATGAAACTGCCATTCTGCATCGATGCCGTCTATGGAAAAATCCAGGCTGTCAATATAGCCTCGATCTTTTTCCTTGGTATACTTAAAACGGGTGCTGCCCAGACGTAGAAATTGCTGCGCTAATGCACTGGAATCATTCTTGTAGGCATTGGGCCAGAGGTGGAACCAGATAAAGTTCAGTGTAT
>DTUG01000229.1:4968-6163 GCA_012964275.1 Fidelibacterota bacterium | reverse complement strand
AATGAATCTTATGCAAGCAATTGAATCATGTTTTAGCAATTATGTCGTTATTAGAAACATTAAAGAAAGTTGAAAAATTTATTCTAGGTGATGAGAAACAGAAAAGTGATAGAAAGCACCAAGATCATTGGAAAAAGTATCGGAAACCAAAACTGGATTCCCAGTCATAACTGAACGGTTACATGATTAGACACGCTGTATTTATATTTAGTCTCGCAGGATATCTAGTTTCCCAGACCTGTTTAATTGATGGCTTGGCTCTAGCGTATACGGGTCAATCTGATAATGTGAATGGGGAACAATTATACCTTTTTAGATGCGTAGGTGATCACGAAATGTGGCTGAGTGAACTGCAAAAAACCCAGCCCGCTTCAATTCCAGCTAATGACGAAACACAATCGATGCCTTTAACTGTTGTAGAATCTGTTTCAATTGAAGAGCCCGGAATAGAAACTTTATTTCATGAAAAGCTGGAAAGTGAAAAAACACAGCAGGAATACATGAAAAAAGAACGGTCTAATCTTGATGCTATCATGAAGGATCAGCGGAAATTATTTTCGATGCGATTCCGAAATTATAAATCAGGTAAAAATCAAAAAGGCTCTGGCGAAGAAAGGCCGGCAATAGGTGTGGCCACTTATACAGCAGGCGTTATTGCAATACTGGCTTTGCTGGTGCAATAATTCAAGTCCATCACTCTTTCTTGAAGCTTCTGTGAAGTCAGGGACGGAATTTTTTATTTTGGATGTATATTCAGGGATCTGTCGATGCCCCTACTGAAACAAATATATTATATACTGGCTTTAGCTAATTTTGTAGCTAATACACCACTATTAGCGCAAAATAGGATATCAGTAACCGGCACCGTGGCTGATGTGGACGGCAAGCTCCTTTTTGATGCAGAATTGTCTCTTGTCAGACAAAATTCAGTGGCCACAACAAATCGATTTGGTGAATTTGACCTTGGTAAAATCTTTCCAGATGATACCGTAATAGTCAAATCATCCGGATACCAGTCTGGCAGTGCAAAGCCAGCGCCAGACATGAAATTTATCTTATATCCAGTGTTTGAAATCCAGGAACAAATACGAAACGCCAGGAATGGGGAGACTATCACAGTTCCATCCGGGGAACATTATTTCTACCCAGACTTCAAGACAGGATTATCACCACGCCCCCATTCACTATCATCCGG
>DTUG01000229.1:1597-4958 GCA_012964275.1 Fidelibacterota bacterium | reverse complement strand
TTTAAAGATGGTTGGGAAAACGGAGAAGTATGAATAAAAAAGATTTGACTATTCGTGGCGAACCTGGTGCAGAGATCTGGCTCAATTGGCTAGGTGCGGATCTACTTCGAATATCCGGTTCAAGGAATATTTTACTGGAGAATATTGTCCTGGGCCATTATAACCCTGATAATCAACCTTGCAGCACTAATACGATCCTGATAGATAATTCAGAAGAAATCAAGATAAATAATTGCAATATTAAAGGTTCAGGAAGGGTTGGCATTCGTGCCAGAAACAGCGATGCTATTCTTATTGACAATTCTCAGATCCATGACAACAAGGATTTTGCACTTAGTTTTAATGACTGCAACCTTGTGTCAATTAGGGCAAATCTCATAGCAGATAATGGCGAGATCATGGAGAGTCAAAACAGCCAGGTTAAAATGATTGATAATACATTTAAGGTCCAGGGTTACTTCGTCCCGGGATTTATTTTCGTTGAAGGAGGCTCCATTGAGTTACTGGATGAGTCTATCATTCCGCCACCACCGGCGCAACAATTAAGTGCCGGAGATATGTATGTGAGTAAGACAGAAGTGACTTTTGTCGAATATGACGGATTTTGTGAAGCCACAGGCAGCGAAAAGCCGGATGATAGTGAATGGGGGCGTGGTGATAATCCTGTCATCAATATTAGCATAGAAGACGCTGGTGCATATTGTTCATGGCTGGGAGAACTTCTTGGTAAAAATATCCGGCTTCCAAATTCCAAAGAATGGGAGTATGCTGCCCGTGGTGGGAAAAAGGGTGGAGATGATAACCAGTTTAGCGGCAGCAATATCATTGAAGAAGTAGCCTGGTGTAAATTTAACTCTGATAATAGAATTCAATCAGTTGCACAGAAAAAACCCAATGAACTAGGTATCTATGATATGAGCGGAAACGTATACGAATTTTGCAGTGATAGGATAGATAGCCTGCTGGTTCTGAAAGGAGGTTCTTGGATAAATGATGGTGTGGGTTGCCGGGTAGCTGACCACGTTGTCAGTGAAGTGGATTTTTGGGATGATAATATAGGATTCCGCTGTTTCCAGGATAAATAGAATCAAATTTCTTTAATATGATGATCGTAAGAATTTTATATAATTATTAAAAAAAGGAGGTTAGTCATGAATCATAATGTATTAAGTGTATGTCTGGTTGTTTCGTTGATGACATCAGCTAATGGTCAGTCAAATGCTGATCAGGATGCGATCAATGCCTTGATTGACAAGTATGGTCAAACCGAGGATGCCGGTACATTATTAAAACAAGCAGAAATGATGTCGGCTGATCGAGTCTGGATAGGTGCCAATGGAGCCGGACGGATTACAAATCAGGCAATGAACATGAAAGTGCAGCAAACACAGGTTGATGCCGCAACAAAGATGATCCAGGGTGTAGAATGGTTTACAGATGCCCGTGACCGTTTGATTAAACTTTATGGCGATGGATCGTTTGCCGTAGCCAGTTTCTATTGGCATCGGACATTTGTCCTGCCGCCCAGACTAAATGCCGAACAGCGAAAAGCAATGGGAAAACAACCTGATCCAGTTGCTATTTCGCTTGTTTTAGAAAAAAAGGGTGGTGATTGGCGAATCGTACATACCCATGTGTCATCACTGGTTAAGAAAGAAGATAATTAGCTAAAACCAATTATCAAGAAAAACCCCGCCGTCGCGGGGGTTTTTTCTTGGTTTAAATTAGGTGAAGCGAACAATGATATATTGCCTTCTTGTTGGCTACTTATGTTCTTTCCAAACAAATAAGCTGCCCGAAGGTTTTGTATATATAAAAGCTATTATTCCAGATATTGTTGTGGAACTCCGTTACCATGGGTCAAACAATTTTGTAGGACAACCCATTGAAGGTTACAATGACTCCAGATGCATTCTTACGCGGTCTGCGGCTGACAAACTTAAGAATGTCCAGAATGAACTACGACATGTTGGTTTAGGACTGAAAATTTTTGATGCTTATCGTCCCCAAAAAGCGGTGGATCATTTTGTGCGGTGGTCTAAAAATACAGATACTAAAATGAAAGCAGAATATTATCCAGATGTGGCAAAAGAAAATTTATTCAAAGAAGGTTATATTTCCATCAGATCCGGCCATTCCCGGGGCAGCACTGTGGATCTCTCAATTATTTCACTTCAAAATATGAAAGAATTGGATATGGGAACTCAATATGATTTCTTTGGAAAAGAATCATGGCCTTCCAATATAAATATTAGTGCGGATCAGCGATCGAACCGGATGCTGCTGCAGTCGTTAATGAAAAAACACGGATTCAATCCGCTTAAGGAAGAATGGTGGCACTTTACGGTGGAAGATGAACCTTTTCCGGATACTTATTTCAATTTTCCGGTCCAATAATATCGGCAGATACATGTTATATTTTCCATCATTGAACCCGGATTTAATAATGGGTTAAGGAAAAAATATGTATAGGATTTTCAAGACAGTAATATTTTTCCTTTTAATTCCCCTGACTGCCCAGGATACTTTTTCCATTGTGGCCGTGGACACCTTAACCGGGGAGGTGGGAAGTGCTGGTGCGTCTTGTATATCAGGATCGATCATCATCAGCGATTTACATCCAGGAATTGGGGCCATTCATACGCAAGCATACTGGACCGCGACTAACCAGCAAAATGCCAGCAATCTGATGGCTAATGGTTATTCTCCAGATGAAATTATCGAATGGCTGGTTGAAAATGACGTCCAGAATAACCCTGGAATACGGCAGTACGGAGTTGTAGATCTTATTGATGGGGGTAGATCTGCTGCTTTCACTGGCGAAAATTGTTCTGATTATAAAAACCATATTACTGGCGATACATATGCGATCCAGGGGAATATTCTCTTGGGCCAGGAAATTCTGGATGATATGGAAATAGCATTCCTAAGTACCTTTGGTACCATGGATGAAAAATTGTTGGCATCTCTGCAAGCAGCTAATGTACCCGGTGCAGACACCCGCTGCATGGATTATGGCATTCCTGCACTCTCTGCTTTTATCCGCGTGGCACAACCAGAGAACACGGCAGATTCATTATACTTACACATAAACGTGAATAGTGTGCTTATAGTCACCAGTCCGATTGATTCGCTATATCAATTATACTGGGATTGGAAAAGAACAAAATATATTCTTGGCGATATTGATTACAATCGACTGATTGATATTCGCGATATATTACTACTGGCGGATTTTATTGAAGGTTACATGTCCCCAACTGCGCTGCAGATCAATCCTTCAGATATGAACAATAATGGTGAAGTTGAGATTTCAGACCTATATGTTCTAATATATTATCTTGTCGGGACTGTTGGTTGA
>DTUG01000229.1:0-1576 GCA_012964275.1 Fidelibacterota bacterium | reverse complement strand
TAAGGAGTTCAAACTTTGTCAAAATATGTCTGGCTAACCACACTCTTAATATTTTGCCATATAAATGGGCAGTCCGTATTGAATAAATACTATGACGATTCTCAGAAAATTATTACTGCGGCAATGAATGACAGTACAGCCTATCATCGACTATCATATCTTTGCGATACTTTTGGTCCTCGGCTCAGCGGTTCAAGAAATTTGGAAAAAGCTTTGGACTGGATTATATCTGAAATGAAAGCAGATGGACTGTCAAGGCCTCGGGGAGAGCGTGTGCAGGTACCCGCGTGGATTCGTGGTGACGAATCATTGAAATTACTTCTGCCTTTCGAAAAGAATCTATCTATGCTTGGATTGGGTGGCAGTATCGCAACACCAAAAGGAGGCATCAAGGCAGAAGTGATGGTGGTCAGCAGTTTTGAAGAATTGGATGCAAAAGAAAAGTACGTTAGGGGTAAAATTGTCCTGTTTAACGCACCTTTCACAACTTACGGTGAAACGGTCCAGTATCGCTATAAAGGAGCCAGCGCAGCAGCCAGATATGGTGCCTTAGCCAGCCTGATACGCTCAGTTGGTCCTTGGTCCATGAACACTCCCCATACTGGAGGTATGGCTTATGATAAAAACCAACCACAGATTCCGCATGCTGCCATAACTATGGAAGATGCCATGATGCTGGGCAGGCTGTACGAGCGTGGAGAAAAAATTGTAATGAAACTAGATATGAGTGCCCGATCGGTGGCAGATCGATGGTCAAGGAATGTGATTGCTGAATTTCCCGGATCCCAAAATCCTGAAGAAATCGTTGTTCTTGGTGGACATATTGATTCTTGGGATGTAGGACAGGGTGCTCATGACGATGGCGGCGGCTGTGTAGCTGCCTGGCATGCAGTCAAGTTAATCAAAGATCTGGGTTTACGTCCGAAACGCACCTTACGTATTGTTTTATGGACTAATGAAGAAAATGGCGGACGTGGAAATCAAAACTATCGTGATGAGCACTTAGATGAGTTGAAAAACCATGTTCTTGCCATTGAATCTGATGGTGGTGTCTTTAAGCCCAGAGGATTTGGTTTCACCGGTAGTGATACTGCCAGGGACATGGTTACTCAAATTAGTCGTCTTTTGCTGCCAATAGGCTCTGATGGAATTTTCAAAGGTGGAAGGGCAGCTGATGTGTCGCCATTAAATGATGAAGGAGTGCCGGTTATGTCCTTGAAAGTAGATGGATCAAAATACTTCTGGTATCATCACACCAACGCAGATACGTTTGATAAAGTGGATTTTGTAGATTTTAATCGTTGCGTAGCAACAATGGCAATTATGGGATATGTTGTAGCTGATATGGATGATACATTGCCGCGTTAATGGAAAATATTTATAATAATTTAGAAGACCACATTTTAACCATTCGGCAGTTTTAAATACATTCCAAATCGATCTAACACAATACAATATAATCGTTTTTTTCACAGGAGCAGGGATGTCCGCGGAATCCGGTGTTCCCACATACAGAGGACAGGGAGGAATTTGGCATGAATACAGTTGGGAGGATTATGCTTGTCAAAGTGCATTC
>DTUG01000228.1 GCA_012964275.1 Fidelibacterota bacterium | reverse complement strand
GCATGATTTGCGGTATGCTATCGATGCCGTTCAAATTATTAATATTACCAGCATAGGTCAGTTTATCCAAGTTTACTACATTGTACTCATCTGGCTGATCAAGCACATAACGGACGAAATTGGACCCAATGAATCCGCATCCGCCTGTAACTAACATTGTACTTTTTTTTTGGCTCATTTGTAAGCAGGTAAAAAATTTTGTTCTTTTAAAAAAGGCAGTTCATTATCCTTTTCAGATAAGATCGGTGTTGAGATACCCCAGGGAATATTAAGATCCGGATCATTCCAGTTTATTCCAAATTGATCGTCCGGAACATATATGTCGGTACATTGATATTCCACCACAGCTAAATCTGATTCTACAACATATCCATGTGCAAATCCTTCTGGTATGTAAAGCATTTTGTCATTATTGTCAGTTAATTGGGATATTTCATAATGACCATATGTTGGTGAACGTTTTCGAATATCCACTGCCACATCTCTTATTCTACCAGATATAACCCGTACCAATTTACCTTGCGGATGTGCTAACTGATAATGCAGCCCTCTTAAAACATCTTTTTGGGAACTGGCTTGATTAACCTGGCGAAAAATGGAAGGCAATCCTTTATCACTAAATGTCGTGTCGCGAAAAGATTCAAAAAAGTGTCCGCGCTCATCATTAAAAACATCCGGATAAATCTCAACAACACCAGGGATGGCGGTCTTTTCAACTCTCACTCGGTTTTAATCTCCCCACATTATCGAATGTAAATCCAAGTTTCAGCAACTCATACATGTTTAACACATTGCGAGTATCAAGTATAACAGGATTAATTAACTGATTTTTTAATACGCTCAGATCCATGCCTCGAAACTCATTCCATTCAGTCATAATCACGGCACAATCTGCTTGATATACAGCTTCTTCCCATGATGAATAGTAATTAATGTCTGGATAAATTGTATGCATTGATTCATTCGCAACTGGATCAAAGGCTCTTACCGTACCGTTCCCATTCAAAATCGCTTGAATCATTTCTATTGCAGGCGATTCACGAACATCGTTTGTATTTGGTTTAAATGACAAGCCCAATACAGCTACAGTTTTATCGGATAGAGATCCATTCATCAGTTTCAAGAGTTTGTCAACCATTCTCTTTTTCTGCGCTTCATTGGCAGAAATTGCTGCTTTTATTGTGCGAATTTCCTGACCATTAGCTTCTGCTACTGCTATGAGTGCAGGTGCATCCTTGGGAAAACAGGAGCCACCATATCCAGGTCCTGGGTGTAAAAATTTTTTACTTATTCGGCCATCCTGTCCCATGGCCCTGGCCACCTGATGAACATCCGCTCCAACCGACTCACAAAGATTTGCAATCTCATTAATATAACTGATCTTTAAAGCAAGGAAGGCATTGCTGGCATATTTAATCATTTCTGCTGTAGCCACACTAGTGTGCAGCATCGGTGTGTCATTGATGTACAATGGCCTATAAATCTCTTTCATCATAGAAAAAGCCTTATCACTATTAGCACCCATGATTAATCTATCCGGCCAGAGAAAATCCTTTACAGCAGATCCTTCACGTAAAAACTCAGGGTTAGAAACATAATCAAATTCACCATTTTCCGGCATATTTCTCCTGATCAATTCACAAATGTGATTTCCGGTACCAATTGGAACAGTGCTTTTTGTGCAAATCACTTTGTAATCATTTAGATTCTTTCCAATTATTTTTGCAACATCTTCAATAGCTGAAATATCCGCTTCTCCATTTGCACTCTGAGGAGTGCCTACGGCAATAAAAATCACATTTGCACTATGTATAGCCTCTATTAAATCGTTTGTAAAAGATAATCGCCCCGCATCTCGATTCCGTTGCACCAGTTCTTCCAATCCCGGTTCATAAATGGGTATTACACCACCCCGCAGTTTTTTGATCTTTTCTTCATCTATATCAGCACATATGACATTATGTCCAAAACTAGATATGCCTGCACCGCTGACTAAACCAACATAGCCAGTCCCTATTACTGTAATTCTTATCACTTTACTTCCTTCGCATGTAGAATTGGATAACTACCGTATTAAGAAAGTAGTTCCCAATAACTCACATTAAACCAACTCTCCTTCTTAATATCCATTCTGAAGTTAATATTCCAATAATAGCTATCATTATCCATATATTTTCATGCAAAACAGCCCGTTGAATAAATGAATCAGATTTTGTTTGAGGGTTAATCATATCTACCAACAAATGACGATTTTCCCAATACTTGAATTCACCGTTTGTTTTTTCGCTAATCATTTTCAGTGGGGAATCATTTAAAAAGACACGATTTAACTCTATTTGGCTTTCTTCAACATCAAATGATCCCCTGCCAATCACATAAGATTCTTCACCCTGATTAATTTCAACCTTGTATTCAATATGGCCTGGTTGTGATGTCCAAAACCGGCTTTTATATTCCCTACTCTCCAAATCGAATGACAAAGGTTTTGAACCGATTTTTTTACCTTCGGCAAATAAGTGCACAATTCCATCCTCCATTAAAATCGTCGAAGGCACAGTAGGTTTGCCTGTTAACATGACTGCTTCACCTTGTTGATATGAATTTTTATCTGACCGGAAAAAAAATTCTTTGTCTCCACCTGTTTTCATTAACCAACCAAACATGTTATTCCACATATCCTTTAGCAAATTGGAATGTGTTGAACCTTGTAGTTTGTAATGCAATGAAAACATATCCGGTGAACTCCAGAAACAATACCTCATTGATTGTTTTTCCCCGGCAATCAGCAACGGAACATTCAAGGATGAAACAGTATATTTCGCTAATATATACTGCCCAGATGTTGTGGTTTCAATACCAGATACTAGAGGCGGAAGGCTGAAATTTTCATCCGAAGACCACCCTGTTCCTTGGAACGGAAAAAGATTCATCCATTCCTCTGTTACATGCCATTCAGTTTGAATACCACTAGCTAAAACAGGTTCTTTCAATTCCAAATCCATCAGGTGCAAATAGCCGGCAATGGTTCGTGGTAATAATTCTGGTCCAGCAATAATTGCAAAACTGGATTGATGCAAAATAAGTTTTTTAGCAAAAACCCTGATGAAAGACTCCCATTCTTTAGCGTTAATATCAACGGGATGATTGTCAAAAACAATCAACTCGTACTTTCCTTCCCAAAAAGAATTTAAGTCAGGAGAAAATCCATTATTTACATAAATAAAATGATCAAGTTCATACTTCTGGTTATCACGAATATAATGCTTTAAAACAGCTGTATTATAATTTGGTGCACCGGTGATCAAAGCTATGCGGTACCGGTCTTTCAAAACATGCACCCTTACGATCTGCCGATTATTTTGAATATTTATCTCATCAGCCAAAGCACTGATTTGTACACGATATTTTGTCTCTCCAGTCTTTACAGGCTTTGCTCTGAAGCGAATTCTATCTTGACCGCCATGACCCCTTACATTAACTACTTTTGAGCCAATTAATTTATTTCCATGAAAAAGGGTTACATTTACACGTTCATTTATTTTACCAAAACTGGAAATTAACACATCGAGGTCTACTTTTTCCCCCTTCACTACAACAGGGGGTGCATCAATGGACTGTACCGCTACATCTATCATTGGGATCGTATCACCAACCCCTATAATATGAATAGGTATAGATGTATTAATATCAAAGGATGTAGGTAAAGGTCCTTGATTGACTTGACCATCTGTAAAGATTACTGCTCCGGCTATACTTTTCTGTTTATCCTCTTCCATTTTCTTAAACACATGACCAATATCTGTAGACCCGACATTCAGTGTAAGATTTTCGACATTTCCTACGGTATCTATACGTGAACCAAAGGAATAAACCTCCAGTTGGACCCCAGCTTGTTTCAATCTATTTACAAAAGAAGATACACCTGATAAATATGTAGATGATGAGGGTTGTTTGTAGTAGGTCATACTAAGTGATTGATCTATAAAGATCTGCCATGCTAATGATTTGGATTCTTCTTTCTTGATATCCATTGTTGGGTTTAAAAACAATATTAATACCAGAAATAATGCTAATCCTCTTAGCCAAATTATTATTTTAAATCTTGCATATCGAATAATCTGAATAAATGATAAGATAAATACAATAATTGAAATAAGTAATACCACCCAAAATAGGGGATCTGGGAATGTAAATGATATTTGCACTTTTAATTCAGTTTTAAATTAGGTAGAACGCTAAAAAGCAAGTTTGACTTATCACTTTTCTTAAACTTTAACTCACCTAAAAAACTGACCATGGCAGCATTATCAGTGCAATATTCTAAATCAGGAAATAATATCCGCACATTTTTAATTCGATTCTTCAATACTAAACGTAAACGTGAATTTGCGGCAACACCACCGGCTACAACACAAGTTTTTACCCCGTTTTTCTCTACTGCACGGGCCAACTTCTCTGATAAACTCTCTATTATGGCTTGCTGGTAGCTTGCCGCAACATCGGGTAATCTGCAATCCGGTGTTTCTTGAAAGTCATCCATAAAATATAGTAGCGATGTTTTTAGACCGCTGAAACTGAATTCCAAACTATCGGGATCCATTAAACCGCGGGGGAAAACTATTGCATTTGGATTTCCATATTGGGCAGT
This sequence comes from Fidelibacterota bacterium, assembly GCA_012964275.1. Lineage (GTDB taxonomy): Bacteria > Fidelibacterota > Marinisomatia > Marinisomatales > UBA1611 > UBA1611. The sequence continues at coordinate 1,598 of DTUG01000228.1, read as the reverse complement.
TTTCTCTATTTGAGGTCCCCCAGGATAACCCAAACCCAATATTCGAGATCCTTTATCAAATGCTTCACCGGCAGCATCATCTCTGGTCTCCCCAAGTAGTTCATAAATTTCCATATCGTTTATCAGCCAGAGTTGGGTATGCCCCCCCGAGACTAAAAGACATAAAAATGGATATTCCAACGTTGGATCAGCAAGAAAGTTCACGAATATGTGGGCCTCCAGATGGTTAATTGGAATTAGAGGAATATTGAGACCGAGTGCCAAACCTTTCGCAAAGCTTACCCCTGTCAATAGTGCTCCAGCCAATCCTGGTCCATTGGTTACGGCTATTGCATCTAAATCACCAAGTTTGAGGTTTGCATCCGATAAGGAATTACTTACAATAGAATTGAGCATCCTCTCATGCTCTCGGGATGCAATTTCTGGAACCACCCCACCAAATGACGAGTGGATAATCTGTGAGCTGATTATACTTGATAGAATTTTACCATCAGAACAAATCGATGCTGCTGTTTCATCACAGGATGTTTCTATCCCAAGTACGGTCATCCTGCTTCTCTGGCAACACCAAGTTCGATAGTGCGTGGTGAAAGATCTTGCCAATCCAATACTTCTGCTGGGATTTTTATATCAGGCTCATAAAACTGCTTGTAACGAGTCCAATCATTAAAGTCTACTGTAACATCAATATCATCAGAATTCAATCCAGCAATTTGATTCATACCGCCGATTACAGTGAGAGAAACCGTCTGCGGTGATGGAAATACACGAATTTTTTCACGTTTGTTGATTACTACAACGGGTATATCTACAATAATTCGCTCACTTATTTGCTGAATATCAATATCAAATTCAATTTCATTTTCCGAAAACTCGATTAATCGACCCATAGACTGTATCTTAATTTTCCCATTTAAAGAAAGGCGGGATTGATGAAAGGTATCCGGGTAAGTTGATACTTCGGTAATAGATGCAAGATCCACTTTTGGTCCTGCAATTTCCACTTCCGATGGAGTTAGTTTTATTGGATTGATTTGAATGTATCCATCTACCAGATCAACATGGATCAGCGGTTTTACTGGAACAGTTTTTACCAGAATTTCATCTAAACTTATCTTTACACGACTAGGATATATTACTTCAACATATTTCAATTTATACGCTGACGGGAGAACGACCTTTTGGGGATGTTTGTCAAAATAGTCATTTAAGACAAATTCGTATTCTTTAGAAATGCCTTCCAAATCCAAAACCAGTTTAAATCCTGCAAATCCGCGGAGTATATATGCTTTAAACAAATCACGCCCGGTACCCTGCAAAAGTACAGATGCAAATTCGGGAACTTCTTCGCGGTGTGCTTTTTGAGCATTCAAATTGCGTGCTTCGATTGGTAAATCCAGCATCATTAAATACTCATTACCACTTACGACAAATATCCAAAGTAAAAAAGCCAAACCAAAAGTTCCAAGGGGCAGGACAAATTTCTGACTTAGCAAAAAATCAATGGGAGTATTGGTATTCATCCCATCCAATTTAATCTATTTTTCAGATTCTGAATCAGATTCTATTTCAGAATGTTTTTCTTCTTTTTCAGTTTC
>DTUG01000227.1 GCA_012964275.1 Fidelibacterota bacterium | reverse complement strand
GGGAGGAATTTGGCATGAATACAGTTGGGAGGATTATGCTTGTCAAAGTGCATTCGAACGGGATCCTGAAGGCGTTCTTGATTTTCATGAGTTACGACGGATTGAAGCGTTAAAATGCGAGCCGCATCGTGGACACCAGGTAATCACAAATCAACAGAATAACCACGATAATGTTTGGATTTTGACCCAAAATATTGATGGAATGCACCAGCGTTCCGAATCTATTAATGTCATTGAGCTTCACGGCAGTTTGTGGAGATTACGCTGTGGAAATGAAGGCAACATATTTGATGACTTAAATGCTGCCAAATATAGTTCTCGAAAATGTACATGCGGTGGCTGGCTCCGCCCGGATATTATCTGGTTCCAGGATATGCTGAATACCGATGTCGTTACAAAAGCCAATGAGCTCATTTCCACCTGTGATTTATTTATCAGTATTGGCACCAGCGGTATGGTTTGGCCAGCAGCAGGATATCCGCAATTAGCAAAATCATCAGGAGCCTATTGTATTGAAATCAATCCAGAGCCTTCAGTACAGTCACATATATATAACCAGGTATATTATGAAAATGCAGGAGAAGGGTTGTGTCAACTCTTTACTAATGATTAATAGATGCGAAGCTCTATTAATCTGATTATATTTTACTAGAACACTTCTGAGAGATCTTATGCGAAATATAACCTATCTATTGATCGGCTCTGCTATATTGATCGTTCTGCTGCACAACGCAGCGCCGGAACCATTACTATATCCAAAATCTGCTACAATTATTGCATCGGATAAATACCATGGTGTAACTGTATCTGATCCCTATCGCTGGTTGGAAGATGATAATTCGCTACAGACGAAGGCATGGGTCGAAAAGCAGAATGCATTTACAAGCAGTTATTTGCGTCGAATACCTTACCGTAGAAAAATAGAAAAAAGACTTAAAGAATTGTGGGATTACCCTACCCATAGCACACCTTTCCAAAAAGGAAACAAAATCTATTTCTATAAAAATGAAGGTTTACAAAATCAGTCAGTATTATATGTGCAGGATACACCGAATAGTGAAGCAAGAATTTTTCTTGACCCAAACAATTTTTCAAAAGATGGAACGGTGGCTTTGGGCGGAATTTATTTTTCCAATGATAACCGCTATATGGGATATGCCATTCAGCGAGCAGGTTCAGATTGGAGAGAATTTTATGTGCTAAATGTTGCGACAGGACAATTGCTTGCTGATCATCTGAAATGGCTGAAATTCAGCGGGATGTCTTGGAGTGGTGAAGGATTTTACTACAATGCCTTTCCTAAACCAACTGAAGGTGATGAACTATCTGCCAGCAATGAAAACTCAAAAGTTTTCTACCACAGATTAGGAACAAAACAGGAGCAGGATGAACTAATATTTTTTGATCCGAAAACACCACGTATTTCACCCTATCCAAGTACGACAGATGATGGTCGGTTTTTAATGTTATACCGCTCAAAAGGTACCTATGGTCAATCATTGGCCGTGAAAGATCTGTCTAAACCAGGCACGAGCTTTATCCCAATTGTGGCAGACTATAGTTCAGAAATATCGATTATTGACCATATTGATGGTCAATTATTTGCTATTACGGACAGAAACACGCCCAATAGAAAAGTTGTTTTAATAGACCTTGAGAATCCTAATGAATCATCTTGGAAAACTATAATCAACGAACAGGAGCATGTTCTAACTAATGTGAATTTAGTCGGCAACAAACTCTTTGCGCATTATATGGTGGATATTGTATCGGAATGGTCTATATATGACTTGGATGGAAATAGAGTAGGGGATGTAAATCTTCCGGGAGCCGGAATTTCATCAGGCTTCAGCGGGAAAAAGGATCAAATGGTTACTTGGTATTCCTTCCAATCCATTGTACGTCCACCAACAATCTACCAATATGATATAGAGTCGGGTGTTTCAAGTTTATACCAGTCATCAATGGCTAAATTTGACCAAGAATCTTTCGTATTAAAGCAGGAATTTTATTCTTCCCGGGATGGAACGAAGATCCCCATTTTCATTGCTCATAAAAGAGATTTACATATAGATAGCCAAAGACCAACTCTGCTGTATGCTTATGGCGGCTTTAATATTCCAATTCGACCTTATTTTAATAAAACGCTATCGATAATTCTTGAAAATGATGGTGTATACGCTATGGCCAATCTCCGAGGTGGGGGAGAGTATGGCGAAGAATGGCACCAGTCCGGTATGCTTGAGAATAAACAGAACGTATTTGATGATTTCATAGCTGCGAGTGAGTATTTGATTACAGCCGGATATACATCACCCACCAAATTGGCGATTCGCGGCGGTTCGAATGGAGGTTTACTTATAGGTGCAGTATTGAACCAGCGTCCAGATCTCTTTAGAGTAGCATTTCCTGAGGTAGGGGTAATGGATATGCTACGTTATGAAAAATTTACTATAGGCTGGGCATGGGCCGTCGAGTACGGATCAGTGATTGAAAGAAATCACTTTAATAATCTGCATAGATATTCACCACTGCATAATATTCGCTCGGGTGAATATTATCCATCGGTACTTATCTATACCGCTGATCACGATGACAGAGTAGTTCCGGCTCATTCATTTAAATACGCAGCTAGTATGCAAAACGCACAAGCTGGAGTTGCTCCCATATTAATACGCATAGGCACAAGCGTGGGCCATGGCGCGGGAAAACCTACACAAAAAAGAATAGAGGAATATGCGGAAAAATGGGCGTTTATGTTTTATGAAATGGGTGTAGATATTTAAGCGAGAATTTTACCAATATCATCCCGGATAAGTATAAGGATAGCAGATTGCGGTACTATAAGATAATCTTTTTCCTCAATCTGTATCTCAATGCTTGCTTTGCTTAAAAACAAGGCATAATCCCCTATTTCTGCCTGGGTAGGAATATACTTGACCTCTAATTTATTTTCTTTCCAAGGTTCATCGAAGGAATCATCGGGAGAACCCATTGGAATACCAGGCCCAACCTCAACCACAATACCATCCCGCACATCCTGTTTTTCTACAACACTGGGCGGGAGATATAGACCGGCTGGAGAGATTTTATCGCCTTTATGCGGCTGTATCAGGACACGGTCACCCACGACAAGTATTTGTTTATTATTCCTTTTCATAATTGAGAATTAAAAGCCGGGCTTTCGCCCGGCCTTCAATAACCACATTGCCGGTGTAAAGGAGGGTCTATGAGGGTCACCTAGAAGATGTGGTATCAATATTTATTTCTTCTTTTTTTTCGACTTTTTCGGGTTCCTTTTTAGGTGGATTTTTACCAAAAAATGTAGGGTTTGTATTCAGAAGATAGTACACATTTTCAAGGGTGCGATATACCTCTTTTTTATCATATACACGAACATAATTGTGAGAATAATCCTGTCCCTTATTTCCAAATATGTAATGGCCTAATAGCCGATTATTCTTATCAAATAAACGAATGGACCTACCAAGGGAATCAGTCACCCCGAATTTTGACCATTTCTGTATATTATTAGAAACAATCATATCATATTTTCCACCAATCAAACGTTCGAACAATTGATTAAACTGTCTGTCCTTCAATATCAATGTATCAGCTTGAGTCATCGTCCACGTTGTATCAGTTTTTACCAGTTCAAGGGTATCGCCTTTGCTCCCATTCATAATAATCCGATGTATTAATTCGCTATCACCGTTAAAGATTAAATTAGAAGAGAGATTGTATTTACTTTGCTGACTCTGATTTAGGAAAAAGAGTAGTAATAATAATGCGACAGCAGACATTGTATACTTTAATGATTTATTCATAGATCTGCCTCAATACGTCTGCACGATTTTTCCCTTGCTTAATACGCATAAAACCAAATCCAACTATGATTAGTGATGGTAATAAAATATTGGCCCATTTCCACCGTCGCCTGGAATTATCTTCCAATTCATCTAATGGTCGGTTAGTAATTTCTCTCGATCGTAGAGAAATTAATTCTTTATCCCCAGAGAGATAATCAACAGTATTCATGAGAAAAATTAAATTCTCCGGTATTGACATGCCGCCATCATCAGCTAAAAATCTAGAATCCGAAATCAATATCAACTCGCCGCCTGATACGAGTTTGGAAGCAGCACATAGAATTTTACCACTTTGATCTAAATTTCTTAATAAGGGGTTGGTTTTTGGATCGGGATTAAGAGAAAATCTACCCGTCATGACACCGCTTCTGTTTGAACTTGAAAAAAGATTGACCACACCGGCAATCTTATCGCTAAATACTGTATCAATCTGGATTTCACTGGGGAAAAATAGATGAATTTGTTCTAAACCATTTACGACAAGCTCATCTTCATTAAATGTTCGTATGATTGGAAGAAATGGATACTCCATGGGTACATTCATTCGGATAAAACCCATTTGCTGCTGGACCTGCACTCGCCCGCAGGATCTGTCTAAAACCAAATTATTCTTCAGAATTAGACCATAGGATTGGAGAAAATCAAAAACATCTGATTCTATAATAGAAGCCCGTTGAATTTGCATATCAGTGGCTACTCCAGATTGGGCAAACAAAACACCACGTCCACTACCTAAAAAGGTATCTAAATTTTCAGCGATTAGAGAATCCAGTGTATCGGTGACACCATTGATTAACAGCACATCTATCTCATCATTCACTGGGGTGATTACATCTACGTTTCTTACATTATAATGCTGTCTTAATTGTGCTGTCAGATTTTGTGTTTTTATTTCAGCATCTGAATCAAGATTTGCAAGTCCAACTGTCTTTTTATCCTTATCTACTAAGGTCTTTATTTTGGTCGTGATCAAATATTCTAACCCTGTTGTTGTTTGAATAACCGGTATGGTTTCCTTCTTGTCTTCATAAAGCAGAGCCATACCCAAATAAACCCTTTTGATTTCCAGTTTATCATTTTCGACCACCTGCATCTGTACAGGCTGAATACCATCTTTTCTTGCTTCATTCTCCAGATCATCACTTGATTCAGGAACGGTAAAATAAAAGCGAATATTATCTTTGGAGTAGGCAGCGTACTCCTCAAGAAGATCCTGTAAGAAACGTTTTGTGTTTCCGAGCTCATTCGGCAAGTCATCTGAAAAATATACTTTCATTGTCAGTAAATCATCGATCTTCGCAATCACATTTTTACTGGAACTTGAAAGTGAATACACTTTATTATCAGTGAGATCAAAACGTTTGTACCAATTGCGCCCAATAAGATTTAGGAGTAGGAGACATCCCAGCAAAAGCAACGAATACAATAAAAATGAGTTTTTATTTTTAGTCAGCAACTTTTAGTTCCAACGGCGAGATTCAACCAACCGGGTTGTAAGAAAAAGAAAAAATCCAATAACGGAAGAAAAATAGATAAGGTTTCTAGTATCTATCACCCCCCTGGAAATGTTTGATAAGTGGAATTCAACGCTCATATACTGCACAATTCCTGCTAGGGAATCAGGTACAAAGATCAACATTTTGTCCATTAGCCAGAATACGAATACAATTGCAATAGCAATGATAAATGAGACCACCTGATTATCAGTCAATCCACTGGCAAATAATCCTATAGAGGCATAAACACCGCCAACCAATGCCAGGCCCAGATAACCTGTGAAGACGGCTCCATGATCAATCTCATTTCCCACAGCAATGAGAGTAATGTAGTGTAGTGATGTTGTAAGCAGTGCTATAAGTACCAGGCTAAATCCTGCCAGATACTTGCCTAGGACAATATCCCGATCCTTGATTGGCAAGGTGGATATAATTTCAATCGTTCCAAGTCCCTTCTCACGTGAGATTAAACTCATTGTAATTCCAGGGACAAAAAAGAGATAGACCAGAGGTACAATTCCAAATAAGGCACGCATGTCCGATTGCCCATAGAGAAAGAATGTATTGGTAAAGAAATACCCGGTAACGACGGCAAATATCACCAGGATTACGTAGGACATGGGACTATCGAAGAATGATTTTAATTCCCGGCGAAATATTACTAAGGTGTTATGCACCTTCAGAAACTCCATTTTTGGTCAGGTTTCTGAAAATTTCTTCAAGATTCTGTTTTGAAACCGCCATTTCTAGAATGGTCCAATTATTTTTAACTGCATAATTAAATATATCTGGACGGGGATCACTGGCTTTTGGGTATTCCAGCGTAATAATAGTCAGTCCATTTTGTTTATTGATTGTTTGAATTGAAATAGCCGGAATTTTTGCTTACATATCCTTGATC
>DTUG01000226.1 GCA_012964275.1 Fidelibacterota bacterium | reverse complement strand
AAATCTTTGCTTGTGGTCGAATCACCATCTAAGGCACGAACGATCGAACAATACTTAGATGGCGAGTATGAGGTAATTGCCTGTGTTGGTCATGTGAAGGACTTACCATACAAGGAACTGGGGGTTGATATTGAAAACGATTTTACCATGACACTTACAGTGTTGCCCGATCGGAAACAATTCATCCAGGAACTGCAACGAAAAAGTAAAAATGCGGCTCGTGTTTTGATTGCTACAGATCCGGATCGCGAAGGCGAAGCAATCGCAGCTCACCTCTCCAGCGAAATCCCGCCTGATAAGTTGGAGCGGGTTGAATTTACAGAAATCACCAAGGCCGGCATTAAAAAAGGCATGGAAAATATCCGCGGGCTGAATGATAATCTGGTCAGGGCGCAACAAACCCGTCGTATTATTGATCGTTTAGTAGGCTATAAAGTATCACCTGTTTTATGGGCTACTCTTCAAAAAAATATGAGTTTCGTAGAGAATGCGCTTTCAGCCGGACGGGTGCAGTCAGCTGGGGTTAAAATTATTGTTGATCGAGACCGAAAGAGACAGCAATTCAGGCAGTCTACATATTTTGATCTCAAGGCAATATTACAAAAACAGGAAGATACTTTATCCTTCGAAGCAACCCTGGTACGGCTAAATGAAACGCGTATTGCAACCGGGAAAGATTTTGACCCTGCAACAGGTGAACTAACGAAGCCGGATTCTATTCTATTAAGCGAATCGCAGGCTGAACAACTGGTCAAAGAGCTTGAATCAGGAGCCTGGACCGTTTCGAATATTGAAGAAAAACCGCGGACTTCCCGGCCGCGACCACCCTTTACCACCAGCACACTTCAGCAGGAAGCTGCACGGAAATTACGGTTATCTGCCCGACGCACCATGCGCCTAGCTCAACAACTATACGAAAATGGGTTCATCACCTATATGAGAACAGACTCAACACACCTTTCAGCGGAAGCTATTGTCGGTGCCAGACAGGTCATTGCTAATCTTTTCGGTGATGATTATCTGCCTGGAAAAGCCAATCGTTATAAAACAAAAGTAAAAAATGCGCAGGAAGCTCATGAAGCTATTCGTCCAGCACACCGCCAATTCCGTACCGTTGAAGATGTCAAATCTACATTGGGAGAAGATGCTGCAAAACTGTATGACCTGATCTGGAAACGTACTGTAGCCTGCCAGATGCCTCCCGCCAAACTCAAGCAAACTACGGTAATGATTCAAAACCAGAAATCTGAATTTCGGGCAAACGGTAAGATTATCATTTTCCCTGGATATATGCGAATCTACGTTGAGGGGCGCGATAACCCTGAAGCAGACTTGGCCGATAAGGAAAGGATACTCCCTGAATTGGAAAAAAACGACTCATTATCATGTACATCCCTGAAAGCACAAACACATACCACAAAACCGCCAGCGAGATTCACAGAAGCTTCATTAGTTAAAGATATGGAAGCCAATGGTATAGGCCGACCTTCTACATTCGCATCTATTCTTGATACAATTGTGCGCCGTGGATATGTACATCGCAAAAAAGGAAAGTTATCACCCACATTTCTTGGGGTGGCCGTGACTCAACTTTTGGAAAATCATTTTACGACATTGGTCAGCAGGGAATTCACGGCAAAAATGGAAGACGGATTGGACGAGATCTCAAGAGGCGAGCGAGAAGCTGTCCCCTTCATGGAGAAATTTTATTATGGTGGTGAAAGATTTACAGGACTGGAAAAAATGTTGGAAGAAAAAGTGGATATTGCAGGGGCCTGCACCATTACGTTGCCAGATGTCTTGGCTGAAATGACGGAGGGCAGAATTGGACGATATGGACCGTTTCTTCGGCGAAATGATGAAACCCGTTCCATACCAGAAAATCTATACCTTGGTGACCTAACAACTGATGCGATAGAAGATATTTTTAATGATGCTGGAGAAGATGAGCCTCTTGGGCTGGACCCAGAAACCAATCAGGATATCTGGGTTAAGAAAGGGCCTTACGGTCATTATGTACAGCTCGGTGATACCAAAACGCGAAAGGCAATTCCCAAAGGAACTCCACTCAATAAAGTGAACCTGGACCTTGCCCTACAATTGCTGGCATTGCCCCGGACTATAGGAATCCACCCGGAAACAGGGCTACCAATCACAGCCGATTATGGCCGGTATGGACCCTATATTAAAATGGAAAAATCCAATGGAAAGCTCATGGGGGATATAACCCCATTAAATGTCACTCTTGAGCAAGCGATAGATATATTAAAAAAACGACCCAAGGGAAGCAGCGAGCTTCGAAAATTGGGCAACCATCCGGAAACTGGCGAAGAATTGATCCTCAAAGATGGCCGATACGGTCCCTATGTTGCTGATGGAAAAGTGAATGCTTCCCTGAAAAATGATCATAACCCGGAGACATTAACCCTGGACGAAGCCGTTGAACTTATCAATGCAAAAAGGGCTGCGCCCAAACGTCCGCGGCGAAAAAGAAAAAAATGAAACTAATAAATATTCTTTTTCTTTTTGGTTTTCTTTATGCGGAAGAAGATGCTGCCATGGACATAAAAAAAAGTTTGATGTCACCCTGTTGCTGGGCAGGAACAGTCTACGACCTTGATCATAACCCGGAGATGGAAGATCAGATTGATAATCTTATTAATCAGGGTAAAAGCAAGCAGGAGATTCTTGATTATTTCGTTGGTCTCTATGGCCAGCGAATCCTAGCGGTCCCCATTGCGAAAGGATTTAACGTTATGGTATGGGTTGCCCCGGTGTTAGTGGGATTGCTCGCTATTGGGGTCCTTTTCATCTATTTAAAAACTCCCCAAGCAGAACCGGAGTCGGTAACTTTTACCCCGTCGGATATTCCATTCGATGATGAGATTGAGCGTGAACTGAAAGAACTGGATTAAAATCGTTATAGATTTTTTCAGCAAGTGTTGAAAGGCTCCTAATTCATCAAAGCTTAAACAGTCTTCATTCGGTATTTAACCATGGATAAGACCATTGAAAAAATTGTGTCTCTCTGTAAACGCAGGGGTTTTATTTTCCAAAGTTCGGAAATCTACGGTGGTTTTGGGGCAGTTTATGATTATGGCCCCTTAGGAACTGAGTTAAAAAATAATATTTCTCAACTCTGGTGGCGAGAAATGACCCGGGTTCATGAAAACATTGTTGGACTAGATAGTGGAATTCTCATGCATCCTCGGGTCTGGGAAGCATCGGGGCATGTGAGCGAGTTCCATGACCCACTGGTGGATTGCAAGCAATGCAAAGCCAGGTACCGGGCTGATGAGTTGGTCGCAAATATTGAAGATGCAGATTGGAATCAGGTAAAATGCTCCAAATGCGGCACCACGGGCAAAATGACATCGCCCCGACAATTCAACCTCATGTTCGAAACACATGTTGGCCCGGTAGAAGAATCAAGTTCGGTTGCTTATCTGCGACCGGAAACCGCCCAGGGTATCTACGTGAATTATCAGCTCGTCCAGGGAGCTATGCGAATGAAAATTCCATTTGGGATTGCCCAGATCGGGAAGGCATTCCGCAATGAGATAGTGGCACGGAACTTTATTTTTCGCACCCGGGAATTTGAGCAAATGGAAATGCAGTATTTTGTGAAACCGGATTCAGATAATGATGCCATGAAGGAATGGAAAGAAAAACGATTCCGGTTTTATCCCGACAGTCTGGGAATTGTTGAAAATAAAGTCCGTTTTCATGAGCATGGACCAGATGAACTGGCCCACTATGCCAAGGAGGCCTGGGATATCGAGTATGAATTCCCCTTTGGCTGGGCGGAGATAGAAGGGGTGCATAATCGCAATGATTTTGACCTGGTTCGCCACGAAGAGTTTTCCGGCAAAAACCTGAAATATTTTGATCAGCAAACTAATGAGCGTTTTCTACCTTATATCATTGAGACATCCGCTGGGCTTAACCGCATGTTGCTGGCAGTACTGGCTGACGCTTATTGGGAAGATAAGGAAAACAACCGCACGGTCATGAAATTCCACCCGCAATTGGCACCAATGAAAGCGGTTGTTTGCCCTCTGGTGAAAAAAGACGGTTTGCCGGAAAAAGCCCGCAATATCGTAGATTTCCTCAAACCACATTTCAGCGTACTGTACGATCAGCAGGGATCTATCGGCAAACGTTATTACCGACAGGATGAGGCCGGCACTCCCTTCGGGATTACCGTAGATCATCAAACCATCGAGGACGACACCGTAACCCTTCGATATCGCGATACCCAGCACCAGGACCGCGTGTCAACTGATAAGCTCTTAACGGCTATCCAGGACAATATGGCATGAATCGGACCCTGCTCTGTTTATTTGCCTCATTATGCTTGGCAACACCACAACACAGCTGGGGGAAAACCCCACAAAAATTCGCTTTGGTTATTCATGGCGGCGCAGGTTCAGTCACCCGGGAAAACATGAGCCCTGAAAAAGAAGTTTTATACCGGACTACCATGGAAGATGTACTGCAGATAGGGTATGCCATACTGAAAAACGGCGGCACATCAATGGATGCAGTGGAGTCCACGATCCGTATCATGGAGGATTCACCACTATTCAATGCCGGGAAAGGCGCTGTTTTCACTAGTGTAGGAACCAATGAACTGGATGCATCCATCATGGATGGCAGCACCCTTCAGGCTGGCGCTGTGGCCGGTGTAAAAACAGTAAAAAATCCAATTTCTGCTGCTCGTAAAGTGATGGAAGAAACCTGGCACGTACTGCTGGCAGGCCAAGGGGCAGATCATTTTGCCAAAGAAGCAGGCTTAGAGATCGTTGACCCAAATTATTTTTCTACCAAGCAGCGCCGCCAAGAACAATCGGAAAAGGTCAAAGAAAAACATGGTACGGTTGGCTGTGTGGCATTGGATACATATGGCAACCTGGCAGCCGGTACTTCAACCGGCGGTCTCTCTAATAAACGCTGGGGCCGGATCGGGGATTCCCCGATTATCGGTGCAGGGACCTATGCGAATAACAAGACCTGTGCTGTTTCCTGCACGGGTGAAGGTGAATATTTTATTCGTGGAAATATCGCCTACGATGTATCTGCACTTATGGAATATCGTCGGATGCCGGTTAATCGTGCTGTTCAAAAAGTTATAGATAAACTCACCGATCACGGCGGAACTGGCGGGCTTATTGCATTGGATCATCGAGGACAAATTGCCATGTCTTTTAATACTCCTGGGATGTACCGCGGATATATTTTAGAAAACGGAAATCCCGAAATATTATTTTTTACCGAAGAATAGGTACAAGCAACTATGATATAACCTTTATATTATAAATCCCTTCTTAACTAAACATATAATTTTTCTTGTCACCTTATTCTAGACGGGCATAGATTTAAGGAGTTTGCAATAAACACATACCTGAAAAACCATCTTTGCAAATCATAAATCATAAACAACACAAGGAGAGTATCATGAGAAAAATCTTCGGGTTTTTTATTGCCTTTATAATGTCCTTCCCTTTGCTTGCCCAGTCTGTGAGTGGAACCGTTACAGATACTGACGGAAATTCTCTTACTGGAGCGAACGTAGCATTGGAAGGAACAGCCTTAGGTGCATCAACCGATGATAACGGTGCGTATGCAATTTCCGATGTTATACCTGGCACTTACAGCGTAGTGGCATCTTACATAGGCTACGAATCAGAGACCAAGTCAGTTACAGTCAGTGAAACTGGCGCAACAGTGAATTTTTCATTGGCATCATCAGCATTGATTGGTGCTGAAGTTCTAGTCACGGGTACCCGTACTGCGGGACGGACAGCCATGAAGTCCCCCACACCTATCGATGGTTTTGATAGTCAGACACTGCGTCGCCAGGGGAATGGTGATTTCACTGAAACACTGAAGAATCAGATACCATCTTTTAACGCTACACCGCTTACAGGTGATGGTGCAGCATTTGTAAGACCTACTTCGATGCGGGGGTTGCCACCTGATAATATCCTGGTATTGATGAATTCCAAACGCCGCCATCGCTCAGCTCTTATTTCACACTTTGGTGCAGCCATGAATGTGGGAGCCCAGGCTGTTGACGTTGGTATGATCCCAAGTATTGCGGTAAAACGCCTTGAAGTTCTTCGCGATGGCGCATCAGCACAATATGGTTCAGACGCCATTGCCGGTGTAATGAACTTTATTTTAAAAGACAATAATGAAGGTATTGAATTCGAGATCACAAATGGCCAGTGGATGACTGCCGAAAACGGCCGGGGTGGTGAAAGAGATATTACCGCTGCTGCCAATATCGGGTTACCACTATCCGATAATGGATTCTTAAACATTAGTGCTGAATATTCACTTCGGCCTGAACTGTCCCGCGGTTAC
>DTUG01000225.1 GCA_012964275.1 Fidelibacterota bacterium | reverse complement strand
AGTTTGGATTCGTTTCGGCGATGGCAATGGCCGCCCGCAGACCGGCTCCGCCCCCACCTACCATAACAATATCGTGACTGGTAATCATTTTGAATTTCGTTAAGTAAGGATTATCTCCGAGGTCATAATTGAATCCCAGAAGAAATTACAATACTGGATGTGAAATATTTGTTCCTAATTATTATGAAAAATCAAGCGGATCTCAGTTTTTTCCCTTATTCAATTTAATCAACGCCCGCAGACTCACCAGAGTAATAGTAACAGGTCATCCGAAAAGATAGCGAGCCAGCAAGAATCAGGATGGCTAGTGTCATTGAAATTGGATTTGGCCACCATGCGAGCCACGATCCAAATAGTGCATGTCAAATGGGGGCAATACCTTCTTTAATAAATAAAATTGGTGAATAAAAGGGTGGCAAATAACCGTCAAACCCATCCTTATAATTAACGAATCTGCCTAGATGCCCACAGACTAAGCAAGTAAAGTGCTGTAATGCTGAAAATACCATATAAAAATGGTGTTTTGGGAATAAAACGGAAAATAAGTAGATAGACACCCGCCAATACAATAAAAATTGCAACAAGAATAGAATTTCTTGCTGTATCGGTCCCCATGCGGGTAACGTAAACGTATATTACCACAAGCAAACCAATTGAAACTACCCACCAGCCGAAAAATCTGTAGATCACTCGTAAATAATCTGGAAGATGTGCATTGATATTTGCAGCAAATAATTCTTCAAAAGATATCTTTAAAAGAATTTCATTAGGGAGACGGTCTAATATCCAGGGTTCTGGATGCAATAACCACCCAAGTCCTAAAAAAATAGTAAGCAGACCAATAAGAAAAACCGGCATCCAGATGAGATTGTGCAAAATTTTACTGTTCATAAATGTATTCTTTCAATGTTGTCTCTCTCTCTACAAAGTCACTTTGGGTCTGTAAACTAAATGGTCCTTCAGAGAGTATAGATTTAAAAAAGGGTTCAAAAAGAGATTCTTCATCTTTTTCTCTTTCGAACAATCCCTCCATGGCTAATTCTCCAGCCCATTCATTCCAAAAACCAAACGTTTTACCATCGGGACCTGTTTGAGATGAATCCAAATTCAAAGCTGCTTTGTTCCAAGAAAGGCGTTCCCCATCTGACCAATACTTCACCACATCGAGAGCTTTTTCACGTATTTTTTCAGTTGTAAGTAATCCCGTCCAAAACGCGACCGGCGCCAATTCATAACCTAACGGCGGCCGATCTGCCCCACGAACCTCCACAAGGTGTTTAAATCTCACATTAGTAAATATTTGGTGAAGAGCTGTCTGAATATCAGCCTCTCGGATTTTTCCATTAACGTATAAATTTATTAGCCGGTCTCCCAGTGTCCCGTCAGCGGCTTCAAGCACATTAGCAGAGTTCAGTTGAAAAATCCCTATGACGTCCATCATATACTCAATATAGTTTTGGATAAGATTATTAGGTGAATTAATACCATGGTCAATCAAGTTTCGGCACCGATGATTATCTGTGTGCTCCCAAATCACATTACGGACATTTTCAGTGCCAGTTGGTTTGTTTTTATAAAACGGGCTATTAGCAAAAAGATAAGCACAAATAGGTTGTAGGCAATCGGCCAAAAAAACCATTTCCTCTCCATCTTTTTTATCCGTGATATCAAAGTTTACTTGAATGCTGGCGGTATTGCGCATCATCCATTTTCCCAGGGTGCCAGCTGTTTCCATATGATCACTCATGAGCCGATACTTGAGCTGATCGATCAAATCAATATCGTCGGGAGCAAATCTTGGTTCTACTCCCCAATTCAGTACAATTAAATCGTGATGATCTGTAGTTTCATTCAACAACTTGCGGTGGTTTAACTGTGCCGTAGACAAATCATTCAAATTTTCAAAAGGCGGGCTGGACCATTCCAGCTGTCCGCCTGGTTCCAGCGAGTATATTCCATTCTCAATTGAGAGTTGATTCATTTCATTGACTAAATCAGTTGCAGAATACTGTTTGGTGGGATTGACCGGTATTCGATCAAGGTCTTTTGTATATATGATACATTCTTCTTCCAGGCCAATTTTGCGATATTGAGGATCTACGGTTTGAGATAGAATAAAGGATGTGATCTTTTTATGAATATCCATGATTAAAAATTATTATCATTAAATAACATACAATATTATTTAAGGAAATGGACAACGGGACAGTCAAACATTACCCCCCACAAAGAAACAATACAAAAAAATATATGGGGAAAGCAGTTAACTTTTTAAATGACAGGGGTCCAGAGTACTAAAGATCTATACTGTGCCCCAAGCCAATAATTCAAAGAACAATATAACAATTGGAAAACCCACAAGCCATCCACCGTTTTTCCTTCTAACAGGTAAAGATGGTCCTACATAATCAAATCTCATTTCCGATCTTGCTATCTTTCCAGATTCTACATAAATGGTCTCTGTTCCAAACATTTGGTTATGGAGCATGGGATCGTTGTCTACATAGGAGATGGTGCCAGTATTCAAGTACATTAAATATTGGGGTGAGAATCCGCTTACCTGGTGCCAGCCCGGTTCAACCTGGATAGGATTTGACAACGGTGTGTGCCCCACATACCGCCCATCAATATAAATGGGTACACCATCAATATTTGTATCCACTCTTATCGCAGATTGCCCGAGGAAAAGATATCTTTCATCAATTTTTCTATTTTTTCTTAATATATCATTCTCTGTTTTGGAGAAAAACGGCAGTCTTTGCCACCAAGATAATTTTTGCGATTGTTCTATGGGGCTTTTTATTTCATCCCCAGTTAAAGAGTGTTCAGTTAATTCAGCCATCAATTCTTTTTCAGAGTATGGTTCATCTTGTTGATCAGAAAAATCAGTCCATTCTACTAGTTCTTCACCGGACTCTTTATCAATAAAATATTCATCTGATTCCTGTTCTAGAATACTTTCAGATTCTGGAGGTTGAAACGACAGTCCATCATCCCACTCAGCTTCACTGTTTTCTTTATAAGCTACGGCATACTGGTCAAAATAATTATTGAGTGATTCTTTATCCTCTTTGAGGCCAGAGATTAATTCTCCAGTTGGTTCACCGGGATGATTCGTGTGATACAGTTTCCCCTTATATTTGAACAGAGAATTTGGACCTAGTTCATTCCGGGCTTTTTCAAAAGCGCTCTTAAAATCAGTATTATAGACAGGAAATCCTTCCCGGGAAACATGCGAGAAAACCGACTCCCCATTTTGGTCTAAATACTGTTTGAGATATGAAAGTTTTGATTTCGCTAATTCAGTATGTATAAAAATTAAAGAAGATGCTGAACCTTGTGAATTGATTATATCATACCATTGAATCGGTTTTGCCATTAGGATAGCAATCTGTACCGATTCATCAAAATCATCTATAACAATTTCCTTGATATGGCCGTTAAAGGTTTGTTTTGGCACCTGTGTTAAAGGTGGTTTAACGCCCAGAAGAGTAACATAGAGCCAGTTGCGGTCAGATTTCCATCCAATGATATTATCGTCCGGGATTGGATATGTATAATCCAAGCTCAACATGATGCCGTTGCTTTTAACATTGTACTTGATGTCTCTAAGCACCGATTCAGATGCTAACAACGTCAGCAGGGGCAAAAATAGTGTTAGATGCAGTATTTTACCTCTCATCGTGGGCTCCGCTTTATTTTATCGGCAGATGCCGATTAGTAGATATTATAACATTATTCTTCTTAATGTCAATATTAAAATAATAATGCCTATCTCCCTATAATTTAGATAGTTATAGCATTTAGCACATATTAATATTTCACTTTATATCGTAGAAATTGATTGTACTTTTCCTGATAATATAATCAAGTTAATGTTTATTTTTCTATGCATTGAGTTAAAACAGGGCTAAATCATAATGATGCTAATTTTATCAAAACAAATAATTTCTTTAGCTGTTTATCTAGATTTTATTCATACTCATGCATGTGTAATTGTCAGTTTGAAATCATTCAGGGGGCGGCTAAACTATTAGGATGAAGCATCTTAGGATTATTACTCTTTCTGTCATTCCATGCCTGTTAATGGCGCTAACAGGCGTTCGTACCAAGACAGTTAAAACGTATTCCATCACTCAAAACTTTGGAACAGAAACAAGGGAATTAGAACAATCAACTGTTGTTCGGTATAGCAGCGGCGGCCAAACACTTGACAGTACATTATATGTGCACAATATCCCTCTGAATAGTAAATATGTTTATGTATCCGGGCCTCGCGAGGGAGTTCGACTTATCCGAACGCCAAATCAACACTTTTTGATGCAATTCAAATACGAATATGATTTAAGCAGACAATTGGTTAGCAAAGCACTACATACTCATCCTGATTCATTAAAATGGAAAGAATTTTATAAATTTGATGAATTTGGACGGTTAAGAAAAAAAACGCGATTTGATCCATCAAAAGCCATCAACAATGAGAAGAACATTCCGATAGACAATTTAGACAACCTAGTAGAAAATCTCCAGGAAGCCATGATGACTGAATCACGAGATGCAGAAGATGAGGCAGCAGCGAGGATTCAGGAAGAGATTACGGCAAAAATAAAAGAAAAAGGGCCGAGGCAGCTGGGGTGGGGAGAGGTGTTTTCCTATGACCAAACCGGTCTGATACTAGAACACAAGGAACTTTACGATGGGTTTGTTATTGAAATAACCACTTATAGAATCGACAGTCTTGGAGTTCGGAATAAAGAACAAGAGTATTTTGATCCATCATTGATGTCTAGAACTACCTACGCGTATAATCCATCCGGATCATTAAAAGAAGAAATCAGCATAGGGCAGTTCGGACGAGCCATTAAATCCAAGAGCTATGAATATGATCTCTATGGGCGCAACATAAAGGTTAATACTTTCCAGTCTGATGGTACATTAATGAAAACCCTCAGCCGAATCTATCATGATACAGAATCACGCATAACGGAAATTCTAGCGGATTCTTCTAAAAAACTTATCTTTCGGAAAGAGATCCGCGTAGATCAGTATCAGCGGCATATTGTGGAAGCGCATTTTGATGATAAAAGCCATCTAATCCAAAAAAGAACCCTGACTTACGATTTGAAGGGTTGGTTAATTCAAATCAATGATTATGATATGTTACGTCCCGGAAAGGATGATGAAATAATTCCAATCAGCGTAATAACTTACGAATATGAGTAAATTCACTGTTTATTACCTCAATGACAGCAAACACCTGGAGGTCTCATGAAAGTCATTGATACCAAAAGCGCAATAATTGGCATACTGGTCACCCTGCTTCTTTTAGCTATTTACGGATTCAGGACAGAAACCGATGAGCTGGGCCATCTAGTGGTAAAAAGCATTACTGTTGAAGATGACCGAGGTGTAATCATGGGCTATCTGGGTAATGGCTATTTGCAGACATATAATCAGTTCGGTGAGCCCACCTTGTTTGTAGGAACAGGGAAAGATGGTGGTGGGTATCTTCGAGCCTATAACGGCAACGGTGATGAATCAGCTTATGTTGGAACGGGCCGTTTGGGCGGAGGATACATCCGTACCTATAATAATAGTGGTAAGGAAACATCTTATCTCGGTACAGGTTCCGACAATTCTGGCCAGTTACGAATATACAATAAAGAGGGTGAAACACGCTCCTATCTGGGAGACGGATATTTACAGGCATATAATCAATTTGGTGAACGCACTATATTCCTAGGGACAGGAACAAGCGGAGGGGGTTATCTGCGGACCTATAATTTCAATGGCCAGGAAAGTATTTATGTAGGTACTGGAGCCGATAGCTCGGGACAGTTACGCATTTATGACCTGACTGGTGAAACAGGAACATTTTTAGGCAACGGTTACCTGCGCACCTATAACCAGTTCGGGAAAATGACCACCTATATTGGAAACGGAAAAGACGGTGGCGGATACCTGAGAACCAATAATAAATTTGAGACAGAGACTACTTTTTTAGGTACAAATAACGCCAATGAAGGGTTAATTAACCTCAATGATAAGTTTGGGCAAAGTTTCTGGCTCCGCTTGAACAAGAGAAATTAATATTTTTACATTTTTTTGACTTTATGCCTCGGTTGTCTTAACTTTAGGAAGTAAAAGGTATCCGAGGGGGATGAATCTTTGTTCATCCACGACATCCCCTAACAAAAAATATGCTCATGAAAATACGTAAACATCTTGTTTTCGCTGTGATGCTCTTGTCCCTGGGAAAAGCCCAGAACGACAGCTTAGTAGTGGAAAAACATTCTAACCAATCGAAAAAAAGCGAAGGGTATTATATCAATGGTGTTCGGGACAGCATCTGGACGGAGTGGTTCGAGGGCGAAGTATTTCTTGATGATGGCGATGACCAGGAACCTGGAACAGGTTATGAGGGTGAAGGGAACGGTGTTTGGGATTCTACAGAAATAGTGT
>DTUG01000224.1 GCA_012964275.1 Fidelibacterota bacterium | reverse complement strand
TGGGATGTTACGGGATCGAGCCAGGGAATATGGTGTCATCATGGCTCTTATTTTTGCGGTCCATTTGGCTGCTTCCCAATAGGGAACCCGCGGATCGTTATACCCAGCCAGAACCAGTAAATGGGGATAATCCTGCTCACTGACATTATCATAGGGTGAATAGGACAACATGTAATCATACATTTCCTTATCCCGAGGATTGCCCCATTCTTCAAATTCAATGGCTGTTAATGGAATTGACTCATCCAGCATAGTGTTGACAACGTCCACAAAGGGAACATCGGCCACAGCCGCTTTAAAGAGGTCAGGCCGCATGTTTATTGCAGCTCCGATGAGCAGACCCCCTGCACTGCCCCCGTAAATGGCCAGGTTATCCGGTGTAGTGATTCCTTCATCTATCAGATATTCAGCAGCGGAGATAAAATCTCGAAAGGAATTCTTTTTATGCCCCATTCTTCCATCTGTGTACCATCGCCGACCCAGGTAAGATGAACCGCGAATATGAGCACGGACAAACACTAACCCGCGATCGACCAGACTAAAAATATTGGAGGAGAACCACGGATCGTAATTTTCCCCATAAGCACCATACCCGTACAGTATACAATTATTTTTACCCATAAGGTTCAGGTTGTGGCGATACAAAATTGAAAGGGGAATCTTCTGTCCATCATGGGTTGGTGCCCAAAGCCTTGTTACAGTGTATTCCGCCGGATCATAGCCACCCAGAACCTGATCCTGCTTTTTCAGTGTCTGCTCCCCAGACATTAAATCAATATCAATGATTGAGTAAGGAGTAATAAATGAACTAAAGGCAACGCGCACAAAAGTTGAATACCAGTCTTTATTCCAGCTGAAATAAAGAGAGTATAGTTCCTCATTCATTGAAATGGACAGCCACTGGCCATTATTTATCCGCAAAAGTCGGATCTGCAGTCTGCCATTTATTCGCTCCAGGAGAGCCAAATGGTTCTGAAACATACTCACGTCTTCAAGCATAGTATCTTCACGGTGGGGCAAAACAACTGTAGAATTACCACCGATTATGGGCAGGCGCATTAATTTGAAATTGGGCGCATCCTTGTTGGACAGGACATAATAATCATTATCGTGAAGATAGACGTAATATTCCACTCCCTTCTCGCGGGGAATAAGAGTCTTAAAATTACCGCGGGGGTTATCCCGATCCAAAACACGCACCTCCGTGGTGATATTGCTCCCCAGGTCCATGGCCAGGTATTGACCGCTTTTTGAGCGGGTCAAACCCATGTGAAACCGGTCATCTGGTTCTTCATAGACCAAAATATCATCGGACTGATCCGAACCCAGTACATGCCGCCACAGCTGAAATGGGCGCTGGGCATCGTTCAAAGTCACATAAAACAGGGTTTTATTGTCATTGGCCCATTCCATGGGCCCAGCCAGGTTCATAAGGCGATCGCCCAGTATATTGCCAGTCTTTAAATCCTTTATGCGGCATTCAAAGAATTCGGCACCGGAGGTATCATAAGCAAAAGCTAACAGTTGGTGGTCAGGGCTGACCTTGTATGCTTCCAGGACAAGATAATCGTGATGTTCTGCCATGACATTCAAATCCAGCGTGATCTCCTCATCATCATCCTGGAATAAATACTTTCTACAATAAATATCATACTGCTTCCCTTTTTCAGTACGGGTGTAATAAAAATAATCCCCGTATTTATAGGGAACAGTGTTGTCATCTTCCTTGATACGGCTGCGCATTTCCTGGTATAGTTCTTTCCGTAAACTCCCTAAATGCTTTAATTTAACTGCTGTATATTCATTTTCTGCTTTAAGATAATTCAATACCGGCTGGGTGTCCTTTTCCCTGAGCCAACCATAATCATCAAAACGAATATCTCCATGCACAGTGACCTCCTGGGGTTGTCTATAAGCGGAGGGGGGAGTCATTACTTCGGGATGCTGTCGGGTTAATTTGGAATAGCGCGACAGCCATAATCCGATCAACAGAAATAGATAAACTATTACCTGCGATCTTTTCATAAAACTTACTTAAACGATTTCAATATCCAGTCACTTCCGCCCCACAGGCAAAGGAGAGCAAGTACCCAGATATGGCTATATGCTTCACCAGCATCTCGAAGATCAAAACCTACCTTGCCTGCCATGGCTGCACCAGCAATCATTATGAAACCACCAGCGAGTCTCAGGCGCCAATCCAAATCACCAAACATACATTACCAAACTAATCAAAATAATAAACAAAATTTACATAACCATCAGCGTGCTAATACGAATAAATTCCGCCGCTTTTCCATAAACCAACCAAACGTTTTAAATTATCTCTATGGATCTGAAAAAGAAAATCGAAAACCGTTCTGCTAACATAGGCGTAATTGGGCTGGGGTATGTGGGCCTGCCCCTAGCTATGGAGTTTGTCCGCGCCGGATTTAAGGTCACCGGAATAGATGTAAACACCGAAAAAGTGGAAATGATCAATGCCGGGAATAACTATATCCAGGATGTGAGTGATAATGCATTGGCATCAGCTGTATCTGATGGAAATTTAAATGCTACTACTGATTTTGCGGCAACAAAAAAATTAGATTCCGTTTCCATTTGTGTACCCACACCCCTGAAAAAACATAAAAACCCGGACATATCCTATATTGTAAGTGCTATGAACGAAGTGGAAAAATATATCCATCCCGGAATGATCATTATCCTGGAGAGCACCACCTACCCCGGCAGTACCAGGGAACTGATTCTACCTTCTTTAGAAACAAACGGCTTCACGGTTGGCAAGGATTTTTTTCTCTGTTTTTCCCCCGAACGGATCGACCCGGGCAATACTGAATACACAACCCAAAACACACCTAAAGTGATAGGCGGAATAACGGATCAGTGCACTGATATGGGAGCGGCCGTATACGGCACGATTGTGGAAAAGGTAGTCACTGTCTCTTCACCGGAAACGGCAGAAATGGTAAAACTACTGGAAAATACCTTCAGGGCTATCAACATCGGCCTGGCAAATGAAGTTGCTATCATGTGCGAAAAATTGGGAGTGGATGTATGGGAAGTGATCAATGCAGCCGGCACAAAGCCGTTTGGATTTATGAAATTCTCTCCGGGACCAGGCCTGGGAGGGCACTGCATTCCCATCGACCCCCACTATTTATCCTGGAAGCTGAAAACACTGGATTATGACGCCCGTTTTATTCAGCTGGCGGGAGAAATAAATACAGCCATGCCCCGGCACGTCTTAAAGTTGGTCACGGAAGGGCTCAATCAGCAACAGAAAGCATTAAAAGGCAGCAAAGTACTCATCATTGGTGTCGCTTATAAAAAAGATGTGAATGACGTGCGGGAATCACCGGCATTGGATATTCTGCAGCTGCTGGAAGAATCCGGAGTGAAGACTGATTATTTTGATCCTCATGTGGAATCAATCATCTGGGATGGCTCAACTATTAATAGCTTAGAAAAGCTGGATGGTAATGCTGTATCCGAATTTGATGCCTGTATCATTGTGACCGATCATTCGAATATAGATTTTGAACTGATCCGTAAACATTGTTCTCTAATTATCGATACCCGCAATGTATACCATGAAAAAACGGGTAAGAATATTATACGGCTGGGCGTGGGGAATCATCAAATAAACTAATTCTCATTTGTTTAACGGAAATTCGACAGGTCATTATCAAAATGTGACCCAAATTGACATTCTCCATTACAAATTAATATTGGATTACAATTTTATTTTTTCTAATCCACCTTTATTCTTTTAACTATGCAGTATTCCCTGATCATACCCATATATAACGAAGAGAATACACTCCCGCAGCTCCTCGATGACTTACAATCGGTAGATCAAGACGCTCAAATCATCATCATAGACGACGGTAGTATTGATGCAACCGATACTATTTTAAAAAATGCGTCCGGGATTGATATAATGACTCTAGAAAATAATCAGGGAAAAGGCGCTGCCATACGAGCTGGCCTTGAAAAAGTAGAAAAGGATTTGGTCATCATCATGGATGGCGACCTGGAAGTATGCGTTGATGATATCCCCACACTTCTTCAACATTTTGAGGAAAATAACAATTCAACGGCTGTTGTTGGTGTCCGTTGGACGGGCGATCAAAAGGGACCTTTCAGTATCAATGGGCTGGGAAATAAATTCCTGAACGCCTGTTTTAATTCTCTTTTTAGTACTTCATTTACCGATATTTTTTGTTGTTTTAAAGCTATGCCCACAGATTTAATCAGATCCTTTGAACTTAAAAGCCTGGGATTTGGGATTGAAACGGAGATCATGGCTCACATCACTGCAAAAAATATCCCATGCCAGGAAGTCAATATTCGTTATAATCGCCGTGACAGCAAGCAAGGTAAAAAACTCCAGATTTACGATGGGTGGGATATCCTTTTTACCATGCTAAAATTCAAATGGAAAACAAAATAGCCGGCAGAACCGGCTATTTATCATTAATACTATTACTGCAGTTTTCTAGGCCTGGGCTTTAATCCTTAAGTAGACCGGTTCTTTACTACTCAGATCCGGTTCATATTCCGGAAGGAGTTGGGATAATTTTGTTCGAATTTGATTAGCACTGTGCAGGGATAGGTCTAATTCCAGATCCTTGAGGCCCGGTTTAATCGCCGCCAGTAATTCATCGGTCATCCCGCCATCTTTTAACACTAGGATCTTTTCATGCCGGGTTTGATCTAATTGCTCCGAATCCAATACAAGTTCTTCAACTTTCTTCTCACCGGGGCGAATACCGATAAAGCTAATGGGTATATCCAACTCCGGCTCGTAACCGGATAGACGAATAAGCTCGTATGCAAGATCGAGAATTTTGATCGGTTCGCCCATATCAAGGATGAACACTTCACCGCCCATACCCATGGCCCCCGCCTGGAGAATTAACTGGCTGGCTTCCGGGATAGACATAAAATAGCGTTCCATATCCGGGTCAGTGACGGTTACCGGGCCGCCATTCTTGATTTGGTCCTGGAAAATAGGAATCACGCTACCGGAACTGCCCAGAACATTCCCAAAGCGAACAGCCATAAACTCAGTATTGTTCTCCCTATTAGCAGACTGGACAATCATTTCTGCCAGCCGCTTGGTAGCGCCCATAACATTTACCGGCTTCACCGCCTTATCGGTGCTGACCAATACAAATTTTTCTACATGATGCTTAACAGATATTTTTGCAAGATTTGTCGTACCGAACACATTTGTCTTGACTGCTTCCCAGGGAAAATACTCCTGCATGGGAACGTGCTTGTATGCGGCGGCATGTAAAACCACCTGGGGCTCAAATTCCTCAAACACCTGATTTAGAACTGACGGATCGCGTATATCGGATAATATCGGCTTAAATAGAATTGGAGATTTCTGCTCCATGATTTCTCGATCTATTTCAAACAGGTTTAACTCACTAATGTCCAGCATCACCAGCACTGCCGGCTCAAATTTCATGCATTGGCGGACTAATTCAGATCCAATACTGCCCCCTGCCCCGGTAATCAAGACCCGCTTGCCGTGAATAAATTCATTTATCGATTCCTCATCTAAGGTAATTTCTTCCCTACCCAGAAGATCAACCAGAGACACTTCCCTGAACTGTGAAATGGATACATTGCCATGGACAAGTTCTGATATGGATGGCAGTGTTTTGAATGGTTTATCCGTTTTTTTGCATTCTTCAATGATCGTCCGCATTTGTTCTCGATTGGCAGAAGGTGTACAAATTAAAATTTCATCAAATTGCGTTACGATATTTTCCAGATCTGCCACCGAACCGATCACCGGTACGCCATGGAGTCGGGCCCCTAATTTATTTGGATTATCATCCAGAAATCCCACAACATCTATCCCTTCTTTGGGCTGCTGAAGGGTTTGTCGCAGAATAGTTTGACCAGTATCGCCAGCTCCGATCAATAACACAAATTTTTGTGTATTTTTTTCATGGCCAGTTTTGATTGCATGAAAAATATGAGAAAAAAACATGCGTATACCCAGCCTGGATGAGCCTATCAGTACAGCACAGATGAAAAGATCCAAGACAAACACTGCCCTGGAAATTCCCTGGAAACCAAAAACGGTCGCCACACCAATAACAATTAATAAACTGGCTAAAATATTTGCCTTGAAAACATTTACCATATCCCAGACGCTGGTATACCGCCACATACCGCGGTATAGACCAAATATTTTGAAAGAAGCAATTTTGATTATTAAAAATGCTATACAAGTTTTCCAACTCCACAATAAAATGATCTCAGGCGGGACAACAAATTCATAACGGAGCAGAACACTTAAATAAAAGGCTAAGAACAACAAGACAATATCTGACCCGAGCAAGACTAAAAAATTGCGGTCTTTCAGCCGCTTGGTGATGTAATTCATATAAGTACTTAACTATATAAAATCTAACTGGAATAAGTTATTGATAGAATTCCATGGATAAAAATGAAAAATGAAAAATGAAAAATGAAATTAACAACTTAATGATTGAAATCACTTCATAAACATTT
>DTUG01000223.1 GCA_012964275.1 Fidelibacterota bacterium | reverse complement strand
AGAGCAAAAAAGAAAGCCTGGGTTAAATTAGAAATATCCTGACTTGCAGTTGCTAAATTATTGACAGCTGCTTTTGCCACTTCGAAGTAAACCGGGCCACCTATAGAAGGGTTTTCTTCTACAATTTTGGAAAAATCATCCAACTTCAAAATACCATACTCTACATTTGTCATTGCATGTACATGTGCGGTTCGAATTGCATCATCAAGCACTAATGAAAATTCACCAATGCCAAAAGCAGGTGCCTGAACAACGGCAACAGTTGGTTCAGTTATTGGATCAGTCGTTGGGGGAGGATCCGTTGTTTCCAGACGAATAATTGATTTTCTGGACATTGTAAAACCACTGGCAGCCTTGACCATCATATTTTTCGAAACCTCTACCTGCCCCTGAAAAACAAGTACCATGGTGTCTCCGGTATCTCCTTCTTTCAGTAGCCTTGTTTTTGGATTACACTTTTTTAACTCCACTACATCTGCAATCTTGCCGCACATATCTTCTGGGAGCTTACTAAAATGATTTATCTTTTGAATCTGTTCAGCGTTGACACTCATAAACCTACCTCAATACCAGTGCTTTATGTTTATCATCTATGACATAATCATCAGATGGATTTATTTCAACTATGACATGCTCGTCACTGGAAAGTGCTATGCCAGCACTGTCCAACTGTTCTGTGATCATGTTCCTGATTAAGGGACTGCCGCTTTCACCCATTTGATCTTCCAAGCTAAACCCCGCCTTTCTAATAGCATATCCAACCAATAACCATTGATGTTTGAATTTATAATATGCCGATATTTTATTATGGGTTAAACCCGTCAGTCCTTTAGGGATGGTTACAACTTGAATCCCTTTATCCTGCTCTTCCTGGGTAATCAATTCATCAAATAGTTGTGGAACTCCTGGATCCGTTACATGTTTGGCAAGCATATGAGGTATATGTTCATCAGGGAATACAATTTCGTTTACATTTGCGCGTTTCAAGTGCGATATATATTCCTCATCTAAAATATAGGCAACTACCTGAATACTGTCGGAAATGGATTTTGCTGTAAGGGACGTTAAAACTGTTTTATCTTCATCCGGTTGTTCATTGGGAAGTAGTCCTGAATAATCCGGCATAATCATAAATGTACCGCATTCTTCTATAAATGCATCTTTTAAAACCGCTTCCTGCGTAAAATTTTCGGACAGATGGGTAACATCTAAGCGTTCAAAGCCAGAGACCGCTCTTTTAACAATTTCAGCCTCAGTTTCATTGATTAATATAACTACCGGATTAGCATCCCTATTGGCTTCAATCAATCTCAGTGTAGATTGCACAGCGGGATTCCATCCGGCAATTATTATATGTCCATGAAATTTATTCTCATCCAATTTATCATCTCCCTTCAGACGCGCAGCCACTAATACAGAAGCCACAGCACCGCCAAGTAATGTAACAATGCCAAAATTGAGTAACATAATTATAATCGTAAGAAGTTTTCCCAGGTGTGTCACCGGGCTCACATCTCCATAACCAACCGTTGTAAATGTTACAACAGACCACCAGAAAGTATGAAAAAACGTATCAACCCAATTAGGGTCACCCTCGCCGAATTGGAAACCACCTCCAATATCACTAATAACATCCCCCTTGAACAGATCATACTCAACAATCGTCAGTATTGCGGTTGATATTAACATTAAGCCAAGGGACCACACGGCATACCTAAATAAGTCGTTTGCTTGGTAAAAATGCTTAAGTTTTTTTAAATAGTCCCAAGCAACGGTTTTTTGTTGATCTTTATAATGTTGAACTTCGTCTTCATCTTCAACAGTAGCTACAACCTCATCAACTAAAGATTGATGAAGACGGTCATAGAGCACTTTATTAGCTTGTATCGATTCTTCTAGCTTATCCAAAGATGTGGTTTCTTCTTCTGGAGACTGAGTTAACTCTTCGGGCTGCATACGTTTAAATCTATTTCTTTCTTGGGCTATTTAGTAGCTAAATAGCCGAAAATACTATTGAAATATTCACGAATAAGCAAATAAGAACTTAATTATGGTATTCTTGCAAGGATTTTACAGTAAGATGTCCAGATGATCTAATAGCACGCACTGCTGCTTCTGCACCTGAGAGTGTGGTAATGACCATGATCCCCTTTTGGATACAGGCTCGACCAATGGATTCTTCATCATACCTTGCCTGTGCTCCCAGGGGAGTATTAATAACTAAATCGATTTCACCATTTTTAATTTCATCAACCACATTAGGTCTACCTTCCCCAACTTTGAATACGATGGTTGCTGTAATACCATTTCTAGACAATTCTTTTGCTGTACCACTCGTAGCCATAAGGTTAAACTCCATTTCGTAGAAATCCCTGGCGATGGGAATAATATTCAATTTATCCTGGTCATTTACGGATATAAATACTGTTCCTTTATCCGGGATATTGCTGTTAGCGCTTATTGACGCTTTACGGAAAGATAGTCCAAACGTTGCAGAGATTCCCATTACTTCCCCGGTTGATTTCATCTCAGGACTCAAAAAAACAGATTCTTCCGGGAATTTATTGAATGGCAAGACCGCCTCTTTCACTGCTATGTGCTTATTCCCATCCCATCTTTTTAATTCATAATCAACCAATTTTTTTCCAGTAGCAATCTGGGCAGCAATCTTCGCTAATGGAACATTCATCGCCTTGCTGACAAATGGCACTGTTCTGCTTGATCTCGGATTCACTTCCAGGACATAAA
Organism: Fidelibacterota bacterium; assembly: GCA_012964275.1. Taxonomy (GTDB): domain Bacteria; phylum Fidelibacterota; class Marinisomatia; order Marinisomatales; family UBA1611; genus UBA1611. Next base: position 3,802 of record DTUG01000223.1, on the reverse strand, counting down.
CTTGCCCATTTTTATATGCAAATTGCAGATTGATAAGTCCTACTACATTTAGCTCCATGGCTAGTAATTCAGTGATCCTTATTATTTCTTCCATGGCGGGAGAGGTAATACGATATGGCGGTAAAACGCATGCCGAGTCTCCAGAGTGAATCCCTGCCTCTTCTATTTGTTGCATAATGCCACCAATATGTACAGACTTACTATCGCAAAGTGCATCTACATCAAACTCAAATGCATCTTCTAGAAACTCATCAATCAAGATAGGATGCCCTTCGGTCACATCTGCAGAACGGGCAATATAATCAATCAATTGTTTTTTGGAATAAACAATTTCCATAGCACGGCCACCCAGTACATAACTAGGCCTCGCCAAGATCGGGTAACCTATTCGATCTGCTATTATTACCACTTCATCCAATGTACGGCCAGTACCGTATTGAGGGCATACCACATCCAGCTTTTTAAGAATCTGACCAAATTTTTCCCGATCTTCTGCTAAATCAATATTTTTCGGAGATGTCCCCATAATAGGAACACCTGCATCAGATAAAGCATTTGCAATCTTTAAAGGTGTTTGCCCGCCAAACTGGACCAGCACACCTTCCGGTTTTTCAAATTCTACAATATTCAACACATCTTCAAAGGTCACAGGTTCAAAGTATAAACGGTCTACCAGATCAAAGTCTGTACTTACTGTTTCCGGGTTGCAGTTGATCATAATAGTCTTATAACCTAGTTCCTTTAATCCAAACACAGCCTGAACACAGCAGTAATCAAATTCAATCCCCTGACCAATACGATTGGGACCGCCCCCCAGAATAATGATTTTCCTACCTTTCAGCGGATTGAGTTCATTTTCTTCATCATAAGTGGAATAACAATACGGTGTCTTAGCTATAAATTCGGCCGCGCAGGTATCCACTACTTTATAGGATGGATAAACCGATTCTTCATCGCGCATTTGTCGAATGTCTTGCTCAGTTTTTCCAAGCATACGACCAATCTGTTTATCTGAAAATCCATTTTGTTTCAATAGCTTTAGGTTGTCCGCTCCACAAAAACCAGACAGGAGTTTGATATGTCGTAAAAACCAGGGATCAATTTTTGTAATTTTATATAGTTCTTCAACGGTTTGACCTTCAAGGAAGGCTTGGCGAATCTTTAACAAACGAAAAGCTGTAGCATACCTTAAAGCGGTTAAGTCCAACGAACGAACGCGGCTTAAATCTGGATCTACTTCTGCTGGCATTTTTGGCTCCAGTCCATCAAGCCCTACCTCTAGAGAACGGAAAGCTTTTTGCAATGATTCCCTAAATGTGCGCCCAATAGCCATTACTTCACCAACACTTTGCATCTGAACACCAAGGTGACCTGAAACTGATGGGAATTTCTCAAAATCAAAGCGTGGTACTTTTGTGACTATATAATCAATTGTGGGTTCAAAAGCTGCCAGTGTTTTTCCAGTAATATCATTTGTTAGCTCATCAAGTGTGTACCCTACTGCCAGTTTGGCCGCGACCTTTGCAATCGGGAAACCAGTTGCTTTAGACGCAAGAGCTGATGAACGGCTAACTCTAGGATTCATTTCAATAATAATCATCCTACCGTTTTTAGGATTTACAGCAAATTGAACATTGGAACCACCTGTTTCTACGCCAATTGTTCTCAAGCACTGAATTGCCCAGTTACGCATCTGCTGGTATTCCCTGTCCGTGAGTGTCATTGCCGGCGCCACTGTCACGGAATCACCAGTATGTACACCCATAGGATCGATATTTTCTATTGAACAGATTACAATAGCATTATCCGCTTTATCCCGAATCACCTCCAGTTCAAATTCTTTCCAACCCAATAATGATTCTTCAATCAACACCTCCGTTATTGGGCTAGCATTTAAACCATTTTCAACCAATTTCTGAAACTCATCAAAATTATAAGCCACAGAACCGCCTGTACCACCAAGGGTAAATGAAGGTCTAATAATAACTGGTAATTTCATGGACCCCATCAATGCTGATGCTTCCTCCCAATCTTGGACAAATTCACCCTTTGCTGTTTTAATATCAACATTATCCATAGCTGCCTTAAAAAGCTTCCGATCTTCAGCTTTTTCTATGGCATCCACTTGAGCCCCTATAAGTTGAACGCTAAACTTGTCCAATATCCCTTCCCTATGAAGATCCATTGCCAGATTTAACGCAGTCTGTCCACCAACTGTTGGAAGAATTGCATCTGGGTTTTCCTTTTCAATAATCGCTGTAATATATTCCACTGTTATGGGTTCAATGTAAGTACGGTTCGCCATATCGGGGTCAGTCATAATCGTTGCCGGATTGGAATTCACAAGAATAGTGCGATATCCTTCTTCCTTTAGGGCACGGGCGGCCTGAGTACCGGAATAATCAAACTCGCAGGCCTGGCCGATAATTATGGGTCCAGCGCCAATGATCAATATGGATTCTATATCAGGTCGTCTAGGCATGCATCATATCAACGAATTGTTGAAATAAGTATCGGCTGTCGTGCGGTCCGGGACTAGCTTCGGGGTGATACTGCACTGAAAATGCCGGAATATCCTTACAGCGTATCCCTTCCGATGTTCCGTCATTCAAGTTCACATGAGTGGAAATCACATTTTGCGGAAGACTGTCAAGATCAACCGCAAATCCATGATTCTGGCTGGTAATTTCAATAACGCCCGTTTCATTGTTTCGAACAGGATGGTTTATTCCGCGATGACCAAATTTAAGTTTGTAAGTTTTGGCACCTAGGGCTAAGGCCAGAATCTGATGACCAAGGCAAATACCGAAGATTGGTTTTTGACCCAAAATTTTTTTCACCATATCAATTCCATAGGTCACTGCTGCGGGGTCGCCAGGGCCGTTAGACAATAATATGCCATCTGGATTAAACTTCAGTAATTCATCAGCTGTACATTGTGCCGGGAATACTGTAACATTGCAACCATAACTTTCTAATAACCGCAGTATATTCCGTTTTATACCAAAATCAATTGCTGCTACTAGATATTTTCCAGTCCTATTTTTTGCCCATGTATAGGAATTTTTTGCTGTCACTTCTAGTGCCAGATCTAAACCAGCCATGGATGGGATCTTTGCCAATTTCTCCTTTAAACTGACAGCGTCAAGATCTATCGAAGAAATAATGCAATTCATAGCACCTTCATCACGAATATGGCGGGTTAGTGCTCGTGTATCTATGTTTTTAATACCAACGATCCCATGATCATATAAATAACTGCTGATTGATTGGGTAGACCGCCAATTGGATGGAATATTTGTTTCTTCCTTGATCACAAACCCTGCAACCTGAATACTATCTGATTCAATATCATCCGGATTCACACCACAGTTTCCAATATGGGGTGCGGTCATAGTTACAATTTGTCGGCAGTAGGATGGGTCAGTAAGAATCTCTTGATAACCGGTCATACCGGTATTAAAGCAAACCTCTCCGGTGGTTTCGCCAATGGATCCGAAAGCACCTCCATGAAAAATCCTGCCATCACCTAATAAAAGTATAGCCGGTTTATTATTATTCATTCATCTGCTATCCATTATACACGTCCTGATTGACGAGTTTAAAATTTTGTCTTCCAGACCAGGTAAAAACAATAAGCAGATACATTGAATCCAGGGTGCTTATGACAATATAGTAATTCATAGTTACTATATCAAAACCAGGCATTTGGCAAAACTATAATCAGAAAATTGTCTATATTTCAAATTGTACCATCTATGATAAAAATAACAGTGTAAAAAAAACGGCCATTCTATGGAAA